>CAUJGQ010000011.1 GCA_963170165.1 Chloroflexota bacterium | reverse complement strand
GAAGTTCGTCTCGGCGACAAACTGCAACTCGTGGCGGGTGAGGGCGAAGTTGAAGTAGCTGTCCTTGGTGGGGTCCTTCGCGAGTGCGAACTTCAACATGCCCATCTGATAGGCGATGTGGCGGCCGATGTCCTGTGCCGTAAGGGAGAACAGCCGGCGGTCCACGTCCAGGTGCGCTGACCCGGCCACCGCCTTACATACGGCCTTTGTCCAGATGGAACGGATGAACAGCGCCATCACCAAGTCGGGATAGCGCAGCGAGCCGAGGATGGCGCGGTGGTAAATGCCGGTGCCTTCGATGCCCAGCCCGCCGCCGTTGGCGAGCGCCCGCTTCCGGAACGCTTCGGTGTGGCGGCCACGATCATAGATGTATGTGGCGAGGAAGTTCTTGACTTCCTTGAAGCCGTAGCTGATGTGCTCCAGCCACTTTGACAGGATTTGCACATCGAGATAGGCCTGCTCGCTCAGCTCGGTGCAGAGCTGGTCAATGGCGGCCTCTTTCACCTCGGGCAGCGGGGCAATCGTTTCCCACGGGATCGAGGTGGCGGATGACCAGCGGTCGTAGATGGCGTCCTCGTACAGGTCGATGCAGTTCTCAGACCAGACATCAGCCTTCTCGAAGATGGTGTATCCGGCCGGGATCTGCGGCAGCTTTGCCGGGACCGCACCGCGGGGATGGTCGTTGACAAACGGCCAGTGATCCGGCACCGGCCGCGTGTTCTCGTTCTCGACATCGCGCAGCCGCATGCCCTTGGGACCGGGGACGGCCTTGGCGATGGGTGGTACTTCCATGGTGAGCCAAGAGAAGCCGGTGTTAATAGGAAAGGCTTCGGCAGCCGCATCGCCGGCCGGCTGCTGATTGGCGGCGGTTTGATTAGCCATTGTCTGATCCCTCAGCGTGTCAGTTAGTCAGCGTGGTCGCAGGCAGCGATCAGCGGTCCGCCCTGGAGGGCGCCATCCGGCAGGTGCGCATGGCGCACGGCGGTCCGCTGACGGCTCCGCGCACAACGAGTGGCAGCCATCAGGGCCGCTGGCAGCATGGCTGCTGACGGCCGGCCGCTGATAGCTAACTGCTCCGCTAATTCCGTGGCGGATCGAGGAAGGCCTTCATGTCCGGGTTCATGCGCTCGCGGCGGTCACCCAGGCCGACGACCTCGAGCCGGTGCATGTACTCGTTGATCTGGCGCTTGCGGATGGCTAGCAGCTTCTGGTAGCCGAGGTCGGTCTTGTCCTTGCCGCCGCCGAGCAGCACCGCCAGCGACTCGGCCGAAGCGCCGCCGCTGGTCAGGCCGGCCTGGGTGGTGCCGAGCAGGCCCTCGTTGCGGTCCAGGTAGTGGTGAAGCTCTTCCTTGCGCTCCGGCTCCGACTCCAGGGTGTACTTGACGTGCGTCACGCCGAAGGCGACGTGGCGCGACTCGTCTTGTGCCGCCAGACGGAACATCTTCTTCTCGGCGTCGTTCTGAGCGATCAGCTCGCCCATGCGGAACAGCGACTGAACGAAGCCTTCGGCGACGAGGTGCAACAGCGCCGCCATCTCGCCGAAGTCCTGAATCTGCAGCAGCGAGGTTGCGCCCATGCCGGCCTGCAGCAGGCCCATGCCGTTGGCGAGCGCGCGCTTGCGGAAGACGTCCTCGTGCCGCGCTTCGTCCATGATCTGGGTGCCGAGAAACAGGCCGACCTCGAAGTGGTCGGCGGAGATGTTCTTGATCCAGCGGCCGGGCAGGTCGCCGGCGATGAACTCGACCTGGGTGAGGAAGGTGCAGAGCTGGCACATCGCCCGCTCCATGTCATCGGAGACGGGGGTCAGCTTCTCCCACGGGATGTCCGTGGCCGAGGACCACTGGCGCGCGACTGCCTCCTCGTACAGCATCTGGATGGAGGCGCTCCACACCTCGCCCTTGCGGTCCCAGTGCGGGCCGGTGCGCGGCGCGTTGGGCCGCCACGCCGCGCCGCGCGGGCGGACGGTGTAGTTGCGGCTCGACTCCGGGATGTCGCCGTAGCTGCCGATGCTGATCTCTTCGAGGGTGAGACCTTTGCGGCCCGGTTTCGCGGTGATGCCGCGCTCCGTTCCCGCCTGCATCCACTCAAGACCCAAGCCGGAATAATCCGTCTCGGTCCTGAGGACCTTGAGGGTGTCCTGACTAACTGGCATTGCCCTCTCCCCTGGTGTCCTTTCCCGGCCGCAAAATACCCCATGTGCCGGTTCTTACCGATGGTACCATTGCTCGGGCGCTTGACAAGCCCCGAAAATGATCCAACCGCTCCCGTCAATCCCCCGAGCAGGCGATGGTGCGTTCCAGGTGGGCGCGTAGCGCCGCACGTGACAGCATCCCAAGGGCGTAGTAATCCATCACCTGTGTGAGCGCGGTTCGCACCGCCAGGTCGGGCTGGCCGTGGCGGTAGCGCACCCAGTGGTGCAAGATGCCGGAGATGGCGTAGGCGCAGCTCTCGATATCGAGCCGGCGGAACTCCCCTTGTTCCACCCCCTCGGTCAGAATCCGGCGCAGCTGTGCGTTGATCAGCCGAGCGTGCTCGTCGGCGATGGCGCTGTACAGCGGTGTGGCCAGGCCGTTTAGCTCTCGGAGCACGGTGCCGAGCATCGGCCGCGTCAGCAGGAAGGCCTCGAGATAACCTGCGGCGAACCGGCGCAGCCGCACCAGCGCCGGCGCCTCGACGGCGGTGGCCTCATGCAAGGCGTCCGCCGTTTCTTGCAGTAGCTGGCGGACGGCGGCCAGGTACAGGCCCTCCTTGCCCTGGTAGTGGTAGTAGATCATCGGCTTGTTGGAGCCGGAGCGCTCGACCACCGACCGCAGCGAGGTGTGATGATAGCCCGCCGCCCCGAACTCCGTGACCGCGGCGGCGAGAATCCGATCCTTGACACTGGACGGCTCGTCCACGTTCTCCTCCCCAGGAAACTGGTGAACCGCTGTATTGTGCTATACCGCCGTTGGGGCGCGATAGTCGCCGAAGACCTCCCGAAAGACGCCGCAGATTTCGCCGAGCGTGGCATAGGACTTGACTGCGTCCATGATCGGCGGCATCAGGTTCTCGGTTCCTTCGGCGGCGGCGCGCAGCCGGGCCAGTGCCCGGCCAACCGCATCGGGATCGCGGCGGGTGCGGGCAGCTGTCAGCCGTGCCATCTGTGCTGCAGACAGGCGGGGATCGACCCGGAAGATCAGCTTGGGGTCTTCGCCCTCGGTCGTGTAGCGGTTGACGCCCACCACCACATCCTTGCCGCTCTCCACATCCTGCTGATAGGTCCACGACGCCGCCTGGATCTCCGCCTGCATCCAGCCGGACTCAATCGCCGCCACGGCGCCGCCCATGGCCGCGATGCGGTCCAAGTAATCCTGCGCCTTGTGCTCAAGCTCGTTGGTGAGGTGCTCCAGGTAGTACGAACCGGCCATTGGGTCCACCGTGTCGGTGACACCGGTCTCGTGGGCGATGATCTGCTGTGTGCGGAGTGCGATGCGCTGGGCGTCTTCGGTCGGAAGCGCCAGCGCCTCATCAAAGCAGGAGAGGGCAAGCGACTGCACGCCGCCCAGCACTGCCGCCAGCGCCTGCACAGCGGCGCGCACGATGTTGTTCTCCGGCTGCTGTGCCTGAAGTGTGCTGCCACCGGTCTGGGTGTGGGTGCGCAGCATCATCGATTCGGGCCGGCCGGGGTTGTAGCGGTGCTTGAGCAACCGTGCCCACATCCGCCGCAGTGTGCGGTACTTGGCGATCTCCTCGAAGAAGTTGTTGTGGGTGTTGAAGATCCAGGAGATACGCGGGGCGAAGTCGTCAATCTTTAGTCCGCGCTCCAGCGCCGCGTCGATGTAGGCGATGGCGTTCGCGAAGCTAAAGGCAATCTCCTGCACGGCGGTGGAACCCGCCTCACGGATATGGTAGCCGGAGACGGAAATCGGGTTGAACTTGGGCATCTCCCGTGCGGTGAAGGCGATCAGGTCCGCCGCCAGCCGCAACGACGGGCGCGGCGGGAAGATGTACGTGCCGCGCGCCACGTACTCCTTGAGTACGTCGTTCTGCGCCGTGCCCTGGAGCAGGTTGAGTGGCACACCTTGTTGCTCACCCACGGCGGCGTACATTGCCACCAGCACGGCGGCCGGGGCATTGATCGTCATCGAGGTGCTGACTTGGTCCAGCGGGATCCCCGCGAAGGTCGTCTCCATGTCGTACAGAGAGTCAATCGCCACGCCTACCTGGCCGACCTCTCCTTCGGCGAAGGGGTCATCAGAGTCATAGCCGAGCTGGGTGGGCAGGTCGAACGCGACGGACAGGCCGGTCTGCCCCTCCGCAAGGAGATAGCGGAAGCGCTGATTGGTCTCTTCGGCGGTGCCGAAGCCGGCATACTGGCGCATGGACCACAGCCGCCCGCGGTACATGGTCGGCTGGACACCGCGGGTAAACGGGTACTGACCAGGGAAGCCGATGTCGCGTACGTAGTCGTTGTCCGCCACTTCGGCCGGCGTGTAGAGCCGGTCCACGGGCATGGAGCTGGTGGCAAACGCCTGCTCGCGCTCCGGCCCGCGGCTGAGCGCCTTGGCTAGCACCCCTGCCTCCCATTGCGCCCGCGCTTCTCGGATTGCCTCATCGCTCTTACCGTCGTGCATCACCAGCCCTCACCCATCAGCCATCGACCGCTTCCCGCGCGGGAGCGGCCGCTGATTGCTCGTTTGTCCATTTCAATCTAGCGGGGGGCCAAGGATGCGTAAATGCTGAGGCGATGCGGGCTCAATCCCAGGGCGTGCCGTCGTCATCAGGTGCGCTGCCGTTGTGGATGCGCCACAGGTCTTGAACAAGCGGCCGGATGACGTCGTAGCCGAAGCCACGCCGTTGCAGGTAGCCGGCCAGCCGGTTACGAAAGTTCAGGTAGTCCAGCCCGCGCAGCGAGCGTAGCTTCTTCTCGGCGGCGGCGCGGGCGGCGGCGGCTTCGTCCTGCTCGGCGATGGCCTGCTCGGCCACGCCGGCCGCCACCCCCTTGCGGCGCAGCTCGCTCTGCAGCCGCCGGCCGCCCCGTGCGCTGGCCCCACGGTGCCCCTCGACATATGCGCGGGCGAACGCCTCATCGTTAACGAAGCCAAGCTCCCGTAGCCGCGCGAGGGTGGCTCGGATCACATCCGGTGGTAGGCCGCGCCGGGCCAGCCGGTCCTGAAGCTCCTGCTGGGAGCGCGGCCGGTAGCCGAGCAGGCGCAACGCGGCATCGAGCGCGCGGCGGCGCAGGTCGGCAGCCTGTAGCTCCATCAGGTCGTTGCCAGCGACGGCGGCGCCGGTGTGCAGACCCGCCGCCGCCAGCGTCTCCGGCGTCAGCGCCAGTGCGAACACTCCATCTACAAAGACGTTGAAGCGATTGCCGCGCGGCTGGCGCTCGATGGCGGTGATAGTGCCTGACCCAACGAGGGGTTGGGGGTTGGGCTGCTCGGCGCGGGTAGGTGACGTGACGCGTTTGCCGGGCGAGCGATGCATGGTTGCCCCCTGCCGGATGGGCCGGCCGAAGGCACGATAGGGGCACGGCGCGCTGCCGGACCCCTGTCAGTGCTGCCACGGCCCGAGGATGCGCTACTCCTCCGGCTCCTCATCATCATCATCCATTCCGGCCGGGACCGGGATGGCCTTGGTGGCGGAGGTGGCCCCGGAGTTCGCGCGGATCTTGTCCTCAATCTCGCGGGCAAGGTCCGGGTTCTGGCGCAGAAACTCCTTGGCGTTTTCGCGGCCCTGGCCCAGGCGCAGCTCACCGTAGGAGAAGAAGGCGCCCAGCTTCTTGACGATGCCCGCCTCCACACCAAGGTCGATGATGTCGCCCTCGCGGGAGATGCCCATGCTCTTGCCGGTGACCATGATGTCGAATTCGGCCTGGCGGAAGGGGGGAGCTACCTTGTTCTTGACAATCTTGGCGCGTACGCGTGAGCCGACCGGCTGTGTGCCCTGCTTGAGCGTCTCCACCCGGCGCAACTCGATGCGGACGGAGGAGTAGAACTTAAGGGCACGACCGCCGGGGGTGGTCTCCGGGTTGCCGAAGACGATGCCGACCTTCTCGCGCAGCTGGTTGATGAAGATCACGGCGGTGCGGGATCGAGAGATGGCGCCGGTCAGCTTGCGCAGCGCTTGGGACATCAACCGTGCCTGCAGACCGACATGGGCGTCACCCATCTCTCCCTCGATCTCAGCGCGCGGCACCAGTGCAGCGACAGAGTCCACCACCACCACATCGATGGCGTTGGAGCGCACCAGCGCCTCGCAGATCTCCAACGCCTGCTCGCCGGTGTCCGGCTGCGAGATCAGCAGGTCCTCCGTCTTGACGCCGATGCCTTGGGCGTAGACCGGGTCCATGGCATGCTCGACGTCGATGTACGCTGCCATGCCGCCGAGTGCCTGCGCCTGCGCTACCACCGACATGGCCAGCGTGGACTTGCCCGCCGATTCCGGCCCGTAGATCTCGATCACGCGGCCCCGCGGCAACCCGCCGATGCCGAGCGCGATATCCAGCGCGGGGGAGCCGGTGGGGATGCCCTCGATCTGCATCTTGTTCTGGGCGTCCCCGAGCTTCATAATCGCGCCGCGCCCGAACTGCTTCTCAATCTGGCCAATCGTTGCCTCGAGCGCCTTCAGCCGGTCGTTCGCTGCCATTTCGCTTCTCTCTGTCTTCAACATGCCGTCGAGTGCCCGCTGCCGCGTGTCTGCTGATCGTTGTTTCACCACCCCAGTATAGCGGCGGACACAGTTCGGAACAAGTGTTCTATCCCATAGACAGTTGACGCCCCCCCGCTGCGCTCCCTAGCATCGGCCCAGGGCTGCGGCCAGCATGCGTGGCGGGCCGGGAGGCTGTCAATGCCGGCGGTGGAACCGGCGCGGCTGCATGTGCGCGTCACGCCGCGGGCCGGCCGCGATTGCATAGACGGGATGCGCGACGGCGTGCTATGCGTCCGGCTGGCCGCCCCACCGGTCGAGGGCAAGGCCAACGCTGCGCTGGTGAAGCTGCTGGCGGCTGCACTGGGAGTGGCGGCGCGCGATGTACGGGTGGTGCGCGGCGTGACGGCGCGGCAGAAGACCGTGGCGGTCGATGGAATCCCGGCAGACGAGGTGCGCCGGCGGTTGAGCCAGGTGGCTACACGTTCTTGGTGAGTGCTTGCTGCACAACCATCAAGATGATGATCGCGATCATCGGCGTCAGGTCCAGCATGCCGAAGCGGGGGACGACGCGGCGCAGCGGCGCTAGCACGGGCTCGGTGATCTCATTGAGCACGCGCACCAACGGGTTCTCCGGGCTGACGGGAAACCACGAGATGATCGCACGGCCGATGATGGCGATCTGGAGGATATACGCCAGGATGAGCGCGAACTGAATGATGAAGTCGCCGATGTTCATCCTTGCCCTGCCTCCGTGGCGGACCGGCCGGCCCTAGCCGCCCAGCGCCCGGCTCTTCTCGAATCCAGCGATCACTGCCTCTACCAGCGCGGCGCGCACGCCCCGCCGCTCTAATGCCAGCAGTCCTTCGACGGTGGTGCCACCGGCCGAGGCCACCTGGGCGCGCAGCTCTGCCGGGTGGCGGCCGGACTCCTGCACCCAACGGGTCGCCCCCAAGACGGTTTGCAGCACCATGTCCGTGGCGACGTCGCGCCGTAACCCGACATGTACCGCACCGTCTATCAGCGCTTCCAGCAGCAGCATCACATAGCCGGGACCAGAGCCGGAGACGGCGGTGGCGATGTCCAGCAGCTTTTCTTCAGTGGAGAACAGCTCCTTGCCGAAGCTGCCCAACAGCGTCCGCACCTGCCCGCGCTGCTCGTCATTCACTTCTTCCATCGCTGTCCAGATGGAGAAGGACTCGCCGACGGTAGCCGCCATGTTAGGCATGACGCGCACGACATGGTGACGGGAGAGGGCATCGCCGATGTGCTGCATCCGTACCCCGGCCATGATTGAGACGATCAGCTGGCCGGCGTCGAGGTGATGGCGTAACGCCTCGGCCACTCCACCGAAGTCCTGCGGCTTGACCGCCAGCACGAGGACGTCGGCCGGCTCGGACAACGCGCGCGGTTCGCTATCGGTGCCAATCTTGTAGCGGCTCTCAAGATAGTCCCGGCGGTTGGCGTGCTGCTCGCAGACACGTACGTCTTCGGGCTGCGAGATGCCGGCGGCAATCACCTTGTCGATGATCGCCTCGCCCATGAAACCGCCACCGAGCACGCTCAGTCGCATACCGTTGTCCTTACACCGGCGGTCCGGCGGCGCGCGCTCCGAAGATCGCCCGCCCCACCCGTACCAGCGTCGCCCCTTCTTCAATGGCGACCTCGAAGTCGCCGGACATCCCCATGGATAGCTCTTCCAGGCCGAGCGCGTCACGCAACTGCCGCAGTTGCCGAAACACCGGACGTACGTCCTCGGCATCGGTCACGGCCGGCGCGACCGTCATCAGTCCGCGGAGTCGCAGGTGATCAAGCCGCTCGGTTGCCCGTGCTGCCGCCAACACCTCATCCGCCGCAAAACCGAACTTGCCCGCCTCGGCGGCGACGTTGACCTCTAACAGCACCTCGACCGGGCGGACGGCCTGGCGGTTGATCACTTCTGCCAGCCGCAGGCTGTCCACAGCGTGAAGTATATCAAAGCTGGCCAGCGCCGGTCTGACCTTGTTGGTTTGCAGGTGACCAATCAGGTGCCAGCGCAGGTGCACGCCGGCGGCATCAACCTCCGCTCGCTTCGGTGCGCCCTCTTGTACACGGTTTTCCCCGACGTCGCGCAGACCCGCCTGAGCAGCGGCGATCACCGCTGCCGCCGGAAACGTCTTGCTCACACCGACCAGGGTGACGCCGGCAGGATCGCGATCCGCCCGCTCGGCAGCGCGGGCAATGGCAGCGCGCACCCGGGCCAGGTTGGCAGCCACCAACGCTATTGCTGCCTGGCTCATCGCTCATGTCCTCGGGCAAGTCACCTGCATGCTGGCGGCTCACCGGCTATCACAGTATCCGGGTCGCGGAGATCCGGGGCTAGCGCTGGGGGTTGGGCAGCAGTTGCGTCTGTGCCTCCTCGAGTGCAGTTCCCGTCCACCGGTAGGTGGTGCGCTTGACGTAGCTGGGGCAGCAGCGCGGGTCGGCCGGGCTGAAAGCAGGAACGATGCTCACCAGCACGCCCCCATCGATACTGCCGGAGATCGATGGCTCACGCCGGGCCAGCAGCCGCAGCAGCCGCCCACCAGCGCCCGTATAGACAAACAGGGCGATGTTCCCCGCGGTCCCGCCGGATGAGACCGTGACGACCGCTTCGTCGGCGCCATCGCCGGTCAGATCCAGGAGCAGCACCTCGCTCAAATGGATACCGGAAGCGGATGCGCCCGTCTCCGCGGCGACAACGGCGGTCCAGTCAGCGGTGTGTACGGGGTCCGGTGGAGGGGGTGGAATGGGCGCCGGCGCTGGGCTGGGGCTTGGCGTGGGGGTGGGTGTGGCAGTGGCTACGGGGGTTGGCGGCTCGGATGTGGCGGTGAGCAGCGTCACCCCGACGGTAACGGCAGGGCGGACGTCCTGGGCCTGAGACGGGGATGCGGCAGTGCGACAGGCTGCGCCTGCGGAGACGAGGAGCGCCGCGACCAGCGCCCAGAGTCGAAGGGCCAGCAGCAGTCGCGGCCGGCGCCGAAACGGCTTCATCCCCGCAGCATACGCGACGGTAGCAGGGCGGCGAAACGCATCCTGGACGTTGTGATTCAACGCAAGCGTTGGCGGCCGGCCACGGCCCTCCGGAACTAGAGAGGTGTGCCGGCGCCCGTATCAGCGCCGCTGGTGGGCCGGGCGAATGGCGCCGGACCGCTCGAAACTGCGCGCCTGGGCTGGAGGCCGCGGGCCGGTGATGATCTGTTCGCCGATGGTCACCATCATCATGTCGTAGGCAGCTACGAGCGGGCCATCATAGGGAGTGGCCGCCAGCAGCTCCGCTTCAGTGGCGTCCGGCGGGATGATGTGGGAGTAGATGGCCAGCCGTGGCTTGGTCTTGGCGAAGATCCTGGCGGCGTCTCGTGGCTCGGTGTGCACCGACAAGCTGACATTCGCCAGCTTGGCTTCATCGGTCTCGTCCGGTGATGGGACTTGGACCTCATGCACCAGCACGTCCACGCCCTCCGCGTGGCTGATGACGTTGTCGCAGGGTCGGGTGTCGCCGGTCAGGACCAGGGACCGGCCATGATAATCGAACCGAAAGCCGAGCGTTTGTCCCCACAGGGGGAGGCGTTGCCGCGATGCGAGGTCAACTGGCATGTGTTCAACCTCGAAGGCGGTGACGGTTAGCCCATTGCGCTCGAAGATCACGCCCGGCTGCACATCGCGCGCTTGGATATCCACCCCGGCAGCGGGGACGCCAACGGCGCGACGGTACTCCGTGTCCCAGGTGAACGCCTGTTCGATATGGCGCATCATCGCCACCGTGCCTTCCGGCCCCTCGACCACCAGCGGTGTGCGGCGGCCGTACAGCCAGCCGGTCAGCCACAAATCGGGCAGGCTGACCGTGTGATCGTAGTGCAAGTGGCTGACCAGCACGTGGTCGATGCCGCTGATCAGCGCGAATGACCCGGCCTGGAGCAGGCGTTCCCGCAGACCCGGACCCGGGTCCACGAGGATCACCTGACCGCCTGCTTCCACCAGCGTGATCGGGCCGTAGCGGTCAAAGGAGGGGCGGGGGGCGCCGGTTCCGAGAAAGGTCACGCGT
The DNA here is from genome assembly GCA_963170165.1 of Chloroflexota bacterium. GTDB lineage: Bacteria > Chloroflexota > Dehalococcoidia > CAUJGQ01 > CAUJGQ01 > CAUJGQ01. Next base: position 127,232 of record CAUJGQ010000011.1, on the reverse strand, counting down.
AGTTCGGTGTCCGCGAGCGGTGAGAGATCCGTCATCCGTTCACTCCTTCGGCCCGGTGCGCCGCCACAACACGGTACCGGGGGCACCGGCATGGGGCCTGACCAGCGTACCGGATCGCTGCCGGGGTGCGCAGATAGTGACTCGCTGGCCTGGCGCCCCAGCATTCCTGCGAAACCGAGCCGGCAAGGTGGTGGTGCGCGGTGGAGGTGTAGAGAGCGCGGGATGGGATCGTGGCATTACGTGGACAGCCGCCCCGGGCGGAACGGCCGGTGAGAGCGGCGCGAACACCCTAGCAGCATCGCCAGGGCGGGGGCGGATTACGTGGCGCTGAGGGCTCGTAGCGTGTCGGAGAACTCGTCCTCAACGATGCCCATGCGCCGCTTGAGAATACAGCGGGCCTGATAGTGGCTGCGGCCGCCGTAGGAGTACTCCTCCCAATGCGCGGTGATCAGCTCCCAGCCGGCGCTGCCCAATTCTCCCAGCTTCTGCTGGATCTCACGCTCCGGGAAGATCTCGGTGATGTACTGAAAGGTCTCGTGGGCCATGGCCGCTGCCCTCCCCTCAGCAGAACGAGCTTCGCGGTACTCGCCTGCTTCGATCATCGGCCGCCGTCGTCCTCAGTTTACCGCGCTCAACCGCCGTCGCGCCAATCGCTCGGCTTACAGCGGTGTCACAGTGGCGGCGGCCCGGAGTGGAAGCGGCCGCGCTCCCAGCGGGCGAAGAAGGCGATGCCCAGCACCAGCGCGACGATGCCCCCCAGTCCCAACAGCAGGTGCACCGAAAACAGATAGAGCACTAGCACCAGGCCGATTACTGCGCCGAACAGCACCAGCAGCGGAACGGCCAGCGCTCCAAACGCGGCGCGGGTCAGCACCAGCGCCTCCATGCAGCCCCCGGGCTCCTGGCCGTCCTTGCCCCGCTTGCCGTCCTTGCCCGGGGGTGTAGACGGTCCGTAGTAGAACCCCATCGGCCCTCACCGTTCCCCGCGGCCCGCCACCAGGATGCCCCGCCGCAGGACCTTGCGCATCTGTAAGAAATGCCAGCGAACTTGCCAGCCGGCCGCCTCCAACGCACCCACCTGATCAGGACGCTGGGCGGAAACATCGACCCGAACGCACGCGGCCCCGGCTGCTGTGAGCCATCGTACGGCATCGCCCAACGTTCCGGGCAGGGCGACGCCGGCATCGGGCGGAAGCAGCGGATATGTGATGCGCGCCTGCTGCTGCCCGCGGGATATCCGGCCGCTGACGTAGCCTCGCACTGAGCCGTCGTGTTGCAGTACGCGCCGGTACGTAGCGACCCCAGCCATCAAGCGCTCCACCCACACCGGCGGACCGCCCAGGTACCGATCGCGCAATGAAGGGACTAGTGCCAGGGCTTCCGCCGGCAGCGACAGCCGGGCCACTGCGCCAAACGCGGGGGCATCCCGGTCGCGAACGCGGGACAGCCGCCATCCTGCGGGCATCCCCGCCGCGGCCGTCACCGTCTCCAGGACGGTGTAAGGATGCGCGACGTGATAGCCCTCGCGTTCATACAGCGTGATCGCCGGCACGTTGTGCGCCAGCACATCCAGCGTTACGATGTCGCGCCCGTGCAAGGCGGCGTATCGCTCGGCCTGGGCAAGCAGTGCCCGCGCAACGCCGAGCCGCCGATACGGGGGCGCAACCGCCACGCTGCTGATGACCGGCACCGGCCCGCCACTGATAGTTGTGGTGCCGGCGAGCTGACCATCGACACTGGCTACGAACACCGCGAAGTCACCGGTGAGTGGCGCGATCACGCGGCGGAACGGCGCCCGCAGCGCCCAGGCGTCCTGGCGTACGCCCCGCAGGACTGCCATCGGCGGCCGGCCCGCCGCGGCGAACTCGTCGGCAAACGCGTCATTGAGCAGCATTGCTACCTGCTCCGCGTCCGCCAGCCGCAGCAGCCGGACGGTCAACGTTGGGCTGTCCACACGCGTCCCTCCCGGCTTCGGGAGTGTAGCAGGAAGGCGTAGGGGACGGCCCGCGACAAACCGTCCCCATGCTGACCGCGGATGTTGTAGGGCCGCTACCCGCACTTGGTATAGCCGCAGCCCCGGCAGGTCATGCAACCCTCCGAGTAATGCAGCAGCCCGCCGCATTCGGGGCAGCCTACCCCGGACTCGTTGAGCGAGAAGTCAAGCATTGGCGGCTGATGGCCGTTTGCATAGCCGTTCTTGCCGTTGCCGTTTGTCGTGTGACCGGTTGCCGCGCCGTATCCGGAGGCCGGGGCGATGTACCCCGCCGTGAACATGTCCGGATTGACGAACCGCCGCTCCATCCACCGGAACAGGTAATCCACCAGTGAGGTGGCGGTGGGGATGTCGCGGTTCATGGTCATGCCGGACGGCTCAAACCGGTTGTTCTTGAGCTTGCTGGTCAGTCCCTCCAACGGCACGCCGTATTGCAGGGCGATGCTGGTCAACTGCCCGAGGCTTTCCATCAGACCGTTGACGGTCGAGCCTTGCTTGGAGACGCGCAGAAAGACCTCGCCGGGACGGCCATCGTCGTACAGACCGACGGTGATATAGCCTTCCTGCTCACCGACCTGGAACTTGTGGGTGACCGACCGGCGCTCGTCCGGCAATCGCTCGCGCCGTGGCTTCCACTCCTGCACCAATGGCGTCGCCTCGGCCTTGTCCTCTTTCTTGGCGTGGCTGAGCACCTGCATCTCGCGTGAGCCGTCGCGATAGATCGTGATGCCCTTGCAGCCCATGTCGTACGCCAGGGAGTAAGCGAGCGTTACGTCCTCAATCGTGGCCTCGTTAGGAAAGTTGATTGTCTTCGATACGGCGTTGTCCGTTGCCCGCTGGAAGGCAGCCTGGGTGCGGACGTGCCACTCGGGAGCGATGTCATGCGCCGTTACAAACACGCGCTTTGCCCGCTCCGGTACCTCCGGCCGGTCTGACAGGTGGCCGCCCTCGGCCAGGAACTGCATGAGCTCCTCCGAGTAGAAGCCCTCGCGCCGCGCCGTCGCTTCGAAGTACTTGTTGACTTCGGTCAGCTTTGTGGTTTGCCTGGGGTTCTTGGGGTCCAGGTAGTGCTGGCGCTGGAAGGCCAGAGCAAATACCGGCTCGATGCCGCCGGAGCAGTCCGCAATGATGCTGATCGTGCCGGTTGGGGCGATGGTGGTACGGGTAGCGTTGCGCAGCGGCCTGTTCGCCGTGTCGCACGGCGAGTGAGGGCCGTAGATGCTCTCCTCCCAGGCCGGGAAGACGCCGCGCTCGGAGGCGAGTTGCGCTGAGGCTCGGTCGGCGTGCTCCTGGATGAAGTGCATCATCCGTTCGGCCAGATCCATCGCCGCGTCCGAGTCGTAGGGGATTTCGAGCTGATACAGCAGATCTGCCCAGCCCATCACGCCCAGACCGATGCGACGAATGCGCTGCGACACCTCCTCGATCTGCGGTAGCGGATAGCGGTTGGCATCGATCACGTTGTCCAGGAAGCGCACGGTGAGCGGCACGACCTCCGCCAGCCGGTCCCAGTCAACCGTCAGCTCACCGCGTCCGCTCTTCACGAACTGGGCGAGATTGATAGAGCCAAGGTTGCAGGAGTCGTATGGATAGAGCGGCTGTTCCCCACAGGGATTGGTGCTCTCCACCGGGCCCATGGAGGGGACGGGATTGGCCGTGCCGGCGTTGATGCGGTCAATGAAGATCAGGCCCGGGTCGCCGTTCTTCCAGGCGTTAGCAATCAGCCGGTCCCACAGCTCGCGGGCATTCTTCGTACCGGTGACCTCGCCGGTGCGCGGGTCCACCAGTTCATAGTCTTCGCCCGCAGCCAGCGCCTGCATGAACTTCTCCGTAATGGCGACGGAGATATTGAAGTTCTGCAGCGTCGTCATGTCGCCTTTCATCGCGACGAAGCTATCGATGTCGGGGTGGTCCACGCGCAGGATGCCCATGTTGGCGCCGCGGCGCATGCCGCCCTGCTTGATCGCCTCAGTGGCGCCGTCGAACACCTTCATGAACGACACGGGCCCGGATGCGACGCCGGAGGTAGAGCGGACGATGCTGCCCTCGGGCCGTAGCCGCGAGAAGGCGAAACCGGTGCCACCTCCGGACTGATGGATCAGCGCCGCGTGCTTGACCGTCTCGAAGATCGCCTCCAGCGAGTCTTCGACCGGAAGCACGAAGCAGGCGGAGAGCTGGCCGAGAGGACGGCCGGCGTTTGCGAGCGTGGGGGAATTGGGCAGGAAGTCCAGGCGGGTCATCAGGTTGTAGAGCTGCAACTCCACCTCGGCCACACGCTTGTTGCCGGCGCCGTACCGGCGCTCGACTTCAGCGAGCGTGCCGGCGACGCGGTGAAACAGTTGCTCCGGCGTCTCGACGGCGTGACCGCGGTCATCCTTGAGCAGATAGCGCCGCTCCAGCACGACGCGGGCGTTGGGCGAGATCTCCAGCGGGTGTTCTTTGAGCTGCGTTCCGCGCTTGGACCCGCTTGCCGGTGGTGTGGCGACCATGATGCTGCTCTCCGTCCGCTTTGGTTAGGCTGTCGCGCCTGACTGCCGCTGCTCCCGTCCACGGGGATTGCACCATCCGGCGGCGCCGTGAAGGCGGCGCGCCGTGCCGGTCTGGACCGCCTGCCACATCCGGCGGGGAAAGGGATGCGCGCGCGGACAGCCGCACGCGCCGGCCTCTCCCGAGCTGGGAGAGGCGCTAAGGGGAAACGGCGATGCGTCCCCCGGTGTCGAGCTCGTCAAGCGCCCGCCGCAAGGAGTCTACGTCGGCAAACTGCCGGTAGACCGAGGCGAAGCGCACATACGCGATTTGGTCCAGCTCGCGCAGCCGGTCCATTACCCACTCGCCAAGCTGGGCGCTGGCGATCTCGCGCTGGCCCGATTCCCGCAGCCGCCGCTCGATGCGGTCCACCAGCGCATCGACGGCATCGACGGCAAGGGGACGTTTCTCGCAAGCACGGCGCACACCGGCGGCGAGTTTCTCCCGTTCGAACGGCTCGCGGCGGCCATCCTTCTTGATGATGCGCAACGTGAACGACTCGACCCGCTCGTATGTCGTGAAGCGTTCGCCGCAGCCTTCGCACTCGCGTCGCCGCCGGATCTCGGTATCAGCCGTGCGCGAGTCCACCACGCGGGAGTCCCGAGCACGGCAATATGGACAGGTCATCGGCGTTGCTCAATCGAAATGCTAACCTGCTATCACTGTACCACAATATATGGTGCCGGTGCAGCAGATGGCTACCGGATCTGGTAGCCCGTGCGGGTGATTGTCCGTGGCGGATACGCACCACCGACAGCGTATTTCGTCACCCTGATCGAAGGAGCGGGCGTTCCGGCGCGGCTCAGTCATGCGGTGCGAGGGCAAGATGGATGCGGGCTGTGACGTGCTCGATCAGGGGCACGTCCTCCTCCGCCAGCACCGGCGCCAGCAGTGCGGCTGTCAGCGCATACAGCCGCAGTGCCGCGGTTACCTGCTCCCGCAGCCGGGGCACGACACCGTAGCGGTCTTCGAGGCCAAAGGCGGCCCGTCGCCGCCTGACGCACTCATGCTCCGGGCCGGGCGCCGTCGCGGTCTGCGTATAGAACGTGTTGTCGCCGGTGAGCAGCACGCCGCACCGGACAGTCATGATTCGCGTTATTCCCCAGGCCAGGTGACGGGCGTTGAGCAACCGGCCGGTATCGTTTCGGCACAGCCCCTCGATGCCCTTGAGCGCTTCATGGGCCAAGCCGGTCATCTCGCGGCTGGCCCAGCGGTTAGCTCAATGCTGCATTGGCGCGTCCCAGACGAAGGCGGCTGCCTGCCGCTGGAGAGTGGCAAAGGCGCCCGTCGGGTCAGACAGCGGGACAGCCGTTCGCATCCCGGCCACCACCTGAACGGCGCGCTCCGGCCGTGTGCACCAGTGGCCGGCTTGTTCGGGCGTGACATCGGAGACGGCAACCAGCCGGCCGCAAATGAGGTGGCTGCCGCTGTCGGGAGGTGCGGAGACGCCTTCGGCAAGCAGCCGGACAAGGTCGATGTCGCTATCAGGGCCGGCGTCACCACGCGCTTCGCTGCCCATCAGCGCGATGGCCAGCACCGCCGGCGCCTGGAATCGTGATGCCAGCGGCTCCAGATCGGCGCGGGCGCGCTACTCGAACGCTATCTCTCCGGCGGGCCGCCGCCGAAATACCGGCCGCCCCACGCCATGGATGAGGGTGGGGCGGCATCTCAGCGGGTGTGCACGGTGCTAGCGGGAGATGGTGCGGCGCAGGAAGGCAGGCAACTCATCCGAGTCACCGTTGATCGCCGGCGTGTCCGGCATCCGCCGCGATGGCTGGTCATAGCCTTGGGCGGGCGGCGCCTGGTAGTACACCGGCGGTTGGTACTGGGGCTGTTGGGGTGGGAGCTGGTATGCAGGCTGGCTGCTATGGGTAAAACCCGGCCGGCGCGCCTCGGCCTGATGATCCTCGAAGCCCGTAGCGATGACGGTGATCTGGACCTCGTCCTCGATGTCATTGTCTAGGACGGCGCCGAAGATGATCTCGGCGTCTGGGTCCACGACCTCGTTGATCACCTGGGCGGCCATGTTCACCTCGAACAGCAGCATGCCCTCGGGCCCCGTGATATTGAACAGCACACCGCGGGCGCCCTGGATGCTGGCGTCCAGCAGCGGGCTGGCTATCGCCTGCTTGGCGGCTTCCACCGCCCGATTCTCACCCCGCCCGCGGCCGATCGCCAGCAGCGCTGGCCCGGCGCCGTGCATGATCTTCTTGACATCGGCGAAGTCAAGGTTGATCAGGCCTGGGCGGGTGATCAGCTCGGAGATGCCGCGGATCCCCTGGTGCAACACGCCATCAGCCTCGAGAAAGGCATTGGACATGGTGATGCGCTGGTCGCAGATTGACAGCAGCCGGTCGTTGGGTATGACAATCAGCGTGTCAACCTTGTCCCGCAGCCGCTCAATGCCCTCTTCGGCTTGGCGGCGGCGTTTGGCGCCTTCGAAGCCAAACGGCTTGGTCACCACCGCCACGGTCAGCGCACCGGCGTGGCGCGCCAGTTCCGCTACCACTGGGGCAGCGCCGGTGCCGGTGCCGCCGCCCATTCCGGCGGTGATGAACACCATCTCAGCGCCGCGCACCGCCTCAGCCAGCTCATCCTGGCTCTCCTCAGCGGCCTTGGCGCCGATGGCGGGGTCACCGCCGACGCCGAGCCCTTTGGTGAGCTTGTCGCCGATGCGAATGCGGCTCTGCGCCTGCGAGCGGGCAAGGGCCTGGGCATCGGTGTTGACGGTGATGAAGTCGACCCCGAGGAGCCGCTCCTGAATCATCCGGTCCACGGAGTTCGAGCCACCGCCGCCGACGCCAATGACCTTGATGGGCGGCAGACCGTCGAGGTCCGAGTGCAGGAGGTGGTTGCGGACCATGGGGAGGGGACTCCTTTCGGAAGTAGGTCGCGGCCGTTTGAAGAGCGTCATGCGGGGACCTCGCCATTGATGGCAAAGCGGCTCCTGCCGCGCGCCGGGCTACTCAGGCAGCATGATACGCGCCCATCCGGTAAGCCGCCGCAGAATCCCGTTGCCGGGATCCCGCGCCGCTCGGGCGCGCGCAGGCGTGAGCACGGCATCATGCTCGCGTACCGCCCAGCCCAGCAGCCCCACGCTGGAGCTGAAGGCCGGGTGATCCATCGCCTCGGAGAGATTGGCGATGCCGGCTGGCCCGCCGGTTCGGGCAGGCATCCCCAAACTGCGCTCTGCTAGTTCGATAATTCCGGCCAGGTTGGCGGTGCCACCGGTCAGGACGATGCCGGCCGACACCATCTCCTCGTATCCGGCGCGGCCCAATTCCTCACGGATACGGTCGAAGATCTCCTCTACCCGGGCCTGGATGATCTCGCACAACCGCCGGCGGCTCACGTGCCGCTGTCGCTCGGTGCCGAACGATTCCAGGTCGACCATTTCGTCAGGCGGAACGCGGGAGGGCAGTGCGTGGCCGTAGATCTCCTTGGCGGCGTCAGCGGCGCTGAACGGGCAGCGCAAGCCGTACACCACATCTTTGGTGATGAGGTTGCCACCCAGTGGCAGCACGGCGGTATGCAGAATGGCGCCATCGACGTAGACCGCGATGTCCGTGGTGCCACCGCCGATATCCGCCAGCACGACGCCGTGATTGCGCTCTTCTTCGTCGAGCACGGCATCGGCGGCGGCGACGGACTGGAGCACCAGGCCTTCGACCTGGACGCCAGCCCCTTCGATGCATTTGCTCAGGTTGTGGATATCGGTCACCGGGCCGGTAACAATGTGCGCCTCCACATCGAGCCGGTGTCCGTAGCGGCCGGTAGGATCCCCGTATGACTCCTCGCCATCGACGACATAAAAGCGCGGGAGGGAGTGCAAGATCTCGCGGTTGTTGGGGATAGCGACGGTGCGCGCCCCCTCCAGTGCCCGCCGGACGTCATCATCGGTGATGGCCTTTTGCAGGTGCGGGAGCGCGATCGTGCCGCGGCTGTTCAGACAGGCGGTACGGGCTCCAGAGATGCCGGCGGTGGCGGCGACAATCCGGCTGTTGCTGGAGCGCTCGGCGGCTTTGATGGAGGCGGCGATGGCGGTAGTGGCCTTGCCCACGTCATCGATCACACCACGGCTGACGCCCTTCGCCGCCGCCAGCCCAACGCCGGTGATGCGGAGCCGGCCGTGATCGTCGAAGCCGCCCACGAGCGTCACGATCTTCGATGTGCCGACATCAATTGCTGCCACTCCTCCGCGACGCACGGGGACTCTCCCTGTTGGGTTGCTGCCGGGCCACTGGGTCACCCCGCGGCGCATGGCCCAACCGCTATGATTCAACGCCCTGGCCGGACAAAAGGAAAGGGGGCAAATCGAGCCTAACTATAGCTGCTGGCTCACGCCGTTCATCGAACAAAGACGCGATCACCGAATCGGAGATCGATCTCAGTAATCGCCGTGCCCGATGTCCGTGTCTGGTCGAGAATCCCCCGCCAGACGGCCAGTTTGTAGTCGAGCCCGCCGCTGTCCCCCAATCGTACGCGCAATCCTCGGTCCATAGTGACTTCCAGCCCGGTGGCCTGCGTCCATTCGAACTTAGCCACGCGCTGGCCAACCGCGCCGGGCGTTTCGTCACGCAGGCGGGCGGCAAGTACCACCGCGTCACCATCGACCCGGTCGCCCGGCGCCAGGCTGCGAGCCCCGTCCACCTGTACGATCGTGAGCATCGAGCTGTCCGGCGCGAAGTCGAGCACCACGCCGTCGCGGTCAACGGGATAGGCGACGCCGCCGACCTGCCAGACAGCGGCCGGGGTGCGTTCTTCGACGACGATGGTCAACCCGTCTGGCCAGGTGCGCCTTACCTTCGCGTGCCTGATACCGGACACCCGCTCGACCTGTGCCCGCACGGTTTCCGGCGAGACGCGGAACAAGTCACGGCCCTCGGCGTCGGTGGCCCGCCTGATCTCCAGGGGATCAACGTATGATGCGCCGTGCACGGTCACTTGGCCTACCCGAAAGAAGCCCGTCTGCACAAGGCCAAATGTCCCCCCTACCAGCACTGCCAGCAGCACGAGCACGCTAATAGCGGCGTAGAGCCTGCGGCGTGGATGGTGGGTGACCACCGCGGGTGCTGCTTTGACGCTGGCCGGGGCAACGGCGGACCGAATGCGCGCGCCCGGGCCGGCGCCCGGAGGCAACGGCCGCGATGGTGTAGCGGCGCGGGTGGCCGGGCGGCGTGCGGGCCGGGGTACTGCCACCGGCGGGCCGGCGTGCAGCCGCACACCCTCCTCCTGCTCCATCGGTGGTGGGGTGTCGGGGGCGTGCTCGGGCTTTGTGCGGCGGTTAGCGGTGCGTTTCGGCATACCGCTCCAATCCCAGCTCAATCAGGCGGGTGATCAGGTCCCGGTACGACAGCCCGGCCACCTGCCATAACCGCGGGTACATACTGATCCGGGTAAAACCCGGGATGGTGTTGATTTCGTTGAGCACCGGCTTGCCGCCGGCAGGGAGGAAGAAGTCCACCCGGGCCATGCCGGCGCAGTCAATCGCCCGGTAGGCAGCTAGCGCCAGTTGCTGGATCGCGGCAGCGGTCTCCTCGTCCAGATCAGCCGGCGCGTACAGAGCCGTGCTGTCCTCGACATACTTTGCCTCGTAACTGTAGAACTCCGCGGTGGGGGCGATTTCGCCCAGCGGCGAGGCTTGCGGCTGGTCATTGCCCAGCACTGCGCACTCAATTTCCCGGCCAACAATCGCCCGCTCAATCAGCAGCTTGCGGTCCCAGCGCCCGGCCTCGATCAGCGCGCCGGTGAGATCCTCGCGCGAGCGCACCTTGGAGACCCCCACGGAACTGCCACTGCAGGCGGGTTTGACGAACAGCGGATAGCCAAATTGCCGTTCCGCCTCACGGGCAATGCGCTGCGGATCGGCCTCCGCGTCCCGGCGCAACACGGTCATCGAATCTACCACCGGTAGACCGGCATCTCGCCACAGCGCCTTGGTGACGGTCTTGTCCATGCCGGCGGCGCTGGCGGTGACACCGGCGCCCACGTAGGGCACGTTCGCCACCTCAAACAGCCCCTGGATAGCGCCGTCCTCACCGTTGGTGCCGTGCAGCACGGGGAATGCAATGCTGACATCACGCAGCCAGCGCAGCACCTCTGGGCGGGAGAGCAGGCCGGCCCCTTCTGCCTGGATGGTCGCCAGGTTCTGTCCCTCCACACGGGTGAGTGCCGAGGCCGTCTCCTCCGGTGTGAGCCAGGTGCCGCTGCGGGTGATGGCCAGCGGCGCGACCTCGAACCGATCGCGGTCGATGGCAGCCATGACCGACCGCGCCGAAGCGACCGACACCTCGTGCTCGCCGGAGTTGCCACCGAAGATGATCGCCACACGCTGCGTTGTCATGATTGCGGGCATTCCACTAGCTGCCCGCCTCCTCAGTCGAAGTCGCCAACAAGCTGAACCTCGCGCTGCAGCTCGATGCCGAACTGCTCGCGCACGCGCGCCTGTGCCAGGTCGATGAGCGCCTTGACATCGGCCGCCGTTGCCTGGCCCGTGTTGCTGAAGAAGTTTGTGTGCTTCGCAGAGATCTCCGCGCCGCCGTGGCGGGCACCGCGCAGGCCGGCCGCGTCGATCAGTTGCCAGGCAACGTGCCCGGGTGGGTTCTTGAAGATCGAACCAGCGTTGCGGCCGCGCGGTTGCGCCGCCAGCCGCTTGGCGTCGTGCGCGGCCACGGTGGCCAGGATGCCGCCGGCATCGGCGGGCGAAAGGTCGATGGTTGTGGTGAGCACCAGCCGGTCATGCAGCAGGCCGCGGGTAAAGGCGCTGGAACGGTATGCCAGCCCAAGATCTACCGCGGTTAGCTCGGCCTGCGTTCCGTGCGCATCAACAATCGAGGCGGTGACCAGCACGTCCGCTAGCTGGCCGCCGTAGGCGCCGGCGTTGTACACCACGGCGCCACCCAGGGTGCCGGGGATGCCGGTGGCCCACTCCAAGCCCGCGAACCCCTCCCGGCACAGCCGCCGCGCCAGCCCGGCGAAGGACGCGCCGGATTCTACGGTGAACCGCGCAGCGCCGGACGGCTGGGGGAACGGGCCACTCACCGCCTTGGCATCATTCTCAATGACGAGGCCGCGGACACCGCGATCGCTGACCAGGATGTTTGAGCCCGAGCCCAGCACGAATACCGGCAAGCCGCGCGAGCGCGCCAGCACAAAGATGCGGCGCAGCTGCTCAGCCGACGTGGCCTTGGTGTACAGGTCGGCCGGGCCGCCGATGCCGAACGTGGTGTGGCGGGAGATCGGCTCGTCGCGGCGCACCGGCGCGATGGCGGCAAGTGCGGCCATGGTCGCGTCTAGCAGAGACGGTGCGGTCATCACTCACCCGGCGGCAGCGTGTTCGGCGATCGCGCAGCCAGCTCCGCGAGCAGCGCGGGTCCGGCACGGTTGACGTCTCCGGCGCCCATGGTGAACACCACATCGCCGGGCCGGACGTCTCCGCTCAATGATTCCACCGCGTGGGGGTGTGACGCCACGTACCGGACCTGTGGGTGGTGGATTTCTTTCGCAAGTTGGGCGGCATCCATGCCCGCATCGGCGGTCTCGCGGGCGGCGTAGGTGGCGAGCAGGTACAGCACATCAGCGCCGGAGAAGCAGTCGCGGAACTCCTCGCGCAGCGCCAGGGTTCGGCTGTAGGTGTGGGGTTGGAACAAGAGCACGATCCGCCGCCCAGGAAAGTGCTCGCGGGCAGCAGCCAGGCTGGCGCGCACCTCGGTGGGGTGATGGGCGTAATCATCCATTACCACCACCCCGCTTGCCTCGCCGATGCGCTCGAACCGGCGGCGGGCGCCACGAAAGGAGCGCACCGCTCCGGCCATCTGCTCGGCGCTGAGACCCAGGGCGGCGCCGGTGGCGATGGCGGCGGTGGCGTTGGCCACGTTGTACCGGCCAGGACGGCTGCTCTCAAACCGGCCAAACGGCGCACCGTTCCGCATAACGGCAAATGTCCGCCCACCCACGGCGGTCACCCCATCATCCAGCGCTACCCACTCTGCGTCGGTAGGGAGCGCATGCCTGCCCGCGCCCACAACACGGTATCCCTGCACCGCGGCCGGATACGGATGTTGGGCAAGCTCCGCCAGCAATGGGCTATCCAGACAGGCGATCACCGTCCCCCCCGGCACGACACGCTCCAGGAAGCCGCGGAAGGCCGCGACGATGGCATCCGGCGTGGGGTAGTAGTCTGGATGGTCCCATTCCACGTTGGTGATGGCGGCCACCTGCGGGCGGTATTCGAGGAACGCCCCGGCGTACTCGTCTGCTTCGACAACGATCTCCGGGCCCGCGCCGGCGGCGGCGTTGGCGCCAAGGTCGATGGCATCGCCGCCCAGCAAATACGTGGGAGACCGGCCGGCCCGTGCCAGCATCCACGCCACCAACGACGACGTAGTGGTCTTGCCGTGGGTGCCGGCGATGGCCACCCCCAGCCTGCCCTGCATCAGCCGCGCGACCATCTCCGCGCGCAGGATAACGGGGATGCCGCGATCGCGGGCGGCCGATATCTCCGGGTTGTCCGGCCGCACGGCCGCGGTCATCACTATCAGATCAGCGTCACCCACCTGAGCGGCAGCGTGCCCGTGGTACACCGTGGCGCCCATCGAGGTCAGCCGCCGGGTCATCTCGCTGTCCTGTTGGTCTGAGCCTGTAACGCGGACGCCGTCCGCCAGGAGCAGCTGAGCGATGGCTGACATGTGCATACCGCCGATGCCGACCAGATGCACCTGTCTCATCGTGCTGTCTCCAGCAACAGGGTCGCCAAGCTGACCGCCGCATCTGGGCGGGCCAGTGCGGTCATGGCGCGGCGCATCGTTGCCAGCCGCGCCGGCGCGGTGAGGATACCCTGCACCACGCCGTACACGTCCTCGACCTCGTCGTTCGGCAGCAGGACGGCGGCTCCCAACTCGGCCAAGTAGCGGGCATTCCGTTGCTGATCGGAGAAGGGACCGGGCACCAGCACCGCCGGTAAGCCGGTTGCGGGCAGTTCGCCGAGGGCCGACGCGCCGGCCCGCGTCACCGCCAGATCTGCCGCGGCCATGGCCGCGGGCATATCATCAAGGTAGCCGTGCAAGTGGTAGCGTGCCTGTAGTTCCGGCGGCAGGCGGCCGGCCAGCTGTCGCAGTTCCGGCTCGAACGGCGGGCCGCTGACGTGAATTAGCTCACACAGCCGCAGGAACTGGGGGAGGTGGCGGGCGACGGCCCGATTGATGTCGCGCGAGCCGGAGGAGCCGCCGGTGACCAGCAGCACCGGCCGGTTTGGCGGAACATCGCCGAGGCCGAGGCGGTCACGGGCGGCGGTTCTGGTGATGCTTCGGAAGGCATCTCGGATTGGGTAGCCGGTGACCTGCGTTTTCTTGCGGGGGAGGTAAGCCAGCGCGGCATCGCTGGTCGTGGCCATGCGGGTGGCGAAGCGCATCAGGAATCGCACCGCCCAACCAGGCTGGATGTCCGGCAGAAACACGAGCACGGGCATACGCCGCGCAAACGCCGCTGCCGCAACCGGAACGGAGGCATAGCCGCCCGTGGCGAATACCGCCCGTGGCCGGAACTCGCCCAGCAGGCGATAGGCGCGCACGGCGCCGCGCAGTAACAACCACACGCCGCGGAGCATGCTGACCGGCGATTTGCCGCGTAGCCCGGCGGCCGGTACCCCAGCAAACTCCAGTCCCGCCGCCGGCACGATCCGTTCCTCGGCGCCACCGGCTCGCCCGATGTACAGCAGCTCGGCGTCGGGCCGCAGCGACCGCAGCGCTTCGGCGACGCTGAGGCCCGGATAAACGTGGCCGCCGGTGCCACCGCCGGTGAAGACCAGCTTCACGCCTTCCTCCGCACGTACAGCGCGGGCTCAGCGGCCGGCTCTGGCGATGGCTTCGGGCGGCCGTCGGAGCCGGAAGGCCGGCGGCGGCCGGTGAACCGGCCGGCTACCGGCATGCGCCTGCGGCTTCGTGGCTGCTGGGACGCCCGACCCGGGCCGGGGCCGGGGCCAGCGCCGCCCGCGGCCAGACTGCGACGGCGGTCCAGATAGCTGGCAGAGCCGGCGTAACGCGAGACACTGAGCAGCACGCCCACTGCGCACAGCACTGCCAGCGTTGCCGATGAGCCGTAGCTGAGGAAGGGCAACGGAATGCCCGTCAGCGGCAACGAGCGCGTCACGCCGGCGATGTTGATCACCGATTGGAAGCCAAGCCAGCACACCACCCCGAGCGCGAGCAGGTACCCGAACTTATCTTCCTTGACCGCAAGGGCCGTGCGGATGCCACGTCCGATGAGCATGACAAACATGGCGATCACGAATACTGCGCCCACGAAACCCAGTTCCTCACCGACGATGGCGAAGATGCCATCGGTATGGGCGCCGGGGATATAAAAGAACTTCTGCCGCGATTCGCCCAACCCCAGACCCCGCAGCCCGCCGCTCCCCAACGCGATCAGGAGCTGCAATACCTGGAAGCCGTTGCCGGTTGGGTCTTTCTCGGCGTCGAGGAAGGAGATCAGGCGGCGAAAGCGGTATGGCTCAACGACGACCAGCATCGCGCAGCCCGCTGCCCCGGACAGCACGAGGGTGATGATGTGGGAAATGGAGGCGCCGGCCAGGAAGAACATCGTACCGGTGGTCAGTACCAGCACGAGAAAGGTGCCCATGTCCGGCTCCAGCATGATCAAGCCGCCGACCAGCCCCACCATCAACACGAAGGGGATGACGCCCAGTGAGAACCGCTCGACCTGCTGACCCTTGGCCGCCAGCCAGGCCGCGATGTAGATCACCATGGCCAGCTTGGCGAACTCCGATGGCTGCACCGGTGGCAGTGGCCCGAGGCGGATCCAGCGGTGGGCGCCGTTACTGCCGTGGCCGATGCCGGGAACGAGCACCAATGCCAGACCGCACAGCGCCACGAACAGGATCAGCGGGCTGAGACGGCGCAGGGTGTGATAGTCCATCCGCGCGATAACCACCATCGCCATCAGCCCGCCGCCGACGCCCATCACCTGGCGAATGATGAAGTAGTTGGCGTCGCCATAGTCGTTGAGTCCGATGGCGAAGGAGGCGCTGTATACCGCGACCAAGCCGATGCCGGTGAGCAACAACACCAGCGCAACGATGGCGAAGTCGGGCCGCGCCGGCTGTGGCCTGCCAATCGAGCGCTTGATCATCTCTGTGCCTCATTCGAGGTTTCCGCTAATGCCGCCACCAACCGCCGGAACTCCTCGCCCCGGCGCTCGAAGTTCGGGTAGGCATCGAAGCTGGTCCCGGCGGGCGACAGCAGCACCACATCACCGGGTTGCGCCATCCGGAAGGCGGCGGCTACCGCCTCGGACAGCGTACCCGTCTCGGCCAGGGTTGCGACACCCGCCCGGCGCATCGCCCCGGCAAATAACGGACCCGCTTCACCAAAGGTGATCACCGTCCGGCAGCGGCGGGCGCACTCGGCCGCCAGCTCCTCCAACGGGAGCTTCTTGTCGCGGCCGCCGAGCAGCAGCACCAGCGGCTCGTGGAAGCTGCGCATCCCTGCCAGCGTGCGTTCGGGCGCGGTGGCGATACTGTCGTTGATATACGTCACGCCGTGTACGTCCCCAACCGGCTCCAGCCGGTGCGGCACGGCGTGGAATGAGCGGACGGCGGCACGCACTGCCGCCATTGTGATCCCCGCCGCCCCAGCCGCCGCGGCCGCGGCCAGCACATTTTCGACGTTGTGGCGGCCGCGCAGTGGCACTTCTGCTGCCGGCATGATCAGGTGGTCTTCGCCCTGGCGCCGCCACCGCAAGTGCTCGCCATCGAAATACGCGCCGTCTCCGGGAAGCCCGCCGCCCATGCTGAACCACAGCACTTCGGCGCGGGTGTCATCGGCGAAGCTCCGGGTCACCTCATTGTCCCAATTCAGCACCGCTACATCAGCGGCTGTCTGGTGGCGGATGTGGTTGCGCTTCAGATTGACGTAATCCTCCCAGGAGAACTGGTCGAGGTGGTTGGGCGTGACGTTTGTGACGCAGGCGATATGCGGTGACCGTGTGGTCAGCTGGAGTTGGGTGTGTGAGATCTCGAGCACGGCCCACTCGCCGTCACTGGCGTCCGCCAGGTCATCGAGCGGCCAGCGGCCGATATTGCCACCGAGGATGTGTGCCCGGCCCGCCGCATTGAATATCGCCGATAGCAGATGCGTGGTGGTGGTCTTGCCACTGCTGCCGGTGATGGCAGCTATGCTCCCGCGAAAGATGTCGTATGCAAGCGAGGTGACGGACTGAATGGGAACGCCGCGGCTCCGCGCCGCGCTCACCAGCGGCTGGCTCAGCGGGAAACCCTGGGAGACGGCCAGCGCATCTGCTTCGGCGATCAGCGCGGGATCGGTCCCGCCCAGCGCCAGTGTCACCACCGCACCACCCAACTCGGCGATGCGTGCTGCCAGCGTCCCGGCCGGACGGGCATCGGTGACGGTGACGTGAGCGCCACGGCCGGCTAAGAAGCGCGCCAGCGCCACCCCTTCAATGCCCAGCCCGGCCACCACGTACCGCTTCCCAGAGATGTCAGTCATGCCATCACTCTGCTCGATCACACCTTGATCGCCAGGGCTACACCTAGCATTGCCCCGACAAGGCCCACCAGCCAGAAGCGAATCACGACGGTGGTCTCGTGGTACCCCAGCATCTCAAAGTGGTGGTGCAGCGGGGCTTTCTTGAACAGGCGTTTGCCGCCGGTGCGCTTGAAGTAGGCAATCTGGAGTACATCGCTGGCGGCGTTGACGATGAACATTGCGGCGATCAGGGGTAATACCAGCAACTGGCCGGTCATCAGCGCCATCAGCGCCAGGGCGGCTCCCAGCGGCATCGAGCCGGTATCGCCCATGAAGACGCGCGCGGGGAAGGCGTTGTACCACAGGAAGCCGAGCGTTGCCCCCACCACCGTGAAGCAGAATGCGCCCAGAAACGGCTGCCCCTGGAACGCGGCGATAATGCCGTAGGCGGCGAACGCCGTGGCACAGGTGGTCCCTTCGAGCATATCAATGCCATCGGTGATCGCCACCGCCGGGGTGAGCAGCACGATTACGACCACCGACAGCGGCACCATCCACACGCCGATGTCGAACACGCCGCCGAACGGGACGCGGATGGTGTGCAGGTCGAGCAGGTCCGGATGCCACAGCACCACGCCGGCGATGATGGCGAGGACCAGCATCACGCTCAGTTTCAGCCGCCAGGTCAGCCCGGCGTGCCGCCGCCCCTGGAGCGTGCCAAGGTCATCGACGAAGCCGAGCATCCCGGTGACGGCGATCATCGCGAACGGCAGCAGTATCGAGTAACGCTCGCGGATGTTGAACGGCGCGGTGACGAGAAGCACGGTGGCGATGATGATGATGCCGCCCATCGTCGGCGTTCCCGCCTTGATGGCGTGCGAGCCGGGCTGGTCGGCGCTGATCGCTTTGCCGACCTTCATTCTCCGCAGAAAGGCAACCGCTGGCCCGCCGGCCACGACCGCCAGCACAAACGCGATTGCCCCGATCACCAGCGCCCGAAACACAGCCCTTCCCTACCGGCAAGCCGTAAGTCCTTAGCCTGCCCTTTGGAGTTGTTCGACGACGGTCTCCAGTGCCAGCCCGCGCGAGCCCTTCAACAGGACGGCGTCGCCCGTGTGGATCTCGGCCAGCAGCGCCGCCGCCACGCCGTCCTTGCGGTCAAAGTGCAGCACCGCCGAGAGGCCGGCCGCCCGCGCCGCGTCTGCCGTCCAGCGCGAACGGCGGCCCACAGCAATCAGCAGACCCGCGACGGCGGCTGCCCGGCGGCCCAACGCCTGGTGTTGCTCTTCCTC
This sequence comes from Chloroflexota bacterium, assembly GCA_963170165.1. Classification (GTDB taxonomy): domain Bacteria; phylum Chloroflexota; class Dehalococcoidia; order CAUJGQ01; family CAUJGQ01; genus CAUJGQ01. The sequence continues at coordinate 108,921 of CAUJGQ010000011.1, read as the reverse complement.
GACGTCGCCCAGTTCCAGCATGTCGCCCAGCACGGCGATGCGCCGGCCGGAAACTCGCTGCTCGGCCAGCACGGCGAGCGAAGCGGCCATGGAGGCCGGTGAGGCGTTATAGGTATCGTCGATCAGCAGGCAGCCGCGCGGGCCACGGCCGAACTTGAGCCGTAGCGGGTTCTCCACCTGCGCCAGCCCAGCGGCGATATCGTTGAGCGTGAAGCCATCAGCAAGCGCGGCGGCGGCGGTGGCCAGGCAGGTGTACACATTGTGCGCACCGACCAGCGGCGTGCGCACCGGCACGGTCCCTCCCGCGTGGTGCAGTGCGAACGACAACCCGGCTTGCCCGTGTGTTTCAATGTCGGTGGCGCGCACATCGCAGTCTCTGGACAGGCCGTACACGATCACCCGGCAGTACGCTGCCGGGCGCATGCTCATCACCAGCGGATCATCGCCGTTGAGCGCAACCGCGCCATGTGGTGGTAAGTGCTCTACCAGTTCCCGCTTTGCCTCGACAATCGCCGCCTGAGAGCCGAGCCGCTCCATGTGCGTGTACCCGATATTGGTGACGATGCCATACGTGGGTGGCGCTATACCGCACTGCAGGGCGATCTCGCCGCGGTAGTGCATTCCCAGCTCCAGCACCGCGAACGTATGCTGCGGTTCGCGGCGGAGCAGGACCAGCGGCAGGCCGATGTCGCCGTTGAGGCCCCCTTCCGTCATCAGCACGCGATAGCGAGCGGCGAACAGCCGCGCAGCGACCTCCTTGGTGGAGGTCTTGCCAACGGTGCCGGTAATCTCCAAGGCGGTCAGCGGCCCTTGCCGCCAATGCCATCGGGCCAGCGTCTGCAGCGCTGCCAGTGTATTGGGCACGACGTACCGGGCAGCGCCGGGCTCGGCAGCCGCCACGCGCGACACCAGGATCCCCGTGGCGCCGCGGCCGGTCGCCTCGCCGATATAGTCGTGTCCATCTACCCGCTCGCCCGGCAGCGCCACGAACAGGTCCCCTGCCTGTACCTGGCGCGAGTCGGTGACGGCACGGGTGTAAACGCCGGCCGACCCGGCCGTGCCGGGCAGCAGATCGCCCGCCAGAGCGGTCAGGACATCGCGGTGATGGAACATTGGTTTGGTGGCGATCCTGCAGGTGAAGCTGGCCGGTTCCGGCCGCGGTGGGGCGGGGCTATTGACCTTCGCGCCGCCCCTGTGCCAGTGTCTCCGGCCGGTCCGGTGGGACGCGCAGGTAGGTCAGGATTCCCTGCGACAGGCGGGCAAAGATCGGCGCGGTCAGCGTGCCGCCGAAGTCGGACGTGCCCAGATGATCCAGCTTGACCAGCACGGCAATTCGCGGATTCGTCGCCGGGGCGTAGCCGGCGTACGAGGGGATGGTCACCTCCTGCATGTAAGCGTCGCCTTTGGTGTTGGTGACCAGCGTGGGGACGTAGGCGGTGCCGGATTTGCCTGCGGCGGTATAGCCGGGAACGTGCGCGAAGGTATTGGCGAGGAGCACCTCACGCATCATCTGTTGCATGGTGCGGGCGCTGGCCTCGCTTATCGGACGGCCCAGCACCTCTGGCTCAGTACGGCGATTGCCATCGGCGCCGCGCACCTCCTGCACCACATACGGTCGCATGAGCTTTCCACCGTTGGCAAGGGCTGACACCATGTTCACCATCTGCAGCGGGGTAGCGGTGATGCCCTGGCCGAAGCTATTGGAGGCCAGATCGGCACGGTACCAGGCATCGTCGGTGGGCAAGCGGTACATTCCCGCCGCTTCGCCCGTGATGCCGATACCCGTCGGCCGGCCAAAGCCGAAAGCGCGCACGTAGCGATAGAACGTCTCGGCGCCCAGCACCTTGTCGGCGAGCCAGACGGTGCCCGTGTTGAGCGAGCGCACGAGCGTGGTTGTCATGGTGGTAGGCCCGTTGGTAGACAGATCCCAGTTCTTGAACACGCGCTCGCCCACCAGCGCCTGACCGGTGTCGAGGTACGAAGTGTTGGGGTTCACTTTGCCGCTATCAATGCCGGCGGCCATGGTCACCAACTTGAAGACCGAGCCCGGCTCGTACTGGTCAGTGACGGCGCGGTTGCGCACCAGTTCCATCTGCTTGGGGTCGTCCAGGTCCAGCCGTTCACGGGAGAACGTCGGCCGGCTGACCATGGCGAGAATCGCGCCTGTCTGGACGTCCTGCACGATGATCGTGCCACCGCTGGCCTTGGTCTTCTTGATCGCGTCGTCCAATTCGCGCTCGGCCATCCGCTGGATGGTGCGGTCGATGGTGAGCAAGACATCGCTGCCAGAGATGGCCGGCTCTTCTCGGCGGTAGCCGAACGCGATGGGGTTGCCAAGCACGTCGCGCTCAAACCACAGCCGGCCCGGCGTGCCGGTGAGCGTGGTGTCAAGGTCTTGCTCCAGGCCGGTGAGGCCGTGGCCATCGCGGCCGGTGAAGCCAATCAGCGCGGCCGCGGTATCGGACTCGGGATAGATGCGGCGGCTGGTGGAATCGAGCAGCACGCCGGGAAGGCCGAGCTTGGCGATCTGGCGACCGGCCTCATACTCCACCTGGCGAGCGATGGTCACCGTGCCCTCCAGCCCGCCGCCGGTGGCCGCCAGTACCTCCCCCGTTGACCGGCCCAGCAACGGGCCGAGCCGCTCGGCAGCCCGGGTAGCGACGGCGCTGTCTGCCCAGATCTTAAGGTCCACCGCGACATCCCAGGTGTCGGTGGAGGTGGCGAGCGGAAAACCGTTGCGGTCCAGCAGTGCGCCGCGGTGCGCGGGGACGATGCGCTCGCCGATATGCTCGCCCTGCGCCTCAGCCCGGTACTCCGGGTGCTGCATCACCTGAAGATAGGCGAGACGGCCGACCAGTCCAGCCGCGGCCATCGCCAAGAACACGGTCAGGGCCCAGAGCCGCCACAGCGGTGGGCCGGAGGGGGTGGCACTCATGACAGCATTCCCGGACGGCCATTGCCGGCCGCCGTCCGGGACCGGACGTGGCCGGCCCCGGACATCGCGGCGCTGCGGTGCTCACCAGGGATAGGGGTGGTGGTGGGATCCCCGGTGACGTCCCGCGGCGCGATCATCGCAACGACAGTCTGGCGAGCAGCGCGTCCAGCAGACCTTGAGAGGGCGCTGCCGTCGTACGCTGAACCTCCTCAGGCAGATAGCGGGCTGGCACCTGGCGTTGCTGCGGCGCTGGCTCGCGAACGGTCACCGCGAAGCTGCGGTCAGCCGGGGCCATCCCCAACCGGGTGCGCGCTTCGCGGTCAATGCGTTCCAGAGAGCCCAATTTGGCAATGTCCATCTGGGCGTTGTACATCGCGGCTTGGAGGTCGCTCTTACGGTGCTCCATCTCGCGAATGTCATAGCCGGTGGTGGTGGCGTTGCTATTCTGGACGACCGGCAGCAGGGCCGCCGCCGCCACCAGCGCTGTGATGATGAGTGTGCCGGGTCCGGGTATGCGGACCAGCCGGTGCCGCATCCCTGCAGCAGTGCCGGCGTGCGGTGTGTTGAGGGCTACCATGAATCCGACCTTCTGTCCCTGTGTCAGGACGGCCCGGACGCGTTCTCCGCGAGGCGCTCGGCCACACGAAGCCGGGCGCTACGCGCGCGCGGGTTCGCCGCGAGCTCGGTTGGGGAGGGCTGGATGGCGCCGTGCGTCACCAAACGGACCGTTGCCCGGTGACCGCAGCGGCAAACCGGGAGCTCCGGCGGGCACAGGCAATCCCGCGCGGCCTGCCGGAAGAATCCCTTGACGATGCGGTCCTCCAATGAGTGGTAGCTGATGACGGCGAGCCGGCCGCCAGGGACGTCGAGCAGGTCGTGGGCCTGTCGCAACGCCGAGGTCAAGGAATCCAGTTCCCTGTTGACCGCGATCCGCAACGCCTGAAACGTCCGGGTTGCGGGGTGGATTCTGCTACCGGCTCCACCCACGGCCTGCTCGACGGCCCTGGCGAGTTCGGCAGTCGTCATCAACGGCCGTGCTCGCACGATACTGCGGGCAATAGCCCGGCTGCGCCGCTCCTCACCATACTGGTAGATCACGCCGGCGAGGTCCTGTTCCTCCCAATCATTGACGATCTCCCGCGCGGAGACGGGCAAGCTCGGATCCATGCGCATGTCCAGCGGTTGATCCCAGCTAAAGGTAAAGCCCCTGCCGCGCGGACCGAATTGCAGGCTGGAGACCCCCAGATCGAGCAGCACCCCGCTGACCTGCTGGTAGCCAGTGCTGCTGGCCACCTCTTGTAACGTCGCGAAGTTGGCTTGTACCAGCGTAACCCGCTCCCCGAACGAGGCCAGCCGCTGCCGGGCAACGGCCAGTGCATCCGGATCGGCATCTATCGCAAGTAGACTCGCCCCTTCGCCGGCTGCCGTCAGCAGCGCCACTGCATGTCCGCCGAGCCCCACCGTGCCGTCGATATATCGCCCCCCCGGCCGCGGCGCCAAGAGGCTCACCACCTCGTGGAGCAGCACCGGTGTGTGCGACACCTCTTTGTCCGGCGACGTCTTGCGCCCTCGCCGGTTCACGGTAACCACGCCATGCATTGTGTTAGGATACCCATCTCAAAGCCGCAGGCGCCCCGGGCGCCACCACCGTGGGGTAGGCAACGTAACGAAGTCCTTGCGGAATCAGCGGATGTCCTAACGATGCCCATCATACAAAACGGCGGTCTCGGCGGGTGCTCTGTTATGGCAATCTAGCGCAACGGGCTATGGAGGAACGCATGGTTGTATCCTCCCCGAAACGGAAAAACCTATAGGCGGGCCGCGTGACAGGAACGATGCAGGCGGGTATTCTGACGCTTTCTGACAAGGGAGCCCGCGGCCAGCGGGCCGACACCTCCGGCGCTGCCATCCGCGAGCTGCTGCAGTCCATCGGCGTTGCAGCTATCCGGTACGAGGTGATCCCTGACGATCATCATCGCATTGCCGCCACGCTGAGGGAGTGGGCCGGCACCGGCGATCTCGATGTGATCATCACGACCGGCGGCACCGGGCTGTCACCGCGCGATGTCACCCCAGATGCCACCATCTCGGTACTCGATTATCTTGTGCCCGGCATGGCAGAGGCGATGCGCGCCGAGGGATTGCGGCATACGCCGATGGCAATGCTCTCGCGGGCGGTGGTGGGGGTGCGCGGCCGGACGTTGATCATCAACCTGCCCGGCAGCGAGCGTGGTGTCCGCCAGAACCTGGCCGTGCTGCTGCCGGTGCTTCCGCATGCTATCGAGACGCTGCGCGCTGCGGTGGAGCATCCGCCTGCCGGCTGATTGCGCTGGCTCCTGCGCCCTATCCCTGATCCGCCCGGCCCGCTACGATCGCGGGGTGCGTATCGACATACTGTCACTGTTTCCAGGGATGTTTCGTGGCCCGTTCGATGAGAGCATCATGGGCCGCGCCCGCCAGGCCGGGCGGATCGACATCTCCCTGCATAACATCCGCGACTACGCCGAGGGGCGGCATCAGGTCACCGATGACTACGGTTTCGGCGGTGGGCCGGGGATGGTGATGAAGCCGCAACCGATTTTCGACGCCGTGGCGGCCGTTCGGGCGATGGATGCGGAAGCCGGGCGCGTCGTGCTGCTCACCCCGCAGGGGCGGACGCTCACCCAGGCGATTGTGCGCGAGCTCGCGACACTGCCACGTCTGATCCTGCTGTGCGGCCACTACGAAGGTGTTGATGAGCGCGTGCGTGAGCGGTTGGTCGACGATGAGATCTCCATTGGGGACTACGTCGTTTCCGGCGGTGAGATCGCTGCGATCGTGCTGGTCGACGCGGTGGCGCGTGAGTTGCCGGGTGTGGTCGGTTCACCGGCGTCGCTGGTGGAGGAATCGCACGCCTCGGGGCTACTGGAGTATCCGCAGTACACGCGGCCGGCCGCCTTCCGTGGAATGGAGGTTCCTGCTATCCTGCTGAGTGGCCATCATGGTGAGGTGGCGAAGTGGCGGCGGCGGCAAAGCCTGCTGCGGACGGCACTTCGCCGGCCGGACATGCTGGCCCGCGCGTCGATTACCGCTGCCGAGCGGGCATGGCTGGCTCAGGCGCTGGCCACGCGTGAAACGGTGGCAGCGAGCGAGGATGAACACACCGACCAGGCGCCGCACTCCGGCCCGCGCCGGCCGCCTGCTATTGAGTAGCGGCCGCGTGCGGGCGTTTCGAGTGCATCGGTGCTGTGAGTACACGGGACCCACCCGGGAGAGGAAACTGACATGGACATGAGCAGTGTGGTTGAGGTTACGGCCAACCCCCAGATCAAACCCTTCCGCGTGGGTGACACCGTCCGCGTTGCCGTCAAGGTAGTGGAAGGTGATAAAGAGCGCATCCAGAACTTCGAAGGCGTGGTGATCAAGCGCCGCAACGCCGGCACCAGCACGAACTTCACCGTGCGCCGCATCTCCAACGGGATCGGTGTTGAGCGCACCTTCCTCGTGTATTCGCCCCGCATCGACAAGCTGGACGTGCTGCGCGAAGGTCGGGTCCGCCGCGCCAAGCTCTTCTACCTGCGCGGCCTCACCGGCAAGGCGGCCCGCATCAAGGAGCGCGGCCGCACGCGCAAATAGCCCGCCGGTACCTGCCCGTTTCGTCGCCTGATCCATGCCACCGGCACCGGAGGACCGCGGGGTAGCACGGCCGGGAGGTGCGCCATGCTGACCGAATCCGAGCTCACCGAAGGGCTGGCCGCGCTGGATGGCTGGCGGCGCGAGGGCGCAGCCATTGTCAAGCAATTCACCTTCGCGGACTTCCGGGCGGCGATGTGGTTCCTGAACTGCGCCGCCGCTGTGGCAGATGCCATGGACCATCACCCGGAGTGGACGAACGTCTATAGCCGGGTGACGGTGCGGCTGACGACCCACGACGCCGGCGGCGTGACAGAGAAGGACCTCGTGCTGGCGGAGGCAATGGATAGCCTCGCTAACGGATAGCATCTTTACACGCTATACCTCTCAGCGCAGTCCACGTGACGTGACGTAACCGCTGCGATAGCGATGCCCCGCTACCCGCAGGCGTTCCCGCACGCCGGCCCACCTGTGGAGGTAGCCTGCCATGCGCATCGCGCAAATTGCCCCGCTGCAAGAGTCAGTCCCACCACAAAAGTACGGCGGCACCGAACGGGTCGTCTCCTGCCTCGTCGAAGAGCTGGTGCGCCGCGGCCACGATGTGACGCTGTTTGCCACCGGCGATTCGCATACTGCGGCGCGGGTGGTGCCGGTCGTCGAACAAGGGCTGCGTTTGGCCGGTATCCGCGACACCGGGCCATCAGACCAGCTGGCGCTGACACTGGCGTACGAGCAGTCCGGCGAGTTCGACATCATTCACTCGCACCTGGATTATCAGACGCTTCCGTTTGCCCGGCTGCGTCCGGCGCCTCCTACGCTTATCACCTGCCATGGCCGCCTCGACCTGCTGCATATCCACCCAATCTTCGAGTCGCTGTGTGAGGCGCACTTGGTGTCAATCTCCGACAACCAGCGCCGGCTGCTGCCCCATTGGAACTGGGCCGGCACGGTCTACAACGGCATCGACATCGCGAACTACACCTTTCACCCTCGACCCGGTGACTACCTGGCGTTCCTGGGGCGGATCTCGCCGGAGAAGGGCATTGAAGATGCCATCGCCGTCGCAAAGCTCGCCGGTATGCCGCTCAAGGTGGCCGCCAAGGTGGACCCGGTCGATCAGGCGTATTACCGCGAGCGGGTACGGCCGATGCTGGACCATCCGTTGGTCGAGTACATCGGTGAGATCAGTGAGCGGGAGAAAGACGCCTTCCTCGGCCAGGCCATGGCCCTGATTTTCCCCGTGCGCTGGCCGGAGCCGTTTGGGCTGGTGATGGCCGAGGCGATGGCCGCCGGCACCCCGGTGATCGCGGGGCGCTTTGGATCGGTGCCAGAGGTTGTCGAGGACGGCAAGACCGGCTTCATCTGTGACTCGCTGGCTGAAATGGTGCTGGCGATCCGCCGGTTGGGCGAGATCGACCGCCAGCGCTGCCGGATCGTGGCGCAGGATCGGTTTTCCGCGCAGCGGATGGCGCGCGACTATGAAGCCGTCTATCGGCGGCTCGCTGGGGGCGCGGCGGACGCGCCTGGTGCCCGTGCGGCGGTGGTGGCCGAGGAGCCGCCCCGTCACAACGGCCACCTGGGCGTCGCTGAGGAAGCGCGATTGCCGGTGAGGTGACACCGATGCCCGTCGAGATCAACGTCGGCCAGCCCGTCATCTCCATCAATCACGGCAGCACGTTCATGGTGATGGACCTCAACGGCGAGGTCGCGCCGGACAGCGAGCACGGGCTGTTTGCCAAAGACACACGCTTTGTCAGTTATTACGCTATCTTCGCCAACGGCCAGCCGTGGGCGCGGCTGACGTCGACCGCGACGACGTACTTCAGCGCGCGGGTGTATCTCACCAATCCGCAGTTCGCCACCGAGGGCGGAGATGTGGCAGCAGGCACCTTGGCGCTGGTGCTGACGCGCACCATCAACGATGGCGTGACAGAGCGGCTGGAGATCACCAACCATAGCCAGCGACCGGTACGCTTCAACCTCGAGATCGCCATGCGCTCCGACTTCGCCGACTTGTTCGAGGTGCGCTGGCATCGCTTTGTACGGCGTGGACGGATGGAGACGCGTTGGGATGCCGATGCGACCGAGCTAACCACGACCTATGACAACCGTGACTTTCACCGTGCCTGCCACTACCGCATCCAGCACTACGCGTCACATCCGCATTATGCCAATGGCCGCATCACCTTCGAGATACAGCTTGCTCCGGGCGCTGTCTGGAATACCTGTGCAGATTACATCCTGGTAGAAGGCGAGATAGCCCACCGTCCGGCACACCGCTGTGACCAAGACCCGGCGGGCTCCGCGATGGTCGAGCTTCAGCAGCGCTGGGAGGCGACTGCCACGCGGCTGACATCATCGAATGAAGATGTGTACCGCCTGTACCGTCAGTCCATCGAGGATATGGGCGCGCTGCGGCTGTACGACCACGATTTCGCGCCGGACGTCTGGATCCCCGCGGCCGGCGTGCCGTGGTTTGTCACGGTCTTTGGCCGCGACAGCCTGATCGTCAGCCTGCAGAACATGATGGTGCATCCCGGATTCGCCCTCGGCGCGCTCAAGAAGCTGGCCGAGCTACAGGCGACGGCCATCGACGACGAGCGCGACGCGCAACCCGGCAAGATCGCCCATGAGATTCGGTACGGCGAACTGGCGCACTTCCACCGTATCCCGCACACCCCCTATTACGGCACACACGACGCGACCCCCCTCTTCCTCATTACCTTGCACGAGGCATGGAAGTGGATGGGGGATGTGGAGCTGCTGCGTACCTACCGCGATGTGGCGTTGCGCTGCCTGGAGTGGATTGACCGCTACGGCGATCTCGATGGCGACGGCTTCCAGGAGCATCAGTCCCGCTCGTCGCAGGGGTACGAGAACCAGGGATGGAAGGATGCCGAGGATGCAATCGTCTACGAAGACGGCCGCCAGGTCCACCAGCCGAAGGCGCTATGTGAGTTCCAGGGGTACGTATTTGACGCCTGGATGCGGATGGCAGAGGTGTTTGAGGCGCTAGGTGAGCCGCAGCGGGCGGCCGCACTTCGGCGAAAGGCGGCCGAGCTGCAGCGCCGGTTTGAGGCGGCGTTCTGGTGCGAGGAAGCCGGCATCTACGCGCTCGCACTCGACCCCAACAAACGTCCATCGGCAGCGGTCGCCTCCAATGCCGGTCACGTATTGTGGAGCGGAATCGCCTCGCCCGAGCGGGCGGCCCGCGTGGTGCGGCGGTTTACGGAGCCGGACATGTGGAGCGGCTGGGGGATTCGCACCCTGTCGGCGCGCAATCCGGCGTACAACCCCACCTCCTATCACACCGGCTCGGTGTGGCCGCATGACAACGGCATCATTGCCCTGGGGTTTCGCCGGTATGGCCATGCCGCAGCGGCAGCGGCGCTGGCGCGGGATGTATTCGATGCCGCCGCCCACTTCAGCGCGTATCGCCTGCCGGAGCTGTACTGCGGCTTTCCCCGCTCACCCGGCAGCTTCCCCGTGCTCTATCTGGGGGCCAACGTGCCGCAGGCATGGGCTGCGGGCTCCGTGTTTCATTTTCTTCAGGCGATACTCGGGCTGCGGGCTGATGCCCCAAACCACTCGCTGGCGCTGGATCCGGCGCTGCCGGATTGGCTGCCTGATCTGACGCTGCACGCGCTCGAGGTGGGCCGCGCCAGGGTCGACATCCGCTTCTGGCGCACGCGCAGCGGCGACACCGAGTGGGAGGTGATCGGCGGCGACACAGGCCTGACGGTGGCCCGCCACCCATGGGGACCGTGGCAGGTAGAGTCCTGATTGCTCGGGCGTTACGATAGTGCGGCGCCGGTAATGAGGAGGCCGCCCATGTCGCCTGCAGAGCGCGATGCATTCCTGCGCCGGCCGCACACGGCCGTCCTATCCACGCTCTCACGATCCGGCCGGATTCACGCGGTGCCGGTCTGGTTCCTGTGGGATGGGACATCGTTCGGTATCCTCACCGAACGCGGCTCCGTCAAGCACCGCAATGCCGCCCGTGGCGGTCGGGCAGCGCTGTGCATCGACGAGCGCGACGGCGTATACCGCTATCTCACCGCCGAGGGGCCGGTGCACGTCACCGATCCCGTCACCTATGACCAACGGCTGGCGTTACACACCCTATACCGTGGCCCGGAGCGGGCCCGCGAGATCGTCGAGGGCGGCGGACACGAGCAAATGGTGATGCTGCGCCTGACGCCGGAGCGGTGGCTTGGCTGGCCGTAGCCGCCGTTAGCTGGTTTCATCCAGCGCCGCCGTGGCCGCCGACAGCGTTTGGCGCAGATCATCATCGCTGTGTGCGGCGGAGCAATACAGCTTGCCGCCATTGAGGAACACACCGCGCCGCGTCATCGCCCGGCAGATGGCGCCCCAGCGCGCGCCGCTTGCGCCCAGCGTATCGCGGTAGTCACGAATCGGGCGGTCCTGCAGGTAAACCTGAAAGATCGGCCCCTCGCCCGGCGTCTGCACCGGGATGCGCCGCGCAGCGAGCAGGTCCGCGATGCCGCGCGCCAGCCGCTCACCGTAGTCATAGAGTCGCGGATAGATTGTGGCGCGTTCCCGCTCGAGCACGCGGAGGGTCGCCAGCCCGGCGGCGGCGGAGACGGGGTTGCCGCTCAGCGTGCCGGTAAGTGAGACACCCGCGGCCCGCAGTGCCGGGTCGAGCAGCCGCATCATCTCCTTTGGCCCGGCAATGGCGCCGCCGGCGTACCCGCCGAAGGCGATCTTGCCGTACGTTGCCAGGTCCGGCGTCACGCCGTAGCGCTCCTGCGCGCCGCCCCAGGCAAAACGGAATCCGGTGACAACCTCATCGAAGATGAGCAACACACCATTGCGGCGGCAGGCGTCGCGCAGCGCGGCAAGGAAGCCGGGTACCGGGGGAATTGAGCGCTGGAACGGCTCAACGATGACGGCCGCCAGGTGCTCACGGTGGTCGCCGATGATACCCGCGGCGGTCTCGCTGTCGTTGAAGGGGGCGACCAACACGGTCTCAGCGATGGCATCCGGGATGCCGGCACTGTCAGGGATGGCCTGGGGGAACGGCGGCGGTACGGCGGGCGTGCTGCTCATCAACGCGTAATCGTGCGCGCCGTGGTAGCCCCCCTCGAACTTAAGGATCTTCTGGCGGCCGGTGTAGGCGCGGGCCAGCCGTAGCGCGCCAAACGTCGCCTCGCCGCCGGAGCCGGTGAAGCGCACCTGCTCCGCGCAAGGGATGGCGCTGACCATCAACTCGGCCAGCTCAATCGCCTGGCGGTTGATGGCGAAGTAGGTGGCGCCCCGAGCTGCCTGCTCCTGGACAGCCGCCACCACCTCGGGATGGCCGTGGCCCAACACCATCGGCCCTGAGCCCATCACGTAGTCGATGTACGATCGCCCCGCGACATCATATAGACGCGAGCCCTGCGCCCGCTCAATCACGAAGGCGGTGTCATCGGGCAGCGCCTCGGTGCTGATGGCAGCGCCGGGGATCACCTCACGCGCCCGTTGTAGCAGTTCGGCCTGGGTGCGCGGTTGTGCCTGTGCCGTCATGGGCTGCCCCCTGTTGCGGTTGCCGGCCGCTGGAAGCGCCAGCGCGTAAAGACCTCACCGGTTGGCAGGTGATGGTGCCAGCTCATCAGCTCCAGCGCGGGCATGGTATCACGATGAAACGGCTCACCTTCTACCGCGGTGAGATTGTCGCGCCCGCCGGCAATCTTCGGCGCAATGCTGAGAAACAACTCATCTGCCAGCCCCTGATGAATGAAGGTGCTGTTGAGCGTGCCACCACCCTCGCACAGCAGGCGTTGGACTCCATACTGCTGGTGAAGCACCTGTAGCATCGCCGGGACGGCGCTGTCACCCGCAGGCACCAGGTGCACCGGCCGCCGCGTGTGCCGGAGGGCTGCCAGCCGCTCGGCCGGGATGGTCTCTGCGGCAAAGACAGCCGCCTCAAATGCCTCTGAGGTGAAGAAGGCGCTGTCCAGCGGTAGGTTGCCGGAGGCAGTGAGCAGGACCCCAAGCGGATGCGCCGCCTGCCCCCGGTCGCGCCGCCAGCGCTGCAAATCCGGCGGGCGCACGCGCGGCGAGGCGCCACTCAGGCGGGCCGTGGCCGCGCCATCGAGCACGGCCCCGGCATGGGCGCGTAGCTCGTAGAATAGCCGCTTGTCTGCCTCGCTGCCGATGCCGCGTTCCGAGCCATCGACGGTGATCTTGCCGTCAACCGTCGCCACCATGTTGATGTAGACGAACGGCCGGTCTGGGGGCGGCTCGGGGAAGATGAGCGATAGATACAGCCCGTCGATCGCGGCCATGGCGTCACTCACACTGGGGCGGGGGCGCGGCCGGGATAGTCAACGCTTATCTGCCCGCGCGCGCGGAGCGCCGCCTCCTGCTCGGGCGGGATGTCCAGCAACTGGTTGTATACGTACTCGTTGTCTTCGCCCAGCCGGACCGGATAGCGGTACAGGTGGTTCTCGGTGGACGACATGCGGAAGACGAGACCGGGGTAAGCGTGGGTGCCTGCCTCTGGCGAGGTGAGCGTCTCGAAGAACCCCCGTTCGCGCAGGTGCGGGCAGGCGTACAGGTCCCGTTCATCCTGGACCGGCCCGGCAATCACCCCGCGCTCCGTCAGCGCTTGGAAGAGCGCATCGCGGTCCTGGTTACGGCTCCAAGCGCCGATGAGGACGTCCATCTCCTCGCGGTGCCGCCAGCGGCCCAACGTGCTGTCATAGCGATGGTCCATGGCCCAGTCTGGCTCACCCATCTGGGCGCGCAACTGTTGCCATTGGGCATCGGTGGCGATGTCGATGGCGATCCAGCGCTCCTCGCCCGCGCAGGGGTAGACCCCGTGGGGCGCATGGGATGGATGGTGGTTGCCCTGGGGCGCCGGGCTGCGGCCGTTCATCGTGTAGTCCAGCACGATCTCGCCCAGGTATGACAGGAAGTTCTCCGCCTGCGCAAGCTCGATTTGCTGGCCCTCACCGGTCCGCCGCCGGTGGCGCAATGCCGCAAGCACGGCGAAGGCGCCGATGACGCCGGAGGCGGCATCGACCGTGAAGGCGTCGCCGGTCATCGAGGGGTCCAGGTCAGGATACGAGCGCAGATAGTGGTGGCCGGTCATGCCCTCCATGTGCGTGCCAAACGAGCGGTAGTTTTTGTACGGGCCATTGAGGCCGTACGCCGGCATCCGCAGCACAATGATCCCGGGGTTGGCAACTGCAGCGTCCGGGTAGGTGAAGCCGGCCCGTTCGACCGTCTCCGGCACGTTGTTCTCGACGATCACGTCCGAGACAGCCACCAGGTCGTGGAAGATCTTGCGGCCCTCCGGCGTGGCGATGTTACACGTCATGCTGCGCTTGTTGCGCGCGTGCGAGTTGAACGCGGGGGTGCGGTTCCAGGGGCGTGGCCCCGGGTCATAGTCTGGGTATGACATTTGCAGGTTGAGCGGGCCGCCGCGGCTCTTCTCGGATTGCTCACGGGTAATGGTGTACTCCGCGCCGCGCGTGCTGTTCTGTACCGGGGATAGCGGCTCGATGCGGATCACCTCGGCGCCCCATTCGGCCAGCAGCTGTGTGCAGTGCGGCCCTGCCCACACGACGGTGATGTCCAGCACGCGCACGCCGTGCAGTGGCAAATGCTTTGGGATGAAGTCGGACACAGTGGTGCTCCTTCGTGTGCCTCTGGGTGTTTGCCGGCGCCGGCGGTCACCGTCAAACTACGCCCATGGCGCCCAGCCGTCCCAAGTCCTCGTGCGCGTAGCCGAGTTCATCGCAGAGGATCGACTCGGTGTGCTCACCCAGCAACGGCGCCCGCCGGGCAGGCTGGCGCGGGCTGGCAGCGAGGATGAACGGGCGGCTGGGATAGCGCAGCGGTCCCGTGAAGGGGTGTTCAATCGTTTCGAAGGCGCCGCGGTCGATGAAGGCGGGATCTTCTACCACGTCTTTGATCTCGTTGACGGGTGCGGCCAGCAGCTGATGGTGCTGGGCAATCGCCGCTGCCTCGCGCTTCGTGTGCGACATCAGCCAGACGAGATAGCTGTTCTCAATCTCCTCGGCCAGTTCCGGATGATTCGGGAGCAGCAACGGGTTTTGGATGCGCGGATCCTGCTTGAGATCCTCCCGTCCGATCATCTCCAGGAAACGACCGAAGCGTGCCGGACCGCCGGCGAAGATGTTGACATAGCCGTCCAGCGCCGGCCGGACACCGCTGCCCGGCCGCACGCCGGTCTCCGGGCGGCGGCCGATGTCGCCGGTGTAGGCGTGCGCCGTCAGCGCGATCACCCGCCGGTCCCGGAACCCCGCCTGCGTTTCGTAGATGCTGACGTCGATGTGATCGCCAAAGGGCCGGCCACCTTCGACGGCGTGGATGGCGGCGAGTGTGGCGAAGGCGGCGTTGGCGCCGGCGTGGTACTGCACCACATTGCCGCCGAGCTTCAAGGGGAAGTGATCGCGATGGCCCGTGATGTTCATCGGTCCGCCCATGGCCGACAGCGTGATTTCGCTCGCTGCCATGTCACGATACGGCCCGCTCTGGCCGAAGTTGGAGATGGAGGTAACGACCAGCTTGGGGTTACGTGCGCGTAGCTCCTCGGCGCCAAGCCCAAAGCGTTCCATGGTCCCCGGCCGGAAACTCTCAACCAGGACGTCGCTGCGGGCCGCAAGCTCGAGCGCGATTTGCCGTCCCTCGGTGCTCTTCAGGTCCAGCGTCAGCGAGCGCTTATTGGTGTTGAGGTGGAGGAACAGCGCACTGGCTTCGCTGTGGGGCACGTCGTGAAAGAAGGGGCCCATGTGCCGGGCGGGGTCGCCGCGGGCAGGCCGCTCGATCTTGATCACGTCGGCGCCGAAGTCGGCCAGCAGCTTGGTGCAATGCGGTCCGGCGATAAGGTGCGTGAGGTCCAGAACTCGGATGCCGGTGAGTGCCTGCATGGGCGTCCTCCCGTGCGGTGGTCGGCCGTCCGGCGGGGAACGGTTGGGGCACAGTATGGCCGCGCTCGCGCAGAGACGCAAATGCCCCGGGCGGCGCCGGCCTGTGCCCAGCCGGCCATGAAGGCTAGTGACGCGGTCCGCGGCGCGGCGCATACTGGGGCAAGAACGGCAAGGGGAGCGGTTCATGCCCGAGCAGGCGCGGCTGGAGCAGGCGGTGACAGTGTTTGCCCAGGCAGCGCGGCTGCTGGATAGCCTGCGGCTGCATGTGTGGGACGAGCGCGGGATCACGTTGCCCCAGTTGCGTATCCTGTTCCGGGTGCGGCAGGAGCCCGGCATCGGCGTGCGCGACCTGGCACTGAGTTTTGGGGTCAGCGCCAGCAACGTTACCCAGCAGGTGGATAAGCTGGTTTCCCGCGGCCTGGTCACCCGGGCGGACCGGCCAGGCGACCGCCGCCAGGTCGCACACACGCTCACTGCCGAAGGAGAGGCAGTGGCGGGCGAGGTGTCCCAGGCTGCTCGCGTCTATCTCTCCGGCCTGCTGGCTGGTCTTACCGCCGCCGAGCAGGACGACCTGGTCCGCATCCTGGGCCGGGTGCTAGCAGAAGCCGAACGGCCGGTCAGCCCATCCGCATGGCCAAAAACGGAATCAGCATCTCCTCGCGGCTAAGCCCGCCGTGCACCCCCGCAAATCCCGGCCAGCGCTCATCGGTGGTCACCTGGTGGCGTGCCACCCACGGACCGCGCGGCACCAGCAGCAGATCGCCAGAGCGGGCCGCCGCCTCCGGGCCCAGCGCCGCACCGGGCGGGCCGAAAAGACCCACCTGGCGGGCATCGTCCCGTGTGATCACCGCGAAGCACTCACCAAGCTGCTCGGAGAGATAGCCGGTCACTGCCTGCTCCATCCCGTGCCGCACATGCAGATACGGCGCCCGTCCTTCTCCCGTCATCGGCAGCATCAGCATCTCAACGAGCACAGGATGGTCATCGAGCCAAATGGTGGTGTTCGGGGAGGCAGGACGCTGCCCGTGGTCCGCTGTCAGGATGACGGCCACATCCCGCCGTCCGGCAAGCGGCGCGAGCAACTCGCGTTCGAGCGCGAAGTCTAGTGCTGCCATCTCTGCCTGGTAGGCGTCGTGCATCGGTCCGTAGCGGTGGGCGGTGCTATCCACCGTGGAGACGTACATATAGGTATAGCTGCGCTCGGTGACCGGCTGCGCCAGCACCTGGCGACGGCACTGGGCAAAGCCATCGGCGGGCGTCAGGTAGCCGGAAAACCGTTCGCGCGCCGCCAGGCTACCGGCCCCGGTGAAGCGTGAGATGCTGGTGCCTTGCAGCGCCGCGACGTTGACCAGCTCCACCCGCACACCGCCGGCCTCCATGCGCCGGTAGACATTGGGCACCGGCAGCAGTGTGTCTGGGTTGAGCTGCGTGTCCTGGTAAGAGGCCGGCGTCGGGCCGATCCACGGCCGGTAGCCGATCAGGTTGACGATGCTGCCGATCTCGCGGAAGTAGACGGCCGTGCCCAGGATGCCGTGTGCCGCCGGCGGGTAGCCGGTGGCAATAGAGGTCAGCGCTGTGGTGGTCGTGCTCGGGAAGACGGTCGTGATCGGTAGCAGCAGGCTGCGGTCATCGTTGGTGATGCGAGCCAGCCGGGCGGCGGCGCCACCCACCATCATCGCGCGCAGCTGGTCGTAGCCCAGGGCATCCATCAACAGCACGACGACGTGGTTGATAGGGTCGTGCTGCCAGCGCTGCCACACCGCGGTGACGTCCGCCAGCCCCAGCAACGTAGGGTCAAGCGGCGGGACGGCGGGGAGCGTGCTCAGCGTGGGGGCGTCAGGGGCGAGCCAATGCTGCACCAGTGCCGGGATTGAGGCCAGCCCGAGGCCGTCGTAACTGGGCCGGACCAGGTCGCCGGAGAACGGCGGTCCAAGACGCTGGCGGGCGAGGAGTGCGCGCTCGCCCTGATCGGTTAGCTGAAGATTCACCCGCGACTACCTCCACCGTGCGGTCGTCACCGCACACCCTCCAGTCTGACACTGGACGGGTACAGACGGAATGTGATAGGTGGGTGATGCCTTTGGGCACGTGCCTGAGGGAGGAGGACCGCATGTTCCGGCGAGTGATCGTTCCCCTGGATGGGTCAGATTTCGCGGAACGCGCGCTGGCGGCGGCCGTTGAAGTAGCGGAACGGCTCGGACTACCGCTGACGCTGGTGCGCGCATACGAAGGACCGGAGCGCTCGGCGGAGTTGCTGGCCACCATGGCTGCACCCACCGGGCTGCCGTCGGTCATGGACCCCGCCACCATTGACGCGGTGACGCGGGCCGCGCAGGAGGAGGGTGTCAACGCCCGCCACTACCTGGAGGAGCGTGCGCAGGCGCTCACGGCGCGTGGCCTGACCGTCGACGCGGTGGTGTCCGACGCGCCGCCGGCCGATGCGATCCTCGGCGTTGCGAACGATGCGCCAGCAGGGCTGATTGTCATGTCTACCCACGGCCGCGGCGGCGTGGAACGGCTGGTGTTTGGCAGTGTGGCGCAGGAGGTGCTGCGCCGGTCCCCCGTCCCGGTGTTGCTCCTGCGCGGTGCGGCGGCCATGGCATGGGCCGCCGGCGGCGGGAGGCGTGGAATGCAAATCAGTCTGGGCGACACGGTGATGGGGACCGATGGCAAGCTCGGCGAGGTCCACCGCGTGATCGCCGATGCGGCGAGTGAGCGGGTCACTGAGATCGTCGTCAAGCATGGCTTCGTCTTCGGCAGCGAACGTAAGGTGCCGCTGCGCCATGTGGCCGGGGCCGCCGACGGCGCGGTGCAGCTGGACATGGACGAGCGGACCTTCGCCACCATGGACGCGTGGACGGCGGACGGCATCCGGGCGCCGTATACCGACTACGTGGGTCCACCGCCAGCAGACCTCGATGGAACCTATCGCGGGAATGCCGCGCTCGACCAGGCCGTGGCGATGGGGCCACTACTGGCACATGGCAAAGTACTGGGCTATCCCGGTGGTGAGCAGCTCGCTCCGGACGACCTGGAGCGCCCCACCGTCTCGCGCGGGATGGACATCGTCGATGCCGGCGGTGAGAAGGTGGGCGAGGTGCAGGATCTGACGTTTGACGCCGGCGACGGCCGGCCGCTGCGCGTCGTACTCCGCCGCGGGATCCTGTTCCACCACGACGCTGAGCTGCCGATGGATTGGGTGCAGGGGCTGTCGGACCAAGCCGTGACGCTGAATGTGCCCAAGAGCGACGTTGAAGCGCTGGCCGGTCGAGACTAAGTACGCTGGCAGACGCAGGCGCGGGGCCCGGCGCAACAGCGCGGGCCCCCCCGCAATGATAGCAGGCAGTCAGCGCCGACCACCGGCTGCCGCCGCGGCCGCCACCGCCGCCGTAGCTGGAGCGGCCACCGCCACCGCCGCTCTGCGAGCGGAAGCAGTCCGAGCAGTACACGGGCTTATCGCCACGCGGCTGGAACGGCACGCGGGCTTCGTTGCCGCAGGAGGCGCAGGTAGCAGTGTACATCTCGCGGCTGCCGCCGTAGCTGCCGCCACCGCTGCTGTAGCCACCACCACCACCGCCGCCACCGGCGCGCTTGGCCGACCGGCAACTGGGGCAACGCCGGGGCTCATTGGTGAACCCCTTCGATGCGTAGAACTCTTGCTCACCTGAGGTGAACGTGAACGGCGCTCCGCAGTCCATACACGTGAGCGTGCGATCCTGAAACGACACGATGACCTCCGTCAAAATGGGTGGTTGAGGCTTCGGTCATCGTGCATGCGACGGACTACCCGGGGCGGCTCGACTCTGGAAGCTGTACCTTCGCAAGTATACCACGATACCGGTGCAACGTGCCCGTTCTATGCCAATCCCGGTGAGCTTTAGGGCTCCGACCCCAGGTCCAGCACCCAGACGAAGATCAGCGTGCCGTCAACGGCGCCCGCCCGCGCGCGGGCAATACCGGCGTACCGCATCGCTGGGTCGCGCAGGTTGGCGAGATGTGCCGGCGAGCCCAGCCACGCCGCCACCACATCCTCAGGTCCTTCGTTGCCCGCTGCCAGGTTCTCCGCAAAACTCGCACGGGCAGGGTAGCCGCAGTCCAGCAGCCGCTGTTCCCAGCTCCGTCCGTCCGGATCGCTGTGGTCGAGCGCGAACGCGACGCCTTCGCCTTGCGATGCCAGCGAGGCCGCCTTCCAGCGGGCGGCCCGTTGGAGCGTCTCCGAGAAGGCGAGCTCCGGTAGCCCTTGCGCGGCGCGGTCGCGGTTGACCACGGCCAGCAGTTGATCCTCCGCGGCACTCAGCGTCAGCGGCACCTCGCCGATGTCGCACGGTGGAAGAGCGACGGGCTCCTGAGTGGCGGGCGCCGACGCCTGGGCCGGAACAGTTACATGCCCAGCCCGGGCCAGGCCGCGCGCCGCGTGCACACCTGGCAGGATGAGCAGGCCCGCCAGCAGCGCGCCAACGAGTACCCGGCGGGGATGGGTTGATGGTGGAGAGCGGTGGTGGTCGTTCGATTGATGCGCCATGGTCGGGCTCCTCCCTACGACGATCTCCACCTTCATCCTACGCCGGATGGATGGCACAGGCTGTTCCCTTGGCGACAATCCCTGACGCGGGGGGCATCAGCGCCCGAGTGCCGAAACCAAGCCGGAACCAGGGCTGTAGGAGGACACCGGCGATACCGATACTTGCGATGGAGGCGCAAACGGATGGTCGCCGAGCCCAAGCCTACGGCTCAGTCCGGAATGGCGCTGCTGTCGGAAATGCTGCTGGCGACCCACCGCAGCGATGCACTGGCATCCATTCTCGCGGCGGTGTCCGCCGGGATGGGACGCTTTGGTGCGGTATGCCAGCTTGGCTGCCTGGTGCACGATTCGGGCACCGATGGCTGGTTCCTCACGGCCCTGATTGATGCTGCCGGCAAGCCAATCCTGTTTGAGCGGCTTGAGATCACCCCCGGTCCGTTCCCATTCCACCCTCCGGCCACGCCGGTCAGCGGTACGCTCCTCTCGGTATTTGGCGATGCATGGGGAGAGCAGCCCTGTGCGCGGCTGGAGCGTATCACCCGCAGCTCGATGGTAGTGGTCGCCCCGATCGCCACCGGTGGCGCCAGCCTGGGCGCCCTGTTCGCGCTGGTGCCCGGTGTGCAGCACGTCTCGTTGCTCGGCGCCGTGCTGGCTCACGCGGCCGTCGCCGCCGGCCGTTGTCTACCGGGCAGCGTGGGCGACGGCGCCGACGGCGTCCTGGAAGCCGCCGCCTTTGCGGAGATCAGTGAGCGCGAGCTGCTGCGCGCAGAGCGCTACCGTAGGGAAGTGTCGGTGGCAGTGTTCGGATTGGACAGCACGCGCGAAGTAGCCCGGTTCGGTCCGATGCTGGTGCGTACCCTGCGACGTTGGGATGTCGTCGGCCGGCCGAACAGCAGCCAGCCGATCCTTGCGGCGCTGCTACCCGAGACCGGACGCACCGGCGGGCGCGGGCTGGTGCGCCGGCTCCGGCGGCTGACCGGGAGCATGCCCGTGGGCACCGCCTGCGCGCCAGAAGACGGATGGAAGCTTGACCAGTTGTTACAGACCGCCACCAACGCCATGAAACTGGCGCACTCGTACCGGGCGCCGGCCAACCTCGGCGTCGAACAGTTGTGGAGCCGGGGGCTTGCCGCCACATCTGACAGCGAAACGATCCGCTGTCCGCGCTGCCTGGCAAGCTACGTTCGCCGCCGGCCGGTGGGGCTAACCGACGGATTACTGGATGAGCAGCGCGAGGCAGCCCGGGCGCTTCTGCGCGCAAGCTGTCCCAACCACGCAGAACGGGTCACCGTCGTCCGCCCGGAGCGCCGGTAGCGCCTCACCAACGGAACTGCTATACAAGGATGGATGAGTCTGCGGCGCCGCCGGGCGGACTGCACCGGCGGCGTTTCGGCGTGCCGGGCAAGCCGGTACGGGCCGCGCTGGAGGAGCAGCATGAAGGTCGTGTTTGTGGAGGAGGTGCTTGGCACCGCCATCCCCGGCGAGGTGAAGGAAGTAAAGCCCGGCTTTGCACGGAACTACCTGTTTCCGCGCGGGCTGGCGGTGCCCGCCACCAAGGATGCCCTCCAGCGGGCGGAGGCGGTCTCCAAGAAGGAAGAAAAGCGGCAGGCTGCCCTTGATGCTGAAGCCCGCAAGCTGATCGAGAAGCTCGAAGGTAACCCGATCGTCATTCGCGCCCGTGTCGGCGATCAAGGCCGCCTGTACGGCTCGGTCACGGCCGCGGACATCGCTGCCAAGATTGAGGCGGTCACCGGCGAGGAGTTTGACCGCCGCCGCATCCTGCTGACGGTGCCAATCCGCGAGGTCGGCACCAAGGCTGTGACATTGCGGCTGACCCGGAACGTCGCCCACGCGCTGCCTGTCGAGATCGAGCCGGAGGAAAGCGGCCGGCGGCGTGCGCCGGAGCCCCTGCCTGCTCCGATCCTTCAAGATCAGCAGGATGAGAGCGAAGACGACGCAGACGACGACGACGAGTACGACGACCTCGACTAGCGACCAACCGCCTGCTCTGCCGAGAGTCGCGCCCTTGCGCCGGTGGTTCGCCACCGGCGTTCGCCATTTCGGCGCCACAACGATCCGACTGCCCGGTCGTTGATGCGTTCGTGACTCCTTGTACCTCCATGGCCTCCGTTTCCCGCCGATACACGAAGTGTTGGTACGAGCGAAGCGCACCCGGCTGACGCGGCAACGATTCAGCCTGCGGCCCGGGTAGCGCCGGTCCCTGCCCAGCGCTCGTACCGTGCTGGAGGCCCCCGCCATGGATCGTCGTCGTGCCAGCTTGCTGGCGTTGCTTGCACTTGCCGTCTTTGCGGCGCTTGGTGGCGCCAGGCTGCCGGCTCCGTCGCGGACCGCGATCGCTGCGGGTGTCAGCATCAGCGCGACCGTATCGCCGCTCACGCCCGCCGCGGGCACACCGGCCACAGTCAGCCTGCGCCTGGTGGCGGATGCGCCGCTGGCCGTCGATGCGCAGCTTGAGGTCCTGGGACCGCGCGGCGCCATTACCTTTATCCGCAGCTGGAAGGGGCAGGCTCTGGCGGCACGGTCACCGCTAACGTTGAGCGGTGAGTGGTCCATCCCAGCCGGCAGCCTGACCGGTGTGCACACCGTACGGGTGAATCTCTTTGCTGCGGACACGGGCCAGCTCGTCGCTGCGGTGCAGCAGGCTGCCGCCTTCTCCGTCGCCGCGGCCACGGTTGATGGTGGTGGCCGGGCCAGCGAGCCGGTTGCCTCCCCGCAGGCGACCGCGACTGCCGCCGCCGCCGCCACGTTGCCGGTCTACGCCGATGCGCTTGCGGGCGGCTGGGCCAGCTGGTCATGGGGTAGCACCGTCAACTTCGCCAGCACGGCGCCGGTGCACAGCGGCTCGTCTGCCATTACCTTCACGGTGACGCAGCCCTGGGGTGGCCTGTACCTCCATAGCAATACGCTGGTCAACACGACGCCCTACCAGACCTTGCGCTTTATGGCCCGCGCCAGCCAGAGCGGTCAGAAGTATGGTGTTGCCCTGTACAACAGCAGCAATGCCCGCATCGGTACCCCACTGGACCTGGCCGGCTTCGGCGGTGACCCGGTGGCCGGAGCCTGGAAAGAGTACCGCATCCCGCTGACGGCGCTGGGCGCGTCCGGCGCCTTGATTTCGGGGTTCACGGTCACTGACCTGCGCGGCATGGTGCAACCGATGTTGTACATCGACGCGGTGGCGCTGGAAGCGACCGCGACCGCGACCACGCCCACACCCACGCCCTCCCCAAGCGCCACACCGAGCCCGACCAGCACGCCGGTCGCATCGGTCACTCCGCAACCGGTGGTGACGGCGACGCCCGAATCGGCGCTGACGGTGTTCGGTGATGCGCTGGCGGCCGGCTGGGCAGACCGGTCCTGGGATAGCGCCGTCAACCTTGCCGCCCGCACATCATTCTCCGGGCGCTTCGCCATCAGCCATCAGGTGACCGCGGCCTGGGGCGGGCTGTATCTGCGGGCTGGCGCGCCGGTCAGCACCGCGGGCTACACCGAACTTCGTCTTGCGCTGCGGGCGACGCAGTCCGGCCAGTCGTACGGCGTACAACTGCGCGATGAGGCGGGCCGCGGCATCGGCGCCGTACGCAGTCTGGCGGAGTTCGGCGGGCAGCCGCCGAGGAATACCTGGAAGGAATACCGCATCCCGCTTTCCACGCTGGCGCCGGCCGGCGCGTGGATCATGGGGATCACGCTGCAGGATATGGCAGGTCAGGCGCAGCCGGTGGTGTTCGTCGATGCCGTGCAGTTGCTGGCGGCCACCGGTGCGGTTACCCCCGCCCCGACCGTCAGCCCAACGCCGGCGCCCACCAGCACGCCAACGCCTAGCCCAACGCCGGCCGCCACCAGTACTCCAACGCCGGCGCCCACCAGCACGCCAACACCCACTCCAACGCCTGGGGGCGCGTTCGTGACGCTCGTTCCCGGTTCGGCGCTGCCGAGCGGCGCCAGCTGTGCCACGCGCGTGCGTCGTTCCAGTTGGGAGCCTCGGCCGGGTAACGCCGCTGCTAACGCCACCACCGGTGGCACGGTGACCTCGATTGACCGGGTCAGCGCGGCCGCCGCCTTCGCCGCAAGGATTGACGGTAACTTCACCGGAACCACCGATGAGATCTTGCAGTGGGCATCCTGCAAGTGGGGGTTTGATGAAGACCTCACCCGCGCTCAGGCCGCGGCCGAGAGCTGGTGGCGGCAGAGCGAGACGGGTGATGTGGTCAGTGACCCGTCGCTGTGCCCGGCCGGGTACGGTGCCCCTTGCCCAACCAGCTTCGGCATTCTGCAGATCAAGTGGACGGCGCATATTGGTACCTTCCCGATGTCGCGCAACGGCACGCCCTTCAACGCGGACTACGCCCTTGCCTGGCGGCGGGCGTGCTACGAAGGCGCGTTCACCTGGCTACACAGCGTCAGCGGCAACGGCGCCACCTATCAGGCGGGCGACGTATGGGGCTGCGTGGGGTTGTGGTACTCGGGACGCTGGTATGACGCCGGCGCCAGCACCTACATCGCCAAAGTGAAGGACTACCTGGAACGCCGCGTCTGGCTCGAGTCCGGGTTTTAGCGCACGCTCGCTTGCACAGTACCCGGGGGGCGGCGGCCGGAACCGAAACCGACCGCCGCCCAGCCGCGTGCTCGTAATAAGGGTTAGCGGGGGATTACGCTCGCCAGAGTATGGGCCTCAGCGGAGGGAGACGCGTGAGTGTGGACAGGTAACGAAAAGGTTGCAAACGTGGCAACTAACCCGATTGGGTTAGCGGCGTACTACAAATGGGCGACTAAGGTAGAGCCTGCTTGGTGATGGCAGGCACCCCACGTCACGATATGGTGACAGCGCTGCCATCCTAAGCGTGCATCTCCCAAGGGTTCGCTATGAACGCGCTGACGCTCGATCCGGTGACGCTTGCGTATCATGAACTGCGCTCGCCGCTCGGCCTCGTGGCCACGGCAATGCGTGCGATGGCCGAGGACAGCGTCGATGAAGCGCTGCGACACCAAGTTGAACTGGTGATGCGCACCGTAGAGCGGATGCTGCGCACGACCGAGCGCGTCTTCGTCATGGCACGAGGCGGCGTGGCAGAAGAGGCCCAGTGGTACATTCCGGCCGAAGTCGCCGCCGTCGCTGGCGCCGAGCTCGCTGCTGCAGGCCTGCCAATCGAGGTGATCGACGGCGGCGAACGCGCACGCCACTTCGGCTCGCGAGGCATCTGCGAGACGCTGGTGCATTCGCTGCTCTCCAATGCCTGCGACCACCATGACCCACACACGCCGGTCCGGCTGGTGCTGACCGCCGATGGCAGTATCCCGGTGATCACCGTCACGAACCGGATCGGTACCCGGGGGCGCCATAACGGCTTGGGTGTTGGGAGCTACCTTGCCCAGCGCCTGGCCGAGCAAGCCGGCGCAAGCGTCACCTCTGACCAGGATGGCGCTAGCTTCCGTGTCACCATCCGGTTTGGGGGGCAGGACGAGCGCGCGCCGTAGTAGCGGGCGTCGCTAGCCCGACAGCATGTAGCCGTAGCCACGGACATTCCGCAGCAGCAGCGGGTCGGCACCGATCTCCTCGACCTTGCGACGGATACGGAGCACGACCGTCTTAACATAGCCGCCATGCGGATCGGCGCGGGTCTCGCTGCCGGTCAGCCGGCGCTCAAGCTCGGTGGTCGGCACCGGCCGGCCCAGGGCGCGTGCCAGTTCGGCCAGCAAATCGGCCTCGGCCCGCGTGAGTGACACCGCCCGCCCGGCGCGGGACAACGCTGGGGGTAGCACCCGGAAGTGCACATCACCAAAGATGACATACTCCTCATCGGCGGCTTCGGTGCTGCGTTCCCAGCGGGCTTGCCGTACGGCAGGCGCAATCGCCAATGCAAACCGGTCATCGGACAGGTCGTCGGCGAGTATCGCGGTCGCACCCGACTCATCAAATGCGGTGGCGGGCGCTCCGGCCGGCACAATCACGACCAGCACCGATCCCAGATTCTCGTGCAGCCGCCGCGCCAGCGCCACATGCTCCGGCGCCGTGTCAGCGACGACGATCAGGAAGTCGCTGCGGGTGCTGAAGGCGGCCGCCAGCGCGTGGTCGGCCCCTTGCCGCTCCACCACGAACACACCCAGCTCGGCCAGCAGCGGCAACAGCCGCCCGCGCGGCGCCGGGCGCAGGTACACGACCAGTGCCGTTACACCTGGCCTGGGAATGACCGCGGTAGTGTTACGATCCGCAACCGCCATCGGCATACCTTGCAGCTTCCACTCCGGGTTGGTGCTGCCGTCACGCTAAGCCGGAGCCGTTGAGTTTGGGTTGGCGGCCCGTCCCGCCACAGTCGTGCCGGTTCCGCAGATGCGAATGCTGGCGGTAATACCTCAGATGTCTGATTCAGCGCGAGCGGCGGCAGCGTATGGTGGTTCCGGCAATGGGCGTCGCAGTGGCGTTACGGCTTGGTGGCGGTCAAGTAACGCTGCTACCCGGACTCCACCAGCGCTCATCACCGGCTCAACGAGCTCACGACATCCTTTGGACCTAGCGTCTGGTACCCGTGCGGTTGGGGCGAGGCGGTCGCCGAACAGGGGTGGGAGACGATGCTGATCCTGGTGATCGATGACGATGAAGACTACGCCGAGATCATCTGCCAGACACTGCGGCGTGATTCGCACGACGCGGTTGCAGCCGGTGACATCGCCGGCGCCTTCCGCTTTTTGGAGCAGAAGACGCCGGATCTGTTAGTGCTCGATGTTCTGCTGCCCGATGGCACCGGGATTCAGGCGCTGCCCCGGCTACGCACCCGGCTGCCGGCCGTGCCGGTGCTGTTCCTTTCATCGCTCGACCGCATCGACGACATCGTCGCCGGACTGGAGAGCGGCGGCGACGACTACCTGACGAAGCCATTTCACCCCAGCGAACTGCTGGCGCGTGTGCGCGCCCTCAGCCGCCGCCCGCGGGAGGTGCGCGCCGGCGGGGACAGCCGGCCGGCGCCCCTGCGCATCGCGGCGTTGGGACTGGAGATGGACACGGCCAACTTCTCCGCAATGCTCAACGGTATCAATCTGCTCTGCACGCGGATGGAGTTCGACATCCTGCGCGAACTGGCCGAATACCCGGGGCAGGTGCTGTCCCACGCCTTCTTGACCGAGCGGATCTGGGGCTACAAGAACGTCGACGATGCGACGCTGCTCAAGGCGCGCATTAGTTCCATTCGCCGCAAGATCAAAGACGCGGGGGGCAACGACGAGATGATCCGGACGGTGCATGGCGTGGGGTACAGCCTGATTCCGGCGTAATCGTGGTGCTCAGGGGGAGGGGACACATGCGCGCGGTGATCGTTGAGCCCAACCCGGCCGTGGCCGACCTGCTGGCGCACATGCTCAAGCGCCGCGGCCACCAGGCGATCTGTGTGGGCCAGCCGGAGCGGGTGCTGAACGGCCTGCCGTTTACACCGTCACTGGTGGTGCTGGGTGTGAGTGAAGCCGATGGCGTTGCGCGCGCGGCGATCGCCCGCCTGCGCAGCCATCTGCCCGGCGCGGTGGTGTTCGCCACTGCCGAGCGACTGTCGGGCCCGGGCGTGATCGCGCTGCTGGAGGCCGGTGCGCATGACGTCATCGGCCGCCCCTACCATCCTCAGGAAGTGGTGCTGCGCGCCGAGGCCTGGGTCGCTGCCCGGCCGGCTCCGGCGCCTGAGTCTGAAGACCTGGTCAATGTCGCCGACTTGACCGTCGACCTGGCCCGCTACGCCGCAACCAAAGGTGGCCGGCCGCTGGCGCTCACCCGGCTGGAACTGCGTATCCTGTTCTGCTTGGCGGTGCACCAGCCGCATCTGGCGCCCACGGAGCGGCTATTGACCTTCGGCTGGAGCGGGCTGGAACAGCCGGACGCTTCGTTGATCAAGACGCACATTTCGCACCTGCGCGACAAGCTGCGCGAGGCCGGGGGCGTGCCGTTTGAGATTCGTGCCCGGCAGTCGCTGGGCTATCAGCTCCGCGCTACGGGCATGGTCGAAGCCTCAGCGGCGCGGTAGGCGCTGCCGGACCGGGGTAGGACAGCCACTCAACGCGGCATCAACGTTGCGGCTCTAGCCTCTGCAAGAGTGACAGACGGGAAAGGAACCGGTTGTGGCCGTTGCCACCGCTGCCCCTGTGCCCGCCGCGCGTTCACGTCGCGCCGCCCGCCGCCTCGCCCTGCTCGGTGGTACTACCAGCACGGGGGATGCGCTGGCCGCGTTGCGTCTGCTCGCACGGCCCGGCCGGCTGGTCGCCGGCGAGGCCATTGCGCGGTATGAGCGCGCCTTTGCCGCGCACGCTGGTGTGCCGTACGCTTTCTCCTTCTCACATGGGCGCGTAGGGCTGTATGGCCTGTTGCAGGCGTTTGGTATCGGCGCCGGTGACGAAGTGCTGATGCAGGCGCCGACGCACATCGTCGTGCCCAATGCAGTCCATTATCTGGGCGCGCGCGCCGTGTATGTGGACTGTCAGCCTGACACGCTGAACATGGACATGGAACGGGCTGCCCGTGCCGTGACTGGCCGGACGCGTGCGCTGGTGTTGCAGCATACCTTCGGCGCCCCCGCCGATATCGACGGCGCACGGGCACTGTGCCGGCAGCACGGGCTGGTGCTGATCGAGGACTGCGTGCACGCCCTTGGTAGCCGCTATCGCGGCCGGCCGGCCGGCAGCTTCGGTGACGCGGCCTTCTTCAGCACCGAGGAGACCAAGACGATCTCTACGACGATGGGTGGTGTGGCTGTAACCGCCGACGCCACCATCGCCGGCCGGCTGGCGGCTTTCCAGCGGCGGTGCGACACCCCACCCGCCGGCCTGGTGGCGCGTTATGCGATCAAGCTGGCGGCCTACCACGTGCTGACCGAACCGCGGCTACACCGGCTCACCCGCCCGCTGTACGAGATGGCGGGCCGGCGCAATCCCTTGCCTGGCCCGACGGCCCCAGAGGAACTGCACGGCCGGCGGCCTCGTGGTTATGAGCGACGCTTCAGCCATGCCCAGGCCGTGCTTGGTCTACGTCAGCTGGACCGGCTGGACGCGAACATCGCCCACCGGCGCCGGATCGCCGCCATCTATCGTGCGGAGCTGGGCAGGCTGGGCGTACCAACACCACAGGCGCCGGAAGGGTCGGACCCGGTCTTGGTGCGCTATCCCGTGTGGGTGACGGACCGTGCGGCCGCCGTCCGGGCGCTGCGGCCGCTTGCCGTGGCTGGGCAGTGGTTCACCTCGGTGCTGGAGGAAGCAGTGAATCCCCAGGCAGGCGGATACCGAGCAGGCTCCTGCCCGGTCGCCGAACACGCCGCCACAGCACTGATCAACTTGCCAACGCACCAGCGCGTGAGGGCGGATGATGCCCGGCTACTGCTGCAAGCCATCGTGCCGTGGGTAGCCGGCGCGGCGCCGCCCGGAAGGGATCGCCTATGACCGCTCAACTTGAACGTCCACCCGTGCCGGAGCCGGCCGGCCTGCCCGGAGGTACCCCGCATCACCCCGACACCCGCAGCAAGTACCACATCACGGTAGTGATGGGAGAGGGCGGGCACTCCAAAGAGTGCCTGCGCCTGATTGAGTTGCTCGGCTCCGAGGATGTGCGCTATTCGTACATCCTCGTTGCGGATGACGAGGTGACTGAGAGCAAGCTGCAAGAGCCCGGCACCGTGTATCGCGTCATTCGCCCGCGGGACAAGAGCTTCAACCTGCTCACCGATATATGGAAGTACCCGGTGTCGCTGCTGCAGGCCGCCCGTGCGCTGATTGCGTTGCGCCCCGATGCCGTCATGACCACAGGGCCATCCGTGGCGGTGCCGGCCTGCGTCGTGGCGCGCATGATCGGCGCGGACGTGCTGTTTGTTGAGACTGGCTCGCGCATCCACGGGCTCAGCGCAACCGGCCGGTTCATGCGGCGGCTGGCGACGATGTACTTCGTCCAGTGGCAGGAGCTGCGACCCGCCGTCCCGCGCGCCATCTTCGCCGGGAGACTGTTCTGATGATCTTCGTCACCGTCGGCACGACCGACTTCGATTCGCTGGTCCAGCGGATGGACGAACTGGCGCTGTGTCTGGGAGAGAAGGTCATCTGTCAGATCGCGCGCGGCGGCTACGTTCCGGCCAACTGTGAGTGGTTTCGGTTTGCGCCCTCGCTCGACGGGTATCTCAACGAGGCGCGGCTCGTGGTGAGTCATGGCGGACTGGGCTCCATCATGGAGGTGATCCGTCTGGGCAAGCCGCTGGTCGGCGTGAGCAACCCCGACCGCCATGACCTCCACCAAGAAGACCTGCTCGGTACCCTTGAGGAAGGCAACTACATCCTCTGGTGCCGCTCGTTATCCGAGCTGCCGGACGGGATCGCCCGTGCGGCCACCATGTCGTTTGCCCCGTATGTCGAGCCCCCGTGCACAATCCACGAGGAGATCCGCCGGCACCTTCAGGACCGGCGCGCTGCCGGCCGTGGCCGGCGCTGGCGGGCCGCCTTCAAGAGGACAGCTAAGTGACGCGGTATCTCGATACATTCTTCCGGCATCCATGGCTCTACCTCGGGCTGGCGGCGCTCATCCTGGCCGGCGCGGTGCTGGCCGCCCAGCGGGCGATGGCACAGGTCGCGCCTTTCACGGCCGAGGCGGTCTTCGCCGCCAATCTTGATCCCACCCGCGGCCGCGACATCGGCGCCCGGCCACCCTCCGAGCAGTACGCCGAGCTGTTGGGCGAGCTGATGGCGACGGACACCTTCCTTGTCAGCGCGCTCCTCCGGCATACACGGCTGGCAGATGAGATGACCACAGAGGCCGCTGCCGCTGCGATGGCAAAGCAGGTGCGCGCCGGCTGGCGTCACGCGGCTGCCGGCCCGAACACGGTACGTGCCGCCTACTCCTGCGACGATGCCGCGCTGTGTGCCGAGGTGGTGAATGCAGTTCTGGACCAGTACCAGGAGGAGATTGCCAACACGGGCGCCCGTACCACCGGGACGGTCATGACCTTCTACCGTGAACAACTAGCGCTGGCCGAGCAGCGGCTCCGTACCCTTGCACCGACCGACCCCGCCCGTGACCAGGCGCGCGCCACGTATGACGCGCTGCTGGCGCGCATCGCCGACGCTGAGCTTGGCCGCCAGCTCGACGAGCAGACGCGGCGCGCCAGCTTCCGCGTGATCGCCCCGGCGACACCGCCACTGGAACGCGCCGGTACGACCCGGGCTGCGCTGTTGCCGCTGGTGGCTGGGGCAGGCGCGGCGACGGCATTGGTCATCGCGCTGGTCATGGTGATGACCTGGGCCGATGGCGCAGTGCGCTCCCCGGAGCAGGTGGTAGATGCCACCGGGCTGCCGGTGGCGTTGGTGGCGGCACACGCGCGCCGGCGGCGGGTACGGCGTCCGCATGCCACGCCGGCCTCCTATCCCGCAGTGGTGACGTCCGTGCACGTCAATCCAGCATACGACTCGGAGTCGCGCCGGGGTTAGCGGCAGCGATACAGGATGGTGATCCATGTTCCGGCGGCGCAGCAGCTCCGAGCAGCGCCATAACGCGCGAGAGGTGTGCCTGCCCCTGGCAACGGCCCTGCTCCGGGATGCCGAGCCAGGACGCGGGGTGGTCGCTGTGCTCACCAGTACCTATCACGGAGAGGGCGTGACCTTCATCGCCGGCGGTCTGGCCGCGGCGCTGTCCGGGCAGTGCTCGGTGTTGTTGGTGCCGGCAGACGGTAGTGCCCATGGTTCGCCGCTGCCATCCGGCGTCACGTTGCAGACGGTTGCGGAGCTGCGAGAGGAGGGCATCCGCCTGCGGGGCACCGATCTGGGCCCGGCGGTAGCTGCACTGCGCCATCGCCACCACGTCACCATCATCGAGGCGCCCCCAGCCGGGCAGGACCCATTGGCGGCGGCGCTGGCACACCAGGTCGACCACCTGTACGTCATTGCCCGTTCCGGCGTGACGCGAACCGCGGCGTTGCAGCGTACGGTGGGGCTGCTCGGGGCCGGGCGGGTGACAGGCATCATCCTCAACGACGTGCGCGGACTGGCTCCGGCCTGGCTGCGCCGCATGACGGCGTGAGCGATGCCGGCTCTAATCACCCTCCTTACGCTGTCGCTCCTCCTGGGTCTGTGGCAGCGGCGCTTTGGTCCGCTGCAGCAGGCGCTGCTGCTCGCGGGGATTGCGGCCGTGGCGGCCGTGCAGTACGCCGTGCTCGGCTTGAGTTGAACTGAGTCGCCTGATGATCGCTTCCGGATGGCCCGCGGCCCGCGCACTGCAACGGGATCAGTTCCTTCGGGGCCTGGTACTGGCGGCTGCGGCGCTGGTGGTGGCGCTGGGTACGGTGGCGCTGTTGTGGCTGGGCCGGCCGCTGCTGGCCCTGCTGTGCACCGGCGGCCTGGCGGGGCTGCTGGTGCTGGCGCGCTGGCCCGTGGCTGGCCTCTACACGCTGACCGGCAGCGCGCTGCTCATCGATCAGTACCGCGTCATCGACCTGGAAGGATACATGGGCGCGCGCTTGCCCAGCGGCTATCTGCCGTTCTGGCAGACGTTCGGCGGAGTGACAATGGCCGACGCCATCGTTGTCATTTCACTCGCCTTGCTGGTCGTGCAGCGGCTCCATCGCGGAGCAGCGCCGCTGGTGGCCGGCCCGCTGCTGGCGCCCGTCGGGTTGTTCAGCGTGGCGGTGTTGTTCGGCGTTTGGCGCGGTATCACCCTGGTAGACCTCGTCTCGCCGGCGCCGTTCAGTGCCCGCGCCGCTGTCGCGGAAGCACGGGCACTGCTCTACTTGCCGCTGCTGTATCTGCTTGCCGTCACCGTGCTGGACACGCGGGCGCGCGTGCACGGGCTGCTGTGGGTCATGATCGCGGCGACTGGATTGAAGGCTCTGCAAACGCTGTGGGTCGTAAGCCGGCTCGGGGCGGGCGTGTTTGACATTAATGAGGTGGCCACGCACGAGGACTCCATCTATATCGGCGCCCTCGTGGTGCTTGCCCTCGTGGCAGCGGTGTATCGCCTGCCGGTGACCATGCGACACGCGCTGCTAGCGCTGCTACCGGTGGTGGCAGTGGCGCTGGTGGCCAACCACCGGCGAATCTCCTTCATCGCCTTGGGGGCGGCACTGGCCGTCGCCGGCCTGATGCTGCTTGCCGATCGTGGGTTACGCCGGTCTGTTGTGCTGGCCGTGGCCGTGGTGGGCCTGGCACTGACCGTGTATGCGGCCACGTTCTGGCACACGTCCCCGGCCAAGAACCCTGCCGCCTGGCCGGTCTATGCCGTCCGTTCGGTGACCGATCCGCGCACTGAGCGCGATGTCAACTCCAACCTGTTCCGGGTGATGGAGAACGTCAACCTGGCGCGTACCGTAGATCGCGCGCCCTGGCTGGGTAGTGGTTTCGGTCGCCAGTATCTGCGCTGGATTGAACAGCCGTTGCTCGACGCCTCGTTCACCTACTGGCGCTACATCAGCCACAACAGCATCTACTGGGTCTGGGTCAAGCTGGGCGCGGTAGGGTTCGTGCTGTTCTGGTACGCGATCGGCGGCGCGCTGGCACTGGGCGCGTCGACGTTTCGGCGGTTACACCACCCGGAGTTGAAGGCGGTTGCACTGGTGGCGTGCGCCTTCATCGTCATGCAGATGCTGTACTCCTACGCCGACCTCGGGCTGACGTCGGCCCGCAACATGGTGCTGTTGGGTAGCTGGATGGGGGTCATTGCTGCCCTCAGCCAGCCGGCCATTGACGGCAAGGCAGGCGCCTAAGATGGAGACCCTGCGCCGGTCGGTGCGCAACATCCTCGGCCAGTTGGGCTCGCAAGCCGTCACCTGGCTGGCGACACTCATGCTGACGGCGGCGCTGGGCCGGTATCTCGGCGATAGTGGCTTTGGCGTCCTGTACCTGGCGCTGGCGTTCACGGGCATCTTCGGCGTGCTGGTCGACTTTGGCCTGCAGCCGCTGGTCACGCGCGAGGTCGCCCGCCGGCCGGAGCTGGCTGCCCAATACCTGCTGTACGCCTTCGCCGTCAAACTGTCGATTTGGGTGCTGTCGTTCATCGCCATCGTGGCTACGGCGCAGGCGCTCGGCTATCCGCCACAGACGCGGACGGTGCTTGCGATCTATGGATTAACGATGGGCGTCCAGTCCGTCTCCTTCCTGTTCGGCGCCGTGTTTCGCGGGCTGGAGCGGCTGGGACCGGTGTCCGTAGCGACCGTGCTCGAGAAGGTCGTGAACCTAGCGCTGGGGCTTGGTCTCCTCGCCACCGGCGCCGGCGTCGTGACCATCGCCTGGGTGGCGCTTGCCGGCGCGCTGGCGGGACTGGTGTGGCAGGCGGCGTTGTTGCTTCCCCGGCTGGAGCTGCGCCGTCTGCGCTGGGAACCGGCATTTGCCCGCGGGCTGCTGGCGGCTACCGCGCCGTTTGCCGTGTACTGGTTCCTCGGCAACGTCTACTGGCGGATCGACGCCATCATGATCTCGAAACTGGCCAGTGAAGGGGCGGTGGGTGCATATGGCGCTGCGTATCGCCTGTTCGACACGATGCTGTTCCTGCCAAACATTGTGGCCGCATCGGTAATGATGCCTGTGATCGCCCGGCTGGCGGGCACTTCGCGTGAGCCGACACGTATTGCCCTGGAGAAGGGGCTCAACCTACTGCTGCTCGCTGGTATACCAATCGCCTGCGGCACCGTGGTGCTTGCGAGTCCAGTGCTGGATTTCGTCTATGGGCGGCCGGAGTTCCAGGACGGGACGACGGCCATGCAGGCGCTTGGGGTTGGCATCCTGGTGCTGTACGTCAACTCAGCGTTGGGCTGGGCGCTGCTCAGCCTGGATATGGAGCGCCGCCTGCTAGCTATCCCGGCCGTTGCGCTCGTGATCAATGTCGCGCTCAACCTGGTGATGATTCCACGGTGGGGCGGCGGCGGCGCCGCTGTGGCAACCGTGCTTTGTGAGCTGTTCATGGGAGCCGCATACCTGCGGCTGGTCCCGCGCGACCTGCGGCCGTGGCGTAGCCTCAAAGTCGCCTTCCGAGCGGCGGGCGCGGCGGCGGGCATGGTCGGGGTGCTTGTCCTCTTGCGGGGAACGGCGCTGCCCCTGCTCGTCGCGGCCGGCGCGGTCACCTATGTGGTGCTGGCGCTGGCCTTGCGCGCCATTCCCGCCGAGGACATCGCGCTGCTGCGGCGGGCGGTTCGCCGGGGTGATGGCGAGCGCGGCCCCGCACCAGCAGCGGTCGAGGTGGTTGGCGTCGATTCGGCCACGGTGTAGGAGAGAACGCGATGCCCGCCACAACTGATACCCATCAGGCACCCATGACCGGCTCTGCTGCACCGCGCGCCGGCGGTGGCCGCCGCCCGGCACTGCTGGTTACGTCGGTGCCCGGGCAGCTGCCGGTCACCGAGCTGGAACGGCTGGCCGCGTTGGGAGAACGCCCGCGCAAGGACTATGTGGAGCTGGCGCGCGCACTGGGCGCTGTCGTGGTGGACCGCGAGCACATGCGCCTGCGTGCGCATCCCGCTGCGCGGGCACTGGCACGGCGGGCCGGCTTGCCGGCGGGACAGGTCGCCGAGGCTTTCGTGAACCGGCGGCGGTACTCCACCATCCTCGCCTGGGCCGATCGCCTGGGGCTGCCGCTGGCGGCGTTGTACAAGGCGACCGGTACCCGCGCCGACCTCGTGCTGGTGTCGGTATGGCTGTCTCGCGGGCGCAAGGCGATGTTCCTCGAGCGGGGCAACGTGCAAACCCACCTGCGTGCCATCGTCTGCTACGCCAGTGTGCAGGCTGCCATCGCCCGCGACCGGCTCGGTGTCCCTGCCGAGAAACTGCATGTTGCCCTTCAGCCCGTGGATGACCGCTTCTGGGCGCCGGCCACACGGCCGGACAGCTCGGAGGCAGTCATTTGCTCGGTTGGCTGGGAGGCGCGCGACTATGCGACGCTGGTTGATGCCTGCACCGGCCTCGATGTGACGCTGGATCTGGCGACAGGTAGCATCGCGCTCTCGGCAGAGAAGGGCGCTGTCTCGGCCTCCCCCCGCTTTCGGTCGATGGTGGCGGCAGGCTTGCCCGCCTGGGTCCGTACCGGCCAGTAT
Source organism: Chloroflexota bacterium (assembly GCA_963170165.1). Taxonomy (GTDB): domain Bacteria; phylum Chloroflexota; class Dehalococcoidia; order CAUJGQ01; family CAUJGQ01; genus CAUJGQ01. The sequence continues at coordinate 72,909 of CAUJGQ010000011.1, read as the reverse complement.
GACCCGCGCGGTCTTCGGAACCTGTACGCGCGTAGCCGGTTCGTTGTTATCCCAACAATGGATGTGGACTTTGACGCCGGTGTCACCGCAATTGCCGAGGCGATGGCGATGGGGCGGGCCGTAATCACCACCCGTACTCGCGGACAGGTTGACCTGGTGCGGCACGGCGAAACTGGCCTCTACGTGCCGCCGAATGACCCTGCCGCCCTGCGCGCTGCCATTACCACGCTGCTGTCAGACCCGGCGCTGGCTGACCGCATGGGCCGGGCGGGGCGCGTGGTGGCAGAGCAGGAATTGGCGCTGGACCGGTATGTTGACCGCCTGGCCGCCCTGGTACGCGCCGGCTCGGCGGCCGGCCCGGGAGGTACACAGCAATGAAGTGGTGGCTGGCCGTTCCAGGGGCACTCGCCCTGGCCAATACCTATCTGCTCGCGCTGGCCGCCGCGGCTGCGCTACCTCGCCGCCGGACCGAGACCGGCGCCGGTTCCGCAGCGCCACGGTTTGCCCTGCTGATTCCTGCCCATAACGAGGAGAGTGGGTTAGGCGAGACGCTGGCGGCGGTGCAGCGCCTGGACTACCCAGCGGGGCGCTGGGAGGCGATCGTCATCGCCGACAACTGCACCGATGCGACGGCGGCGGTGGCCAAGGACGCGGGGGTGACCGTCTTCGAGCGGTCGAACCCGGAGCGGCGTGGCAAAGGTTTCGCGCTGTCCTGGGCGCTGGAGCGGCTGGCGGTGGAGCGACCAGACGTGGATGCCGTGGCCGTGCTGGATGCCGATTGCCTGCCCTCCCCCAACATGCTGACCGCGATGGCTGCACGGTTATCGGCTGGCGCAGCTGCGGTCCAGGTCGATTACCGGGTCGCCAACCCCGGCGCCTCGTGGACCGCGGGGCTCCGTTACGCCGCCTTCGCGCTGATCAACACCGTGCGTCCACTCGGCAAGGAGCGGTTGGGTCTGTCTGCCGGGCTGATGGGCACTGGCATGGCGTTCCGGCGGGATGTGCTGGCGCGCCATCCGTGGAGCGCGTTCTCGGTGGTCGAGGACGGCGAGTATCATGCCCGTCTGGTGCTGGCTGGCGAGCGTACGGCGTTCGCGCCGGAGGCCACCGTATTGTCGGCAATGCCGGTGACGCTGCGGCAGGCACGCGCGCAACAGGAGCGCTGGGAGGGCGGCAAGGTCGAGCTTATCCGCCGCTGCGCCCTGCCGCTGCTACGGGCGGGTGTGGCCCGGCGCGATCCGGCGGCCATCAACGCTGCCGCTGAGCTGCTGGTCCCGCCGCAGTCGTTGCTGTTTGCGCTCAACGGCGGGGCGGCGCTGCTGGCGTTGGCGAGCCGCTCCCGCGCCGCTGCCGTACTCGCGGCTGCCGCGATCTCGGCGCAGGGCGCCTACGTTGCCGGCGGTCTCGCGCTGATTCGCGCTCCCGCTTCGGTATATCAGGCGCTGGCGATGGCGCCGGTGCTGGTGCTATGGAAGCTGGCGCTGTACGGCCGGGTACTGGCCGGCCGCACCTCCCAGAGCTGGGTGCGGACGGGCCGCGAGGCGGAGGACCGCCTGCCGTCCACCGCGCAGAAGGAGACCGCCCATGCACCGGCGTGACCGGCTGAGCCTGTTGTTCGTGACTCCGTGGTTGCCATATCCACCCATCTCTGGGTTTCGCACCCGCGTGTTCCATGTCATGCGCGAGCTAGCTCGGCGGCACGATGTGACGTTGCTCACCTATGCCAGGCCCGAGGAAGCGGCTGATGTGGAGGAGCTACGCGGTGTGCTAGCTGGCGTGGACGTCGTGCCCCGCTCGCGTCCGCTGTTCGCGAAGAAGCGGCGGGCACAGGCCCAGTCGCTGCTGTGGCGGCGCTCCTACCAGTCCGGCCGGCTGCACTCTGCTGGCATGCAGCACGCCATCGATGCGGCGCTGGCAGCACGGCCGCACGACATCGTGCAGATTGAGTCGTCGATGCTTGGCATCTTCGACTTTCACACGGGCGCGCCGCTCGTGCTGGACGAGCACAACATCGAGTATGAGATCTTCGCGCGTACGTTTCGCGAGGAGCGGGAGCCGGCCCGGCGGCTGTTCAACCTGGTGGAGTATCTCAAGTTCCGGCGTGAGGAGCGGCGGGCGTGGGAGCGCGCCGATGGCATCGTGCTTACCTCCGCTCGAGAACGCGACATCCTGGCGCGCGAGCTGCCGGGCAAGCCCCTGGTCGAGGCGCCGAACGGCGTCGATATCACCTACTTCGCCCCCACAGCCGGTGAACGGGACAGTGATCAGATCGTCTTCTCCGGGTTGATGAGCTACCGGCCCAACGTGGATGCCGTGACCTACTTCGTGCGGGAGATCCTGCCCCTGATTCGGGAGCGCCGGCCACGGGCGCACTTCACCATCGTGGGCGCGGACCCACAGGCCGAGGTCCAGCGGCTGGCCGGCCAGGCGGTAGAGGTGACGGGTCGGGTTCCCGATGTACGCCCGTACCTGGCGCGCGCCGGCGCCGTAGTCGTGCCGTTGCGCTTTGGCAGCGGTACCCGGCTGAAGGTACTGGAGGGGCTGGCGATGGCTGCGCCGATGGTCTCTACCAGCATCGGCAGCGAGGGGATCGACGTGGTCAGCGGTGAGCACCTGCAGCTGGCGGATACAGCAGAGACGTTCGCGGCGGCCGTGCTGCGCCTGCTCGATACCCCGGCTACGGGTGCAGCGCTGGGCCACCACGGCCGCCGGCTGGTGGAAAACCAGTACGCCTGGCCGTCGGTGGCCCGCCGTTTGGAGAGCTTCTACGAGCTCTTGCTGGCGCCGCCGGTGGGCAACGCCGCCGCGGCTGCGGTCTGACCTGCGCTGCCGGCAGGAGGCACGTGATGCCACAACCGCGCATTCTGGTGACGGCGCTCGGCCATATCGCTGATGCGCTCACGGCGACGCCGGTGCTGCGGGCGCTGCGAGAGCGGTATCCGCGGGCACCGATCACCGTGCTCACGTTTGCGCCGCTGGCCGGCCTGTGGGAAGGGCAACCGGAGGTCGCCCAGGTGCTCACCGTTCGCGACCGTTCCCGCGGCGTGATCGGGAAGTGGCAGCAACTGGCGGCCACGGCGGCCCTGTTGCCGCGGCTGTGGCGGCGGTTTGACGTGGTGCTCGTCCTTCAGGCCGGTGGAGGCGCGAACGCGCTTGCCTTTCTCTCCGGCGCCCGGGTACGTGCCGGGTTCGATCATCGCCGCACGGGATGGATGCTGACGGTGCGCGTCCCCCATCCCGAGGGTGAGACGCCGCGTGAGGCCAATCTGCGCGTGGTTCGGGCGCTGGGCGTGGTGGCGGATGACCCGCGACTTTCCCTCACCCCCGGTCACGCGGCGCGGGAGCGGGCAGCGGCGCTGCTGGCGCGGCTCCTACCAGCGGGCGATGGGCCACTGGTGGCGGTGCACCCTGGATCAGACTGGGGTTGCCAGATGTGGGGGGCGTCGCGCTGGTCGGACGTGATCGATGATCTTTCGACGCGCCGCAACGCCCGTGTGGTCATTACCGGCGTTGCCGGTGAGCGTCATTTCGCCGAACAGATCGCGGCCGGCTGCCGCTATCCGCCCGCAGTCGCCTGTGGCGAGACGGACCCGGCAGAGCTGGCGGCGCTGCTGTCGGCGATGGCGCTGGTCATCGGAGTGGAAAGCGGGCCGATTGCGCTGGCGGTGTCGGTCGGCGTGCCGGCGGTCACGCTGAATGCGCTCTACTACGACTTCGAAGCATCACCGTGGGGACGGCTGGCCGGGGACGGCCTGGCGCTGCCGGTGGTGGCGCGCGATGACGGCTCGCACCGCTGGTACGGCGATTGCCGCCTCGCCAAGCTTAAGCGGGAGCGCGGCTGCGTGAACCCGCCCTGCATCGGCGCGGGCGTAATGGGCGAAATCACGGTGGCGCGGGTGATTGCGGCGATTGACCTGCACCTGGCCGCTCAATCCTCGCCGTCGCCGTCGCCGTTGACTTCGACTTCGCCGGCGGCAGGCCGGCCATGAGCCGGAGTCCGGCGCTGTTGCCATGCCCGAGCCAGGCGGTAGAGCCTGATCCCGGCGTGGCCACGCGCTCCGGCGCTGCCCAGGCTGAGACTGATGACCGGGCGGGCCGCACCACCCCAGCGTTCCTTCTCCTGATTGCGGCCCAGCCCAAGATCGAGCGCGGTCATGCCGCGGTCGATGCCGAGCTCGATACAGCGGGCGAACAGCGTCAGCATGACGCCATGCCAAGCCCAGGCGGGGTCATAGCCGGAGTGAAACGGATACAGCGTGCGCCCGTGTACGAAGCACAGCTGCACCGCCACCAGGTTACCATCGATCTCCAGAAAGCATGGCAACAGCCGTCCGCGCGCCGCCAGGCGTCCGGCCACCGCCCGCAGAAAGGCCCGGCGCGCAGGAGTGTCAAACCTGTCCCGGTGCGGGACGCCGAGATCCGCCTGAGCACGCAGCCGGTGCAACGCGAAGAACCGATCAAGGGCTCGGTCCAGCTCGGCCGGTTCCTCCAGGACAGTGAAACGGACCGTATGTTCCTCCCGGCTGAGGCGGTTGGCGAACTTCTTCAGGTGCTTGCGTTGATTGCGCCCCAGGCTGGCCAAGAACGCCGCCCACGAGTCGGGCAGTGGCCGGTACATGCGCTCGTGCCGCTCGATCACCGTCCGCCGGCCGGCCGCGCCTGCCAGCTCGAGCATGGCCAGCCCCAATGGTTGGTCCGCCGGGATATTGGGCGCCGTCAGCAGGTCCCAGGGCGGGCCAGAGTGCCAATCTGCCAGCAGTGCCGGCACCGCCGCCGCCGCGGTCTCAGGCCGCGCCACGACATCGACGTATTCGGTCAGGCTGCCGCCCTGCCCCAGCAGGGTCAGCCGTCGCAGCCCTGCCCGGCGCGAGCGCGCGATGGGCGCCACCGCCACCAGCCGGCCAGCCTCATCCCAGACGGTGCTGAGCTCCGGCTGCTCGCCCTGTGCCAGGTGTTCCCACCAGCTCAGCACCCAGGCCGGAGTCTGGAACACAGTCGCCAGCGGATCGGCATCGGCCAGCGCCTGCCATTCCTCCGCCAGCTCCGTCACTGCGGCGAGGCCGCGAACCTGACGGACATGCAGGCGCGGGCTGGTCGATGGCGGTGCGAACTCGGTCGTCGTCATGGCGGCCGGCTCCGGGTGATGACTGGTGACAGCGCGGTGAGCGCTTCCGGCAGCGTAGCGGGCGGCTGTGGTGATGCCGTTGAGCGGCGGTCGTGGCCACGTGTGCTGGCACGGGCTCCCAACAATACCTCAGAGGTAGGACGTCACGCGGCGCCAGCGGCCTAGCATGGAGCGCAGCGTGCCGCCAGGAGGCTAGCTATGAGCCGTGCGAAACGACAGCGATGGATCTTAACCGCTGTGGCGGGACTGGCCGGCGCCGGCACGGTGCTCGTTGCAGGGTTGGCGTGGCGCCCGGCCGGCGATGGGGACGTGGTGGAAGCGCAGCTGCCACCTGCCGTGGAGGTCGTCAATCAACAAGAGCAAGGGCCACCAGCTGTCCGCTTCGCGACGCTGCCACCGGGCTCGACGTTACCGGCGGAGGAACAATGCACGGCCATGCTGCAGCGCTCCTCGTGGGAGCCTCGACCAGCGAACATCGTGGCCAACGCGACCCCCGGCGTCCCCCTCCTCGGCGGCGGCGTACCGGGAGTGGACGCGGCGCGGGTGACGGGGGCGTTCTCCGGTACGACAGACGAGATCCTGCGGTGGGCTGCCTGCAAATGGGGGTTCGACGAGGACACCGTGAGGGCCGTAGCGGTGCAGGAAAGCTCTTGGCGGCAGGCAATGGTGGGTGATGGTGGTCTGAGTTTCGGGATCATGCAGGTGAAGCGGACAGCCCACCCCGGCACGTTCCCGCTGGCCCGCGACAGTACGGCATTCAATGTCGATTACGCCCTGGCCTGGCGGCGCGCCTGCTATGACGGCAACTTCTCATGGCTGAATGGCCCCAGCAAGCGGGGCGGCTACCAGCGCGGGGATGAATGGGGCTGTATCGGCGCCTGGTTCTCCGGCGACTGGTACGACGACGGCGCGCGCGACTACATCCAGCGCGTGCGCGGGCACCACATTGCCAAACCATGGCTACGCCCGGGGTTTTGAGCGCTGCCATGCGCTAGGTCGTCCGGACGTACGTGCCGGACGGCCGTGTGACAGCCCCTCAACGGCCTTTCAACAGCGGCCCCGTACCTTCATGCAGGGCGCCACGTGAACCCGAACGGCGAAGGACCGTAGCCCCAGCGGACCGGCCGGATGGGAGTGGACGTCGCTGATTGCCGCCTTCCGGAGACGCGGCGGCAGTACCCGTGCGTGCATGGCTCCCCGTAACGCGTTCACTGCCAGAGAGCGAGGTCATCGGCATGAGTGCAGCACAGCCGCTCCGCGTGGGCGTCATCGGGCTGGGATACTGGGGCCCCAAACTGGTGCGCAACCTGGCGGAGATCCCTGGCGTTACATTGGCAGCGCTGTGTGACTTGTCCGAGGAGCGCTTGGATACGGTGGGCCGGCCGTATCCGAGTGTCCACTGCACCACGGACTTCCGGCGGATCCTCGCGGATCCCGACATCGACGCGGTGGTCATCGCCACCCCCATCCGTACCCATTACCGGCTGGCGATGGCGGCGTTGCTGCAACAGAAGCACGTTCTGGTGGAAAAGCCGCTGACCGCTTCGGCCGAGGAAGCGGACATGCTGGTGGAGGCGGCCGATGTGGCCCGCCGTGTGCTCATGGTCGGCCACACATTCCAGTACAACCCGGCGGTGGACGAGCTCCGCCGCCTCGTGCATTCCGGCGAGCTGGGGCACGTCTACTACATCGACGCCGCGCGGCTCAACCTCGGCCTGTTCCAGCGGGACATAAACGTCATCTGGGACCTGGCGCCCCACGACATCTCCATCCTGCTCCACATCCTCGATGCCCGGCCGCTGAGTGTGAGCGCTCACGGTGGAGCGCACGTGCTGGACGGCGTGGACGACCTCGCCCATCTCAGCCTGCGCTTCCCCGGCAATGTTACCGCTCATGTACGGCTGAGCTGGCTGGACCCGTGCAAAGTGCGGCGGGTGACAGTGGTCGGCAATCGCAGGATGGCTGTGTTCGACGATACGGCCGAGCAGAAGCTTCACATTTATGACCGGCGGGTGGCGCTGCGTGAGCTCGAAGGGGACGGAGGTCCGGCCTTTGAGTATCACGATGGTGACGTCGTTACGCCGTTCGTCGATCCAGTGGAGCCGCTGCGGCGGGAGGTGGAGCACTTCCTGAGCTGTATCCGCACGGGGGCGTCGCCGGTGAGCGGGGGCCGCATCGGCGCCGATGTCGTCCGTATTCTGGAGGCCATCGATGCCTCGCGCCGCCAGCAGGGCCGGTGGATGGATGTCGACAGCCCGGCCGGCGGCCAGGACGCCTCCGTACGGCCGGCTGCGCTGGCGCCGCGTACCCCACACCCGGCGAGACTGAGCAACGGCATGCTGCTGACCGGCGGCGGTGATTGACATGGCCGTGCATCGCGTGCCCCAGCCCACCACCAGACCAGAGCGACCGGCGGTTGTCTCTGAAGCGCAGCAGGCCGGTGCGCCGCGCGGCTATCGCGCCGCCAAGCGGGCGCTGGACTTGGTGATCACGGTGCCCCTGCTGGTGCTCGTCGCGCCCATATGGGCGCTGATTGCGCTGTGGATCCGTCTGGACTCACACGGCCCTGTCCTGTTTCGCCAGACCCGCATCGGGCAGAGTGGCCGCCCGTTCACCTGCTTCAAGTTCCGGACGATGTACACGGATAACGACGACCGTGTGCACCGCGAGTACGTAGCGGCACTGATCGCACACGGCCGCGCCGCGGGTGAGCACAACGGCCGCGCTGTCTACAAGCTGGACGGTGACCCGCGGGTTACCCGCGCCGGCCGTTTGCTGCGCAAGACCAGCCTCGATGAGGTGCCACAGCTGTTGAACGTGCTCTTGGGCACGATGAGCCTGGTGGGCCCGCGGCCACCGCTGCCCTACGAGGTCGAGCAGTACCAGCCCTGGCACCATGAGCGGCTGGCTGGTCCGCCCGGCATCACCGGCCATTGGCAGGTGTACGGCCGCAGCCGCGTCACCTTCGATGAGATGGTGCGCATGGATGTCACGTATCTTAGCCGCCCCTCCCTTCGCACTGACCTCAAGCTCATCATTCTCACCCTCCCCGCGGTGCTGTTTGCCGGCGGTGGAGGCTAGCGCGCCGCGCAGACGCGCGCCGGGAGCGACCGCATGACCGCCCTGCACGAGCGCCCAGTCGCACCTTTGCCTGCCTGGGCCCTGCCACCGTTGCCAGCCGGTGCGCTGGTGATTGGTGGCGATTACCAAGGACTTGGCATCGCCCGTGCGTTGGGACGCCACGGTATCCCCGTGGCGGTGCTGGATGACGAACGTTCCATTGCGCGCTATTCACGGTTTGTGACGCGCGCCATCCATACGCCAGATCTGCGGGACGAGCAGCGCACGGTTGACGCGATGCTGCGCGCCGGCCGGCAGTATGGGCTCCAGGGATGGGTGCTGTTTCCCACGCGCGACGAGACGGTCGCGGCTATCGCCCGCCATCGTCATGTGCTGTCCGGCATGTACCGGACGCCGGCGCCGCCGTGGCAGACGGTGCAACAGGCGTGGGACAAGCGGAACACTTACGCGCTGGCGGCAGAACTGGGCATTCCAGTGCCACGCACGTGGCAGCCCCAACATATCGACGAACTGGCTGAGATCATTCCTGCCTTGCCTGTGGCCATCAAGCCGGCGATCAAAGAACATTTCTTGTACGCCACCCGGGCGAAAGCCTGGCGGGCGGATACGCCCGAGGAGCTGCACGATCGGTACAGCCAGGCCCGCGCCCTGGTTGGGCCGGGTGAGGTGCTCGTGCAGGAGTTGATACCGGGCGACGGGCGCACCCAGTACGCGTATTGCGCCTTCTTCAAGAACGGTCACGCCCTCGCCAGCATGACCGCTCGCCGGCGCCGCCAGCACCCGCATGAGTTCGGCCGTGCCTCCACGTACGTGGAGACCGTGGCTGCCCCGGAAGTGGCGGCGTTGTCGCTGCGCTTCCTGCGCGCTGTCGAGTACTACGGGCTGGTGGAGATTGAGTACAAGCGTGATCCACGCGACGGCCGGTATAAGCTGCTGGACGTCAATGCCCGCACCTGGGGATACCACTCGCTCGGGGTGAGCGCTGGGGTGAACTTCCCCCTGCTGCTGTACCAGGACCAGCTTGGCTTGCCGGTCGAGCCGGTACACGCGGCGCCGGGTGTTCGTTGGGTGCGGATGGTGACGGATGTGCCGTCAGCGCTGCTCGACATTACCCACCGACGGCTGTCACTGCGGGCCTATCTGCGCTCGCTGGCGCGCTGCAATACCGAGTCGGTCTTCTCGCGTGATGACCCGCTGCCGGGGCTGGCCGAGCTGGCCATGGTGCCGTATCTGGCGGCCAAACGGGGGTTCTAGATGCTGCTGGCAACGCTGGTCGGGCTGGCGCTGGCATGGGCCTTCGCCCTGCCACTGGCCTGGAAGTGGCAGTTGGGTGTGCGCCGGGTGGCGATCTCGGTCGCTGTGCTCGCTGCAGTGGCGGGCCTGGTGCTGACGCCTATCGCCGGTTCGTTTCCGGGAGGCGTGGCTGTACGCGCGGCGGCTGTTGCGGTGCTGGCGGTGCTGGCGGCGGTCGCGCTGCTTGCCTGGCGGTTCTATCGCGATCCCGAGCGGCAGCCACCCGCCGGCAACGGCCTGATCATCAGTCCGGCAGATGGTGAAGTCTGCTATGTACGGCGCTCCGAGCACGGCCTGCTGCCGGTGTCGACCAAGCATGGCCACGACTACCCGCTCACCGAGCTGACGCGCACGTCGCTGGACAGCGAAGATGCAATCGTCATCGGCATTGCCATGAGCTTCCTGGATGTGCACGTCAACCGGGCCCCGATTGCGGGTGAGGTGACACTGCGCCGTCACTTCCCCGGCCAGTTCGGTTCCCTGCGCCGGCCGGAGATGGCATTCATCAATGAACGTGCGACGACCGTCATCAACGGTGACGGGATCCAGGTGGCAATGGTCCAGATCGCCTCGCGGCTCGTGCGCCAGATCGCAGGATTTGTGCGGGAAGGCGAACGGGTGACGTCCGGCCAGCGCGTCGGGGTCATCCGCCTGGGGTCGCAGGTGGACCTGGTGTTGCCACTGCGCCCGGACATCGATATCCGTGTGGCGCCCGGACAGCGGGTGCGGGCAGGTGAGACCGTGATCGCAGGCTACCGCTCCGCACCGGTACCTGCCCGTCAAGCTCTGGAAGTGGCGCCATGACGGCGCGGTGGTCGCATGCAGTGCCACCCGCGGCCGGTCAAACCCTGCGGGTGCGCACCACTGATCCCGTGGCCGGCGCGCGCTGGGAGGCGTTCGTCGCCGCGACACCGGCGGCGACGATCTATCACCATCCGCTGTGGCTGACGGTATTGCAGGTGGGCTATGGCCACCAGCCCGCTGGTTTGCTTTGCGAGGACGCTGCCGGGAATGTGCGCGGCGTGTTGCCGCTGGTGCGCACCCATGGTCTCCTCACTGGCCGGCGGCTGGTGTCACTGCCACATACGCCTGTTTGCGGGCCGGTGGCGCTCGACGCTGAGGCGGCGGCGGCGCTGGTACGCGCTGCTGAGAGGCTGGCAGCCGGCGTGACACTGCTGCTCAAAGCAGCCCCGGGCCGGGCACCGAACGCGGGCGGCCTCGGCGGCGCGTGGATGCCGTGGGAGGAGACGTACATCCTCGAACTCCCTTCGCATCCGGAGCAGTTGCGGCTAGGAAACGCTCGCAATCACGCCCGTATCCGCTGGGCGGTAGGGAAAGCAGAGCGGGCGGGTGTGCGCGTCCGCGAGGCAGACACGGAGTGCGATGTGCGCGCATGGTACCGGCTGTACCTGGCGACGATGCGGGACCACGCCGTGCCACCGCGTCCACTGCGCTTCTTTCTCGCCGCCTGGCGCCTGCTGCGCCCAGCTGGGATGATGCAGCTGCTGCTGGCCGAGCAGTGGCACGAAGGCGAACGCCGGTTGCTGGCAGGGTCGGTCGTGTTTCGCCACGGCGATACCGTGCACTACGCCTTCAACGGCCGGCTGGCGTCAGCGCTTCCCCTCCGCCCCAACGACGTGATTCAGTGGCGGGCGATCCATGACGCCTGTGCTGCCGGCTATCGCTGGTACGACTTCGGTGAGGTCGATGCCGGCAATCGTGGTCTGGCGGAGTTCAAGAGCAAGTGGGGCGCGAGGCCCGAACGGCTGTACCGGCTGTATACGCCGGCGCCGAGCCGTGCCGAGCGCACCTCCATCGCCGAGGCGGGTCGCATCCGGCAGGCAGCCGAGCGTGCCTGGCGGCGGGTACCACTCAGCGTCACCGCCCATCTTGGTGATGTCCTGTACCGGCTCGGCTGAGTGACCGGCCACGGGCGCCGGCGCAATGCGCTCACCGTGTCACGGTGCGGTCCTGCCCGCCTTACCACCAGGCGGCCAAGGTCACGCAGGGGTGGATCACCCGGGCACTCCTTCCGCCACGTTACGATGTGTCAGCGACCTGTCATTGCCAGCGTTGCGCGGGCCGCGTTAGCCTGAAGGGGCACGCGCCGGCGAGCGCAATGCCTGAGGCGGACGGTGAAGTGACGGAGCCATCGTTGATCTATGCGGGCCGCTCCGACGTTGGGCGGCGGCGGTCTGTTAACCAGGATCGCTTCCTCGCCGTGACGGTGGATACCGGGGAGGGTGAGGCGACCTTGCTCGCCGTGGCGGACGGCATGGGCGGCGCGGCCGGTGGTGAGGTGGCCAGTGCGCACGCCGTTGAAGAGCTCATCGAGGCGCTGACGCATCCCGAAGCGTCGCATTCTGATGGCGAACTGCTGCGCGCCGGTATCCTTGCCGCCAATCGTGCCATCTTTGGCCATGCCCAGGCCGACCCGGATCTCTACGGCATGGGCACCACGATGGTGGCGCTGCTGGTGCGGCATGATCGCGCGGTTGTCGCGCATGTGGGTGACAGCCGCGCCTACCTGGTGCGTGATGGCGCTATCCACCGCCTAACTGCCGATCACAACTGGGTGGCCGAGCAGGTGCGCCGGGGTGAGATCTCGGAGGAGGAAGCGGAGCGCAGTAACTTCCGCAACGTTCTCACTCGCTCCGTAGGGGTGGGCGCCAATCTCCAGGCAGACGTATCGGAGCTGTCACCGCTGCAGCCGGGCGATGTGTTCCTCCTGTGCTCGGATGGCCTGCACGGTGTGGTTGATGATGCGACGATCGCGGCGATGGCCGTAGCCGGAGATCCGGACGACGCCGCCGCGCAGCTGGTGGACCTGGCGAACAGCCGTGGTGGCCCGGACAATATCACGGTGGTCATTGGTCGCGTCCCCGGTGTGCTCACCGGCGGTGCCCTGCCGCCGCCGCCGGTGAGCGTGGCGGCGCAGACCGTGCCAGTCACTCCCCTCACTGCCGCCGCTGTCGCCGAGATGGACAGCCCGGAGCCTCCCTCGGCGCCGATCGCGCCATCGCCGGTGGCCGTGCCGGCTGTCAGGACCGCATCGACCGGCAGCCGGAACCGCATGTTCATGGGCGGGATCGCCGCGGCGGTGGCGGTCGCCGCCATTGGTCTCTTTCTGGCGACAAACAGCTCGGGCAGCTCGTCATCGCCTGCCACCGGCACACAGCCAGGAACCGTGATCGGCACAGGGACGCCGGCTGCTACCTCCACCGCGGCACTGACCGAACCTGTTGCCACGCCGTCACGAACGCCGGTCGCGGACGGCTCGGCCGGTGGCCGGTTGCTGCCAACTATCGACAACCCCGGCGGTGTGCCTGCTGCTTCCCGGCTGCGCCAGTGCACACCACTCGTTGAAGTGACGCGGGCCGATGGGCCGTGCGGTCTGCGGATCAGCCCGGGGCTGTCGGGTGCCGACCATCTGCGCCAGATCCAGAATGACTATCGCGTGTCCGTCGCGTGCCTGTACTCGGCCAATCAGTTTGGGGACCCGGACCAGCCGGGAGTCTTTCCGCTGGCCAAGGGGAGCCCCGAACCTGAGGATCTGATACTGCGCTCCGGCGCGACATACCGGCTGCTGCCGCCGGACCTGTGCCTGGTGTATGAGCAGGCGTTGCCGCTGCGCGGTCCGCGCCCGCCTACGCTGCCGCCGCTGCCACCCTTGCCCGGGCAGGGCCAGCCCCGCGACACGGGCGCTGGCACCACCATCACCGCGTCACCGACCCCGCTGCGCTAGCGCGGACAGCCTGGCGGCGGCGTCCATGATACGCCTCAGGATTGGCTGTCCGTCGCGCTCGTTGAGGAGCACGGGCTGCAACCGGCCTTCGATACGCACGGGCAGGAAGCGCACCGCTACCAGTCGCGGCCCGAGCCAGGCCGTCTCCAGCACTACCCCTTCCATCGTCTCCGTCGACCAGTCCTGGTCAAAGACAAAATTGCCGAGCGCGTACGCGACATAGCCGTCAGCCAGTGGACCGGCCGCCTGCACGACGTGGGGATGGTTCCCCACCACGAGTGTTGCACCAGCGCTGATCGCGGTCTGCGCTGCCTGACGCTGGCGCTGCGTCGGATGGGGCGTGTACTCCTCGCCCCAGTGTGGCAGCACGATCACGGCGTCGGCGTCCTCCAGCGCGTGAAGGATGTCTTCGGCCAGCGTCGCGGGATCGAGTGGGGCGGTGCCTGGTGATGCGTCGCCGGCATGGTAGTGCCGGGCGATGTCGTCGTAGCCGAGGAAGGCAAAGCGCGTGTCGCCAACGGTGAGGACCGTTGGGCGCCTGGCCGCAGCGAGGGTAAGGCCGCCGCCGAACGGGGCGACACCGGCGGCGCGGAGATTGGCTAGGGTGTCCAGGAACGGCCCGTCGCCGCAGAAGCCCGCGGCGCCGCAATCCTTGACATGATTGGTGGCGACGGTCAGCGCATCATAGCCGGCCAGCATGAGACCGGCTGTCACCTGCGGCGGCGCCAGGAGGCTATAGGTCTCCCGGCAGCCGATTGGTGCTGCCCGGTCTGAAATCGCCGCATCGAGTGAGCCTACCGTGAGGTCTGCGGCCGCCAGCTGGCCCGCAAGGGCGCGGAAGGGTGCCGCCCAATCGCCGGCTGCCCGCATCCGGTCGTAGACGCAGCGGGTAGGAATGAGGTCGCCGGTGAAGGTGATGCGTACCGGCGGCGGGTCGAGCATCTCGAGCGCCACGGTCAACGCCGCGGCGGTGTCTGCGAGGCCCACCACACCGGGAGCTGGCGCGATCCGGCCGCGCGTTACCAGTGGGTAGGCTGCGAGCTCGTCTTTGCTCCGCGCCGGATCAATACCATCGACGGCCAGAGCCTGCACCCGCGTGGTTAGCGTATCCAGCGGAATGAGCGCAAGCGAGCCGGGCTCGCGGTCCAGCATGTCGGGTATGTCCCGGACTGGTATGCCACGCGGCGGCGGCAGGCGCGGTAGCAGCCGCCGCACCAGTGGTGTGTACGGTTCCGGCGTGTACAGGGCGCCGGTCTCTGCGGCGGCTGCCAGATCTTCGAGTCGAATCCCTGTGACGTCGATGCGGACGGCCGAGTTGACTGCGACCCAGGTGCGCAGCCGCGGCGCTGCCAGGTCTTCCGGCGAGGTGAGCGCTACGACGAGGCCGGACTCACTGCCCTCGGCCACCAGCTCCGGCCGTGGCATGCCCGAGAGCCGCGCCGCCGCGGACGCGATGCGGTCGTGCAGCCCTTCCGGCGCGGCGATGCGCAGCGTCGCCGGAGCGACGGGAGGCGGCGAAGGCGTGCCCTCGGCGGACGCCTGCACCGCGGTGATGGTGAGCTTGGGGCCACGCTCGCGACAGCCCAGCGACAGACCGGCCGCCATTAGCCACAGCCAGAGCAGCACCAGCCGGACGGGGGCCGGAGGGTTCATCAGCGCTCCCACCCTAGCTGATGCGTTGCTTGATGAAGGAGCCAATGGCGTCAATCGCCTGCTGTCCCTCCGGCAGCATGGCAGCAAAGATCTGGAAGACGTGAATCATGTCCTCCCAGGGCTGGAGCTGCACCTGCACACCGGCGGCGCGAGCGCGCTCCGCCAGCCGTGTGGCATCATCAAGCAGCGTTTCGGCGGTGCCAACCTGGATCAGTAGTGGCGGCAAGCCGTGCAGATCGGCATACAGCGGTGCGGCCAGGGGCGAGCGCGGGTCCGCTCCGCCGAGATACGCGCCCGCCATTGCCACCAGGCCCGCCTTCTGGATCATGGGATCCACGTCTGCCTTGCCAGTCATCGATGCGCCCTCGCCGGCCAGGTCCACCCATGGGGACAGGCAGACACCAGCGGCCGGCAGCGGGCTTCCTGCATCGCGCAGCGCCACCAGCGTGGCGACTGTAAGACCGCCGCCGGCGGAGTCACCGGCGATCACCAGCCGCGCCGGATTGAGACCCTGATCGAGCAGGAAGCGGTAGGCGGTGGTGGCGTCGTCCACAGCGGCGGGAAAGGGGTGTTCCGGCGCCAGCCGGTAATCGATCACCAGGGCCCGCACCCCGGCGGCACGTGAGAGACGGGCGGCAAGATCGCGATGGGTGTTGATAGAGCCAAGGACATACCCGCCGCCATGAAGGTACAGCACGGCGCCATCCGGCGTGGTGCCCGGCGCGCTCACCCATTCTGCTGGCACGCCCCCGGCGGATACTGGCTCACGCGTGATATCGGCGGCCACTGGGAACATCATTGCCATCAGCTCGAAGCCTTGCCGCATCTCCGAGAAGGTCGGCGGTGTGGCCGGCGCCGGCCGCGATCGGAGCATCTGCACGATCTGCTGAATCTGGGCGTTCCCCACGGGATCCACCTCCGGCGGTGTTGAGGGCTAATGGAGCCCTCTAAGGGTTTTGGCGCAATCGCCCGTGCCGGGCGGGTGGCAGGCGGCAGGTGTCGAACCCGCGCGGTATGCGCCGTGGCGGCGTTACGCATGGCGCAGCCGTTCGCCATACTGCTGCTGATAGTAGCCGCGGCGCATCCGCTCCCGTAGCGGTTGCCACCATTCGGGGTGCGTTCGGTACCAGTCCACCGTCTGCCGCAGCGCCTCATCCAGGCCGGTGCCAGGCGACCAGCCCAGCGCACGCAGCTTGCCCGTGTCCAGCCGGTAACGCTGGTCATGGCCAGGCCGGTCTGCAACCGGGCGGATCAAGTCGTGCGGGCGGTCCAGCAGCGTGCAGATCGTTTCCGCCACGTAGCGGTTCTCGGCGTAGTTTCCGGCGCCGCAGTTGTACACTTCGCCCGCGACGCCTTCATGGAGCAGCGTGTCCAGCGCGGCAGCGTGGTCGTCGACAAAGAAGCGGTCCCGTTCTTGGCGGCCGTCGCCATACAGCGGCAGCGGATCGCCCAGCAGGGCGTTGATGGTGAACAACGGCACGGCCTTCTCGGGGTACTGGTACGGGCCGATCGTGTTCATGCCCCGCGCTACGACGACGGGCAGGCCAAAACTGACAAAGAAGGCGCGCGCCTGCATCTCGCCACCGAGCTTGGCGGCGGAGTACGGCGAGCGTGGGGCCAGCGGGGCGTCTTCGCGGACCTCGATGCCTTCAGGGGTTGGTCCGTAGACCTCATCGGTTGATTGCACCAGCACGCGCGTAACGCCGGCATCGCGCGCGGTGGCCAGCACGACATACGTGCCCAGCACGTTGGAGGTGACGAAGTCCGCGCCGTCGAGCAGCGAGCGATCAACATGGGTTTCGGCAGCCAGGTGAGCCACCCCCCAGCAGCCGCGGCACAGCTCGGCCATCAGCCGCCCGTCGCGAATGTCCCCACGCACGAAGCGATGGCGCGGCTCGGCGGCCAGGTCAGCTAGGTTGGCCGGGTTGCCGGCGTAGGTGAGCAAGTCGAGATTGAGCACCTCGACATCGGCGTGGGCGCGCAGCAGGCGGCGAACGAGGGCGGAGCCAATGAATCCCATGCCGCCGGTCACAAGGATCCGTCTCATGGAAGCTGTGCCTCCGAGTGGTCGCCCAGCACCAGCCGGTAGGCGCGCGGCCGCCGCGCAGCGCCGCGCAATGTGACGTCGCGGCCGATGAGGCTGCCTTCAATCCGGCCGGGTACCCCGTCAATCACCGTGCGCTCCAGGACGATGGAGCCGGCGATCTCGGCGTCCGACAGCTGACAGGCATGGGCGATGCTGGTGAACGGGCCGATATAGCTGCGTTCCACCAGCGTACCGGCACCGATGATCGCCGGGCCCTCGATGGTGGAGTGCACGACCTGCGCGCCCGCCTCCACAACGACCCGGCCGGAAATCGTGCTCGCGGTATCGACGTTGCCGGCGATCTGGGGCTGCAATGTCTCCAGCACGATGCGGTTGGCCTCGAGCATGTCGCTCATCTTGCCGGTGTCGATCCAGTAGTCCTCGATAGGCAGGGCATCAACGCGGAGTCCGCGGTCTACCAGCCCCTGGATGGCGTCGGTGATCTCCAATTCACCCCGGGCCGAGGGCTGTTGGTGCGCGACTACCTCGTGGACGGCAGCGGTGAAGCAGTAGACGCCGATAACACCAAGGTCGGAGATGAACTCCTGCGGCTTCTCCACCAGCCGGACCAGGCGTCCGGCGGCATCTACCACGGCCACGCCCAGGCTCTCTGGATGGGCGACACGCAGCAGGTGGACCTGGGCATCGGGCTGGCCCCGGCGGAACCGGTCAACGAGGCTTGTCAGCCCGCCGCGCAAGAAGTTGTCGCCCAGCACCATCACAAACGGGCTGTCGCCGAGGAAGTCGCGGGCGACGATAATCGCGTGGGCGATGCCGAGCGGCTCCGGCTGGTGCAGGTAGGTGATGCGGGCGCCGAACGCCGCACCATCGCCGGCCGCCTCCTGCACCTGAGCGGCGGTGCTCCCCACGATCACGCCGATGTCGGTTACGCCGGCGGCGACCAGTTGCTCCAGCGCGTAGAACAGCACCGGCTTGTTGGCGACCGGCACGAGCTGCTTCGCACCGGTGTAGGTAAACGGTCGCAGGCGGCTACCCTTGCCACCCGCCAGCACCAGACCCTTGGGGGACGGCCGGCCCTCGGTGGTGTGCGCGTCGGACATGGCGGCGGACCTCCCCTCGATACCGAATGGCGCTGCTGCCATGGTACCGGGTTCGCGCAAACAGGGAACGGCGCCGGCGCCCGTCCCGCGAGGGGCAATCCCCTACGTGACGCCGGCGAACGGGTCGGTTTCCGGCGGCAATCAGGGAATTCCCCGATAGCCAGGCCATCGGGAAGACCACTATGCTCGCCCCATCTCGCGACCAGCCTACCGGCCGGCTGACCTGTGGGTCGGTTTGGCGAAGTTGTGGGTAAAGGAGCAACGTGAGCGCACGATACTCTCGTTAGCTGCATGGGGTGTGCAGGCCTGCAAGGGGGGCTGCCATGTCTCGCCGGTCCAACCTCGCCTACCAGTACGATCCTGAGCCGGAGCCGGTGCACAGCGGCGCGCTGATCGCCAAAGTGATGGCGACGCCCGCGCCGGACAGTGACATGCTGGCGATGCCTGATGGCAACGCCGCCAGGGGCATGATGATCGCGGCGCTAGCCGGCATCGGCGCGTGGGGTGCGATCGGCGCAGGTGTGCTCTCCGTCTGGCGGCTCATGGCCTGAGCCCGCGTTCCAAAGTAGTATCGCTCGCCGGCTGGTACGGACGTGGCCTGTGCAGGCCCGTGCTGTGCAGCCGGCGTTGCCGTCTATCCGGCCGCGCGGGCTAGAAACGCGCCTGATCGAGCGCGCGGCCCAGGCGGCGCACCCCCTCTTCAATATCCGCGACGCTCAGCGTAGAGAAGCACAGCCGCAGGTTGTGTTCACCGCCGCCATCCGGGAAGAACTGCATCCCGGTTCGGGCAAAGACGTTCTCGCTCTGCATTGACTCACGCAGCTTGGCGGGGTTGATAGCCGGGTCGAGCGTCATCCACAGGAAGAAGCCGCCTTCCGGGTGGGTCCAGGTGGCCTGACCTGCGCAGCGTTCGGCGAGCGCGGCGAGGGTGCGGTCCCGCTTTTCTCGGTACAGCGGAATCATGTGCTCCAGGTGCGCATCCTGGTCACCGGAGCTACAAAACTCAGCGACGGTGCGGATCAGGAAGGGGCTGAGCCCGCCGTCGAACCGCAGCCGGGTAAGGGAGTCAACCAGATCTTTGCGCCCGGTGACCCAGCCGACGCGCAGTCCGGTTGCCAGCATCTTGGACACGGTACTGATGCGCAACGCTCCTTGACCCCCGGAGAGCCGGTAGTAGGACGGTGGCCGCCGGCCCTCACACCGGATCTCACCGTAGGCATCGTCCTCCATGATCAGCACGCCGAAGCGGTCACACAGCTCGACCACGGCCTCGCGGCGCGGGATGGTGGTGGTGATACCGGTAGGGTTGTGCAGCGTGGGCATTGTGTAAAACAGCCGGGGGGTGCGGCCCGCTGCCGCCAGCGTCGTGAGCGTGCGCTCCAGCGCATCAATGACGACGCCTTCCTCATCCATGTCAACACCCGCTAGCTCGACGCCATATGCGCGGAACGTGCGCAGCGAACCGGGGTACGATGGGCGCTCAACCAGCGCGACGTCGCCTGGATCGCTGAAGGCGGCGATTACCATCTGGATGGCCTGGCCAGAGCCGCTGGTCAGGAAAAAGTTCTCTGGTCCGGCGCCGGCATCCTCCTGGGTATTCAGACGCGCGGCCAGCCAGCGGCGCATCAGCTCTTCTCCCTGTGCGCCGCCGTAGCGCAGCGCTCCCGGGGCATCCTGCGCCAGCACGCGCGCCGCCGCGGCCAGCAGTGCGTCTTTTGGCAGCGTCTCTGGGTCAGGGATGCCGCCACCGAACTCGATTAGGCCTGAAGCAGCCGGCGGGCCCGACTCGCCCTGATTGGCATGCCCTCGGCGGGCCCACGCGGAAAGCAGCTCCGTGGCTGGTGTTTGGGAAAGACGGCCGCCACCGGTGGCGCGTTCAGCTTCGAGCGTCATGCAGGCCCATCTCCTTACGGCGGCAGTGACGGCAGCGCACCGGCACACGCGGACACCGCCTGCCGTTGCGCCACCTTCCGCCTCTCGGTTTGGCGGTATTGTGCCACAGATCCCGCACAGCGAGTGGGACACCGAAACTATACCGAAATCGTGTAATACCTATCCGGATAATAAGGGATAACCCAAAAGTATGGTACCGACCGGTCAGCCGCCCGTGGCAGCGTAGCTATGGAGACGTGCCCATCGGTCGAAATCCCTAATAGAGCACGAAATCCCCGTAGGGAGGCGCCCATCGCCCGCAGGAACGAACTGGCAAACCCGTCGTAAGGCGGGGACGCAAAGCCACGGGTCCCGCGCTGGTTGCGCCGGACAGCCGGGCTGCCGAATTCATGCGAGGAGCGCGCGCCGCCGAAAGCTGGCCGTGTCACCTCGCGCTCGCCGAGGTGATTCATGAACCGGCTCAAGGGAGCCCCTAGTGCCGCGCGCCCGTCCCGCCCCTGGCTTCGTCTGACGGTTATTGCCACGCTGGTGGCACTAGCAGCGCTTCCGCGCTGGGCCGTTGCCGCGGCCGCCCCCAGCATCGCACTCACGCCAGCGTCCGGCGCTGCCGGCTCGGGAATCACGATTGATGGCCGAAACTTCACAGCCAGCACGCCCGGTTTTGTGACGTGGCAGGGTACGGCGGCCGCCTTTCCGCGAGTGTACTCCACGCGCAGTGGGGCGATCCGGGCCACCGTGACCGTCCCAAGCCTGCCCGCGGGTGCGTACACTGTCACGGTGACGGTAGGTGCGGACTCGGCCTCGGCAACGTTCACGATCACCGGTAGTGGCAACGGTAGCGGTCGTGGTAGCACGCCTGCACCGACATCGACGCCGCAACCCACCGCGACCCCGGCGCCCGTTAGCGGCCCGGTGGATTTCCGGGTGGAGCTGGGCGCGGAGCAGTGGGGGCTGCCTCCAGACACACAGCTCGGCTCGTTGCCAGATACGCATACCTCGATGGTGTGGACCGGGCCGAATCAGGTGGCGCTGTTCTTCTCATCCGAGGTGCGTGGCTACGTCTTCAAGGGATCGTCCCTCGACTCTTTGCAGCCGCTGGCGACGACCAACGGGGCGCCGGTGGCCCAACTGATGCCGTCCGGCTCGGGTTTTGACAGCGAGTATGCCGCCTTCGGCACCGTGATGCCCGGCCCCTCAGGCGAGCTGGTCGGTTTCTATCATGCGGAGATGTGCGACCGCCACAACTACACCGCCTCAATTGGTGTCGCGACCTCGACTGACGGCGGCACGACCTGGCAGCGCAAGGGCCGCGTCATCACCGGCCGCAACGCCTCCGACTCGTGCGCCAAGACCCGACCTTCAGGTGCGGGTCAGCCATCGGCAGTGCGTGTCGGCGAATACGTCTACGTGTACTTCACGGACTGGAACGATAAGTATCCGGACACCATGCATCTGGCCCGGGCGCCTTTCAGCCAGATGACCCAGGCCTCCGCCTGGCAGAAGTGGTCCAATGGCAGCTTCTCGACCCCAGGTATCGGTGGTGATAGCCAGCCGATCCTGGAGCGGCCGGCGCCGGTTGACCGCTCAGTGTACATCTCCAACCCGGGCGTCAGCTACAACACCTATCTGAAGAAGTACCTGCTGACATTTACCACCAACGATGGCTTCTATATCACCACCTCCAGCGACGCTATTCACTTTGATGCGCCGAAGCTGATTCCGCTGTACTATCCGCAGCTCAACAGCCAGGTGGAGAAGGGTGATGTGTGGTACGGCTATCTCAGCCTGATCTCGCACACGGAGACCACAAGCCGCACATCTAACGCGACAGGCTACATCTACTACGCGAAGGGTGTGTGGGGGGTGGACAGCCACCACCTGATGCGCCGCCCATTCACCATCAGCATCACCGGTGCGGCGCCGCCGCCCAGCTCAACACCTCAGCCCACCGCGACGCCCTCGCCGGCCGGCTCTGGCCGGACCACCACCGGCCCTGCGCTTACCCCAACGCCGGTACTCACCCCAGAGCCGCGCCGCTGACCGCTGCTCGCACCGATCGGTGACCTACGGCGCGCCTCCGGCTAGGGGCGCGCCGCACTGTCCCGGCAGGTCAGACCGGCACAAAGCGACGGCGGCCGTCCGGACGCGAAACGCCGGTCCCGATTGGCCGGTCATTGCTTGGTGGCGGCCGGTCGCTCCTGGTACGGTAGCGCCGCTACCGTCACGCCGCGCGGATGCTGGCATCCACGGTGTGAGGTGGGGACATGGTCCGGTTACCGATGGCCTGCTGGTAGACGGCATACGTGCGCTCGAGCTGAGAATCAAGGGTGAAGTGCTGCTCATAGCGGGCACGCCCGGCGGCGCCCATCCGGCCACGCAATTTGGGATCGGTCAGCAGCTGGTGCAGCCGCTCTGCCAGGGCCTCCTGATCACCGTGGGGTACCAGGAACCCGGTGGCGCCGTCGTCCACTGCTTCGGCGTTGCCGCCCACGGCGGTGGCGATCACCGGTAGTCCGGCGCGCATCGCCTCCAGAATCGTGAGCGGGAATCCCTCCCAGTTGGTGGCCAATGCAAAGCAGTGTGCCTGCGCCAGCAGCGCCGTGACATCCCCGCGGGCGCCGAGAAAGTCCACACGCGCGGACAGGCCCAGCCGCTCGACCTCAGCCTCCACCTGGGGACGTATGGGGCCATCTCCGATGAACTGGAGTCTGCCAGGAGCGTGCGCGCGGGCGAAGGCGCGCACCAGCAAGGTCTGGTCCTTTTGCTCGGCGAAACGCGCCACCATCACGACGCGCGGCTCGGTACCGCGTTCGGGCTGTGCTCGCTCTGGACAGTCAGCTACGCCGTTGTGGATGACCTGAAGCTTATGCCGGCGGGCGATATGGTACCGCAGCGCCAGGTCGCGATTGGCGGTGGAGACGTTGATGATCTGGGCGGAGGGCAGCGCCATTGTGGCCTCGGCAACGATGCCCACGGCCCGCCGTCGGCGGCTCATCCCTTCGGCGAAGGCCCAGGTGTGCGCTGTGAACACAGAGGGAACGCCGGACATCCGCGCTGCCGCCCGGCCGATGATGCCTGCTTTGGAGGTGTGCGCGTGCAACAGGTCCGGCCGCCAGCGTCGCAGCAACGCCAGGGTCTCGCGCAGTGCGCGCACATCATTCGCCGGGCTGATGGGATGTACGAGATGCGGGAGCACGAACACCGGCACGCCCAGTGCCGCGGCCTCGCGCGTCAGGTACTCCTCTTCGCCGGTAGCCACTGCGACATCGAGGCGGGCGCGGAACCCGCGCAACAGGTCCAGGACGTGTACCTGCCCCCCGCCGTACTCGGCCCGTGTGATCATGTACAGCACCTTCATGCGGCGTGCTCCCCTGTAGCCGTGAACTGGCCTGCTGCCTCGGCCAGCAGTTCCCACGTGCGCGCGGCGGTGCGCTCCCAGGAAAACTGGGCAGCCCGGTGCAGCCCCGCACCTGTGAGGTGCGCCTGTAACGCGGTATCGCCTGCAAGACGCTGCAGCGCGTCTGCGATGGCACCGGTGTCGTATGGGTCGACCAGCAGGGCCGCATCCCCGGCCACCTCAGGCAGCGATGTGATGTCCGATGTGATCACCGGCGTGCCACAGGCCATCGCCTCCAGAACGGGCAATCCAAAGCCTTCGTAAAGCGACGGAAAGACAAACGCCGTGGCGCCGTTGTACAGGTCAACTAGCTGTTCATCCTCGACATGCTGGAACACCTGCGTGTGGGAAGGCAGACGGCCGCGGTCGCTGATGTTGGAGAATGCCAGGCCGGTCTTGCCAACGACGACCAACCGCGTGCCCTCGAGGCCCGGCGCGACCACTTCCCACGCCCGGTAGAGCCGTTCGAAGTTCTTGCGCGCAGACAGTGCCGCCACCGCCAGCACGTATGGTCCGCTGACGCCGAGCTCGTGCAGCCCGGCCGCAACCGCCTCAGGCTGCTTCACCCGGAAGCGCGGGTCGGCGGCGAGCGGCGTGACCGCGATCCGCTCGGGATTCAGGCGCAACGCCGCCGCCAGGCGCATCCGCGAGAACGCGGACACCGTCAGCACCCGGCGGACTCTGCGTGCCAGCACCGGCAACAGGGCCCGGTACCACAGCGAAAACGACCGGCTGTACCACTCGGGGTGCTCCAGATGGGCGGCGTCGTGGATGGTCAGTACCTGCCGCCGCACGGCCAGCGGACCGCTGCCGCCGGGTGACCACAGGAGCTGGTTGCGGGAGAGCGCGCGAGGCAGCACAGACTGCTCCCAGGCGTGGCCCGGTAACCGGCGCAGTCCCGGCCGGATGGTGACCGGCCGGCCAATCGCGGCATACGGTGGCAAGGGCGGGCCGGGGGCAATCACTTGGGAAACAGGCAGCCGGCGGCTCAGCTCCCAGGCGTAGCGCTGCACTCCGGTAAACGGCTGGCGCATAAACCGGCCGTTGACGGCCACCTGGAACGGGCTGCTGTCCATCACCGACCCTCCCCGGCGCCACGGAACGGAACCACCCGCGTCGCGATGCCCAACCTGGCCGGCAGTCCCGCTGGGTGCTGGTGTCTCCGGCGCGGGGTGCGGCGGCGGCGGCGACCGGCGTTCGGTTGCGGACGCAGCACCCAGGCGGCCCACATGAACAGCACCGGCGCAACGAAGATCGTCTCGCCGAAGTAGTTGATGCGCGTGAGCGAGATAACGCCGGGGAAGGTGAGCAGATACACCACCGCGGCAAAGCCCGGCGGGCCGCTGCTGCGCAGTGCCGCCGCAGAGGAGGCGCCCAGCCACAGCCCGCATGCCAGGGCGAACAGCAGTCCCCACCATTCGGCGTCCCACCACCAGCTACCAACGACGTTAAGTGTGCCAAACTGGCTCACCCAGCGAGAGCAGGTGGCGTAATCGGTGCTGGTATAGCCGAACTGGGCGGCAGGAGACGCCCACATCGTGCTGCCGATCCAATCGCGCGGCGATTCGCAGCTCAAGAGCACCAGCGCGTTGTTGAAGTCGGCAGCGAAGTAGCCCTCCACGAGCCGGTGCAGCACGTAGTCCTGCGTCTCGGCCGAGAACAGGCCGGTGTTGCGGTCATGCGCGTAGTAGGAGCCGGCGCGCAGCGTCTCGCCCATCCATACCAGGAATGCCAGCAGCACCGCCAGCAAGGCAGCCATTTTCCAGAATGTGCGCGACTTCTTGACGCCGGAGTAGAGAAAGGCTCCGGCGATGATCAGGAGCATGGAGACGAACGCCTGACGCCCAACAAACAGGAAAGCATGCAACAACACCGTGGCGCCGATGCCGGTCAGCCAGCGGCGAGCACGCGCCCGTTGCTCCGGGGTGGCTTCCTGCGAGAAATACATCAGCGCAAAGCTGGCCACCGGCACGACGAACAGGTTGTTGAGCGATGACAGCCCAACCAGCCGGTCGCCGGCGGCATGCTCGCCGATGTTGGTGAATGAGCCACTGGTGAAGGCGTTGATAATGATTGACGGATTGGAGAGCAACTGCCGCACGTACAGCAGTTCGCCGAGCAAGGCGAAGAACGCGGCGGCCTTTGCCACGCGCTGCAGGTAGGCAAAGCGTTCCTGGGTGAGCGCGGTGAGCACGCGCTGCTGCCGGTCAGGGTCAGGCGCCATCGACATCGCGTGGCGCAGCCGCCGGCGGCGGCGGGCGTGGGTGCGCTCCTGCCCGTCCATCACGCCCCGGGCCAGCACTTTGCCGCAGAAGATGGCCCATAGGAAGACCGCGGCAAAAATGGAGAATGTCATGAACGATCCGGCGTCCACAAAGCGTGGCGCCGCGCCCGGGATAGACGGTGTCTCCGGCATACCGAAGTACCACAGCCCCGCCTGGCCGGTGAGGGCCAGCGCACCAATCAGCAATGGGTCAAGCAGCCGTCTCATGCCGCGCCTGCCTGTTCCTTGGCCGGCTCGCCCGCCAGTTCCCGTGCCAGGCCGTCCCAGGAGTAGATACCGTCCCGCGTGATGGTGGCGCGTTCGCAAGCCCGCGCGGCCAAAAGCGCCGCCTGGATACTCTCGTCATCATCCGGCCGGTAGGCAAACACATTGGATCGCGTCGCCTGCATGAAGTCTGGTGCAATGATCGGCAACTGGCAGTACGTGTACTGTATGACCTTCAGACTGTCCTTGCGCGATTCAACGCCCGGGTCCCAAGTTGGCGTGTGCAGGCCGATATCCGCGTGGACAAGGAACGGCACGGTCTCTTCAAACGGCTTCTCGCCATAGGCATGGATGCTGGGCCCAGATGGCAGCCCGGGCAACGGGCCGATGATGTGCCATTGCCACCCAGGGAACATCCGCGCTGCCCGCACGAGGAAGGCAGTATCGAACGGCGGCATCCCAGCGAACACCACGTTGGTGGTTTGAGGCCGAGGATAGGGATTCGGCCACGGACGGTCGAACAGCTCGGTGCGGATGCCGTGGCGGTGGACACGAACCTGCCGTAGCCCTGGAAACAGGGATTGCATCGGCTCGCTGGGGACGCTGACGAGGTCAAACCGTGGCGCCAGCCGCCGTTCTGCTGCCACGATCACGGGGTGGACTTTGAGCAGGCGCAGGTCGTCAGAGACCCGATACACCGTGCGCGCGCGTGGATTCAGCTTGCGAAAGCGGTCAAACAGCAGCAGCCCGGCTGTACTCTCGAACACGAACAGATCGGCCTGACGGACCTTGGGGGTCAGCGCACCGATGCCGAGGGCGCCATAGCGACCAAAGACCGGGCGGCTGAGCGTGTTGAGCAGTGGCCGGCGCAGATTGACTGGATGGAAGGGGGTGAACCAGACATAGCTGTGCAGCCGCTCCCGCGCCGTTATCAGGCGGTTCGCCTCGGAGCGCAGATCGTAGTCCATCCGATGGTCACGGCGCAGCACCGACAGCCAGGACACCGCAGCGGTGACGAAGGTGACATCCCAGCCGTCCCGCCACAGCGCATCGGCCAGCCAGTGAAAGCCGGCCTTGCGCTTGGATCCCCAGTAGTGCACCGAGACGAACACCGCGCGCTTCATGCCGTTGGCGTCCTTGCGCTGCAGCGGCTACCAGCCGCGGCCACCCGAGATCTCGGCCAGCACACTGCGGAAGCACAGCCGCTCGACATCCTGTGCGAGCCAGTTATTGTGCCACAGCAGGACGAAGTCGCCACCGAAGCGGCGCACCGTTCGGCTCAGCCCGATGATGCCCTCAGCGACGCGCTCATACCGGTATGCATGCTCGATCAGCGCCGCTTCTTCCATCGCCACGAGCGGTCGCTCACGCAGGCGCAACGGTTGGCGGCGGCGCAGATTAAACACGGGGTATTCAAAGCAGGTGCCGGCCCGGAAACCGGTATGGCGGACATAACCGACGGATGAGTCATAGCTGAGCCCGGCGCTGTCCCAGCCTTGCCAGGTCTCAGGATTGAGCCAGCGGAGGTAGTGCTGCCGCCCACCGAGAATCTGCTGCTCCACGCCCTCCGCGTTCAGCACGGCCCGCAGCTGGGCCAGTTGCCGGGCGATCAAGGCCGGATCGCGGTGCGCCTCGTAGCTGGTGTGCAGTCCTAACTCATGTCCCCGCGCGTCGATCTGCCGGATCAACCGGCGGATGAACGGGTGGTTGATAGCGCAGGAGCCGTCCAGCTTCCCAGCCAGCCGCTCTGGAATCAGATAGAATGCCGCCCGCAGTCCCGCCTCTTCTGCGCTGGACATGATGAAGTCAAAGGTGTTCCACATGTCGGCGTCGTCGTCGCCTGCACGGGTACGGCGGTAGGAGTGCAGGCGCATGGCCGCGCCCTGCAGATTGTGGCGCTGGAGTGTGTCAATCACCATCTGGCGGGCGACGCGGGGCCACAGCCGGCCGGCCGTCGCCAGGGGCCAGTCAACATCGTGTGTCAGCAGAACGCGAAATGATCGCTTGGCCCGCGGCAACCCCGGCCATAGGAGCTGCAGGGCCCGCTCGAGCAACGCCGCATACTCATTGACAATGGGACGGTGTGCGAACCGCTCGCGCACAGCGAGGGCAGCCTCATCAGGAAACGAACCGTGCTCATCGCGCGGGCCGCCGGTAATGGCCTCCTCATACCGTGTGAGCATGAAGAAGGCCGAGCCAAAGACGTCAATAGACAGTTTGATGGCGTTGCCGGAGCGGCTGATCGCCGGACCGCCGGTGCCATAGATAACGGGGATCGCGCGCTCACCCTCGCAGTTGGGGCTGTCAATGCTCGGTAAGGGAAGCCGCGGCAACGATGCGCGCGTCAGCCACTGCGGCGCCGGCGTCTGGAATAGCTGGTCCGGCAGCGTCAGTTCACCACAGCCTGACTCCGCGCGGATGCACACATCGGCGCGCTGGGCCGGACGCGCCGCAAAGGTGAGCCCCAGAAACTCGCCGAGGATCACCTTGTGGATGTAGCGGCGCTCCGCCTCGTAACCAGGAGGGTGCTCGATCAGCAGATCGGGCATGCTGCTATTCCACCTCGCCCCACGTGGTAGCCGGGCTCAATGGGGCGCAGCTCTGCTTGCCGCCCCAGCGTGTCGGTAAGGCCGTCGTTGCCGCTCGCACCTGCATCCGTCTGCTGCTCCCCGCAGTGTTCCCTACCCGGCGCGCGGCAGCGCCAAAGCGCGCTGGACATGCATCACCCGCGCCGCGTTCTCCAGCGCCTGCACCACGGCCAGACCCTCGGCGCCTCCGGTCAGCGGCTCGCGTCGTGCCTGTATGGCGGACAGGAACTCCTGAGCCTCTAGCTTCAGCGGCTCGGCGAAGTCAAACGGCACGTCCTGGCCGTCGCCAGAGCGGTAAGCGACCTGCCACTGGCCGAAGTCGTCATAATACGGCGCCCGCGCCATCCCTTTGTCGAACAGCTTGAGCTTACCGTCCGTGGCGACATCATCCCACACCACCATGCGGCGGCTGCCGACGATGGTCATCTGCCGCACTTTGAGGGGGTCCAGCCAGCTGACGTGCAAGTTGGCGAGCACACCTGATGGATACGAGAATTGCAGGTAGGCGAGCTCCGGGACCTCCGGGTTGTGGAAGGCAGCCCCCGTGGCGGCCACAGCAGACGGGTCCTCACCCAGCAGGTAGCGTAGGATTGCCACATCATGGGACGCCAGGTCCCAGGTGACATCCACATCTTTGCGGTGCAGGCCCAGGTTCACGCGCTTGGAGTCAAGGTAGTACAGCTCGCCCAACTCACCGCCATGGATCAGGTCGCGCAGCGTGCGGACGGCGGCATGGTAGATGAAGGTGTGTCCCACCATCAGCCGGCGGTCGGTGCGAGCCGCCGTGGCCAGCATCGCGTGTGCCTCACTCGTGCTGGTGGCGAGCGGCTTTTCGACGAGCACGTGCTTGCCCGCTTCCATTGCCCGGATGGCGAGCGGCGCGTGCGTGCCGGCCGGCGTGGCGATCACCACCGCGTCGATATCCGCTGCCAGCAACTCATTCAGGTCGCGCGTGGTGCGCACCTCTGGGTACTGCGCGGCGATGTGCTCCAACCGGTTGGGGTTGAGGTCGCAGGCCCAGGTGACTGCGGCGTCACCGGCCTGACCGAACACCCGAACGTGCAGCGGCCCCCAGTAACCGCAGCCAACGATGCCAACGCGGATCATCGCGTTGCCTCCTGCGTGGTGCGCGCTGGGACAGCCGGACGGCCGATGCCCAGGTAGGTCGCGCCTGCATCCGCCACCAGGGCGGGGTCGAGCGCCGCGCCACCGTCCAGCACCACCCGTAGCCCGGGAATGGCGCGCGGGTCGAAGGTGCGGTAGTACGGATCGTTGGTGTGAATGACTGCGGCATCGGCGGGCCAGGAGCCGTCCGGTGCGGCGGGGATCATGCCCAGCGCGGCGATCTCTTCGGTAGTGAGCAGCGGGTCATGGCCGCCCACCACGGCGCCGCGGGTGCGGAGCTCGCGCGCCATGTCGAGCATGGGCGAGTGGGATACCTCTTTGACCCCTGGCCGGTAGGTGACACCGCACAGCAGCACGCGGGCATCCTGCAGCCCGCCCAACGACTCCTCGATGCGGTCTACGCCGGCGCGCTGCATGCCATCGTTGGTGGCGCGGGCCTGCGCGGTGAGCGCGGCGCCCTCGGCATCGTGCAGCATGAAATAGGGATAGACGGGGATGCAGTGGCCACCCACGCCCAGGCCCGGCTTGTGCAGGTGCGATTGCGGCTGCGAGTTGGCGGCTGGAATGATCTGCTGAAAGTCGATGCCGTGCGCACCGGCGTACAGCGCCAGCTCGTTGGCCAGGGCGATGTTAACGTCTCGGTAGACGGACTCCGCCAGCTTACAGAACTCCGCTGCTTCCGCTGAGGCGAGATTGAACACCGGAACATCGAAATTCTCGCCGTAGAACGTCGCCGCCATCTCCCCGGAGTGCGGCTCAATGCCGCCGACCACGCGGGGATAGGTGTGCAGGTCCCGCTCGATGCGGCTGGATTGGAGCCGTTCCGGGCTGAAGGCCATATAGAAGTCAACCCCGACGCGGCGGCCACCCGCCTCGAGCACGGGCAGGAACCGGCCGCGCGTGGTACCCACCGGCACTGTTGTCTCCAGTACCACCAATGCACCCGGCTTCATGCCGGTGGCGATGGCGCTGAAGGCGGCATCCATGCCATGGAAGTCCGGGCGGTGGTCAACGGGATCCACATCCAGCGGCACCAGCACAATGATCAGGTCCGCGTCCGCCACACCGGTGGCGGTGTCGGTGGTGGCACGCAGCCGGCCGGCTCGCAC
Source organism: Chloroflexota bacterium (assembly GCA_963170165.1). Lineage (GTDB taxonomy): Bacteria > Chloroflexota > Dehalococcoidia > CAUJGQ01 > CAUJGQ01 > CAUJGQ01. The sequence continues at coordinate 42,265 of CAUJGQ010000011.1, read as the reverse complement.
CAGCTCCGGCAGCCGTTCCGCCAGTCCCGGCTCGTGGGTAATGTGGCTGATACCCTGGTTGGTGAGCGCAACGAGATGGGGATTGATGTCACAACCGGTAACCTGGTGCCCCTTGGCAGCCCAGATCGCGGCGACGGGCAAACCCATCTTGCCCAGGGCAATGACCGAGATATTCATGCTGGATGTCCCTCACGAGGGGCCGGCAACCGCCCGCCCGCTTCCGCCTACCGCTCCTTTGCGGTGACCAGGCCGTGCGGTCATCCCGCAGGGCGGGTGTGCCGTCTGATTTCAGTATCGAGCGTCGCGGCCCGAGTGCGTAGGGGGATCGCACCTAATCCGCGGGAGACCGCCGGCTGAAGGACCGGCTATACCGCACCCGAGCCCTTGATCACGGCAGGCACGGTCAGCAGCACCAGTTTGAGATCAAACCAGAACGAGCGGCGGCGCACGTACTCCACTTCCAGCCGGACGCGCTCCGGGTACGACAGCGCTGACCGGCCCGAGACCGACCACAGTGACGTGAGACCCGGACGGACGGATGCGACGGTCGGACCCCACGGGCCGAAGCGCTCGGCCAGCTCACGCACCTGGACCGGCCGCGGACCAACGACGCTCATCTCGCCCTTGAGCACGTTGAGGAGCTGTGGCAGCTCATCGAGCGAGGTCTTCCGCAGGATGCGGCCAATCGGCGTGATCCGCGGGTCGTTCTGCAGCTTCCATGACTTCTCGAACTCGGCGGCCAGCGCTGAGTCTTTGAGCATCGCTTCGGCATCGGGGCGCATGGTGCGGAACTTGAGGCAGCGGAACACCTGGGCGTTGCGGCCGACACGTGGCTGGGCGAAGAACACGGGCCCGGGCGAGCTGAGCTTGATGGCGACGGCAATGGCGATCCAGACCGGCAGCGTCATGAGGATGAATGCCAGCGCAAACAGAATGTCGAAGGATCGCTTGGCGAAGGCGTAGACCCGACGGGCGCCTTGGCCGCCAAACCGATCTTCCGTGCCGGGAAACGGCACGATCGTGCTCTGTTGCATGGCAGGCCTCGTGCTGGGAGAGCCGTGATGCCGGAGCGCCTTCCGCTCCTGGGCGCGGTCATCCGTCTGCTGAGAGGCGGTCTTCACGGCAACCCCTTTCGCTTACGCCACCTCGGGGCGGCTGCTGTGGCTCGTGTGGTCACCGTCCGGCTGGCCGGAATAACGGTAGCCACGGTAGTAGGCCCCAGCGTGCGCCCGGCTAAGCTTGTTCAGGATGATACCCCAGAGATTGGCCTGCACCCGCTCCAGGACATCGACGGCGCTCTCGACGACGCTGCCGCGCGTGCGGCCGGAGTCTACGACGATCACGACGCCATCAACCTGCGCGGCCAGGGCAGAGGTGTCGGCGACCTCCAGCAGCGGCGCGCTGTCGAAAATGACGAAGTCGGCGTGCAGCTTGAGATCTTCAACGATATGAGCCATGCGCTCCGAAGCCAGTAACTCGGCGGGGTTGGGCGGAATCGGCCCGCTGGGCAGCAGCATCAGGCCTTCGGCTGCGGTGGGGCGGAGGAAACGCACCGGGTCCGGGTCATCGATCACGAACAGCGTCGATAGACCGGTGCCGTTAGGCACATCGAATACCTCGCTCAGCGTGGGGCGGCGCAAGTCGGCATCCACCAACACCACCGTGCGCCCGGTCTGGGCCAGCATGACCGCCAGGTTGGAGGCGGTCGTGCTCTTTCCCTCGCCGGCGCGTGCGCTGGTGACGAGCATCACCCGCTGGTCACGTCCTGCCCGGGCAAACTCGATGTTGGTGCGGAGCATGCGGTACGCCTCGGCGGCGGGCGACCAGCGATCGGAGATAGAGACGAGCGGCGCCTGATCCTTCTTGGCGCCGGGCCGCCACCAGCGGGCGCCAAAGCGGGCGACCGTGCCCAAGAGCGCGGTGCCGGCTGCTCGCTCCACGTCCTCCGCAGTCTTGACCGTGTCGTCGAGGTACTCGATCAGCGCGACGATACCAGCGAACAGCAGCAGTCCCAGGAACGCGCCAAGCGCGGTGTTCAGCAGCGGCCGCGGGCTCACCGGCTGCACCGGCACACGCGCCGGATCCGCCAGTGTGACGCTATTGATGGTGCGGGCCAGATTGATGCGCAGGTCCTGCAACTGGCGGAGCAACGAGTTCAGCCCCTCGCGCAGGACGGTCACCTGGACCTGGGCGTCGGCCAGGCGCTGTGTGCGCTCGGCCTCGGACAGGTCCGGCTGGTTCGGTGTGGACAGGCGGCGAACCAGTGCCTGCCGTTCGTCGATGGTAGCCTGGGTCGACTGCACCTGCTTCTCCAGGTCGGCCTCGGCGGAGGCGAGCTGGCCGAGCTGCGATTGGCGCACCTGCTCAGAGAAGGCCCGGGCGATGTCGTTCGCGATCTGGGCGGCGATTTGTGGATCGCGGTGCTTGACGGTGATGTCGATCAACTGCGTCTCGCGGCCGGCCTCGGCCGAGACGATCTTCTCGAGATTGTCATAGGACAAGCCGTACGCGGCGCCTACCCGCTCGAGCACCGGCCCGGAGGTGACCAGACGGGTGTAGGTCTTCGTCAGCTGCTGGTTGGCGAGCACGTCGTTGTAGGTCGGACCGGTGGCCTCGGTTGCCTGGTTGACCAGGATCGTGGCGGAGGCGGCGTACATCTTGGCCTGGCCGCGCGTCAGCGCGTACATGGCTCCCGCCGACAGTACCGTCCCGAGGATGATCAGCCACGACCACCGCCAGAACACACCCAGGTACCGGCGCAATTCCATGTCTCACCCGTCCTGTAACGGCTGACGCCCCAGCGCGAACATGCCCTGTGGCTGCAGCCGTGAGCTGAAGGTGTCCATGAGCCGGCGTGACCGGGCCGAGGGATGAGCGAGCAGACGGGCCATGGAACCGGCCGGTACCTCAACCGCCTCGGTCGGGTCGGTGACAACGGCGGTGTGCGTGCAGGGCATGCCGTCCAGGATCCCCTGTGCCCCCACCACCTCACCCGGCCCGAGTTCAGCGAGCACCACGGCCCCCCTGATATCCGGATGCCGCCGCTCTGTGCGGACCTGTCCCGTGACGATCACGTACAGCGCGGCATGCTCCCCGCCCTGGACAAACAGCCGGCTGCCACGGGCAAAGGATCGCACCTGCGTTCCCGGCTCCAGCAGCTTCAGCGTCTCCGGGGCGAGCCCCCCAAACAAGTCGACGCGGGTCAGAAACTCCCACACGTTCGGCGACTCTCCTCTTGACCAGCGCGTCGATTCTGCTGGTCACATTATGGAGAGCGATCCCATTACGTTGCCGTTACCTGCATCGTAACAAAGCTGTTACGCTACCACTATCAACAGAACATTTACGTTACAGCCGGTGGCTGCACCTCCGGTCGCCGGTGCAGGAGCACACCCACACCCGGCACGGTCTGGATGAGCTTCGGATCGGCGGGATCATCCTCGAGCTTGCGCCGCAGCCGAAACACCGTGACCCGTACCACATCACTCCCCGCCGGGTCATCGTAGCCCCAGACATGCCGCAGCATGTCTGCCGTCGGAACCACCGTCCCGGCATGCCGCATCAGATAGTGCAACAGCCGGAACTCCGTCACGGTCAGGTTCAGCGCGGCGCCTTCCTTTGACGCGGTATGTGTCTGAGTATCGAGGGTGACCGGACCGACCTGAAGCCGTTCCGCTGCCGGCCGCTCGGCCTGTGGTTGCCGGCCGTAACGGCGCAGCATGGCCCGGATGCGGGCGACCAGCTCACGATGGGCAAACGGCTTGGTGATGTAGTCGTCTGCACCGGCTTCCAGCCCAGCGACTTTGTCCTCCTCGCTGTCGCGCCCGGTGAGCAGCACTACCGGCACGTCACGCTCGCGGCGCAGGTCGGCGATTAACTCGATACCGTTCCACCGGCCCAGATTGATATCCAGCACCACCAGGTCCGGTCGCTCGGTGCGCATCGTCTGGCGCGCGGTAGGCGCGTCGTGAGCAGCGATCACGGTGAACCCCGCCCGCCGCAACACGAAGTCCAGCAGCTCCACCAGGTCGCGATCGTCATCCACCACCAGCAGCTTCATGGCGTCTCTCATGCTAGCGGCAGTGTGAACCAGACGCAGGCGCCCTGCGGGCGGTCCCGTTCCACATCGATGGTTCCGCCATGCGCCTCAACTACCCCTCTGGCAATCGCCAGCCCAAGGCCGATGCCGGGTGGCTCATTTCCTGCGCGTGAGCGGTAGAACCGGTCGAATAATCCCTCCTGTTGGGCCACCGGGATACCAGGTCCGGTGTCCTCCACCGAGAACCGCACGAACGTGCCCGCAGCCACTGCACGCACGACCACGGTTGCGCCCTCGGGGCTGTACTTGGCGGCGTTGCTCAGCAGATTCGCGAACACCCGGGCAATTGCCGGGACGTCGGCGCGCACCAGTGGCAGCCCGTCAGCGATCTGTTGTTCCACCGCCTGCTGGCGGGCTTCGATGGTGGCGGCCGCCGCCGCGAGCCCTTCGTCGATCAAGCGCTGCACCGTCTCCGGCCGCGCCCTGACCACAAACCGTCCAGCTTGAATCGCCCCGGCGCTGAGCAAGTCATCCATCAAGGCCCGCAGCCGCGCAGCGGTGTGCCGTGCCGAGGTGATCAACCGCCGCATCTCAACGGCCGAAAGCTCGGCATAGCTGTCTCCGAGGATCTCCAGCGCGTTATCAAGCACGGCCAGCGGGCCACGCAGTTCATGGGCGACGTTGAACAGGAACTGTTCCTTGATGCGGTCGATCTCTGCGAACGGTGATGTGTCATGCAGGATGTAGAGGTGTCCGCCGGCCGGGCGGCAGCTGAGCGGTGTGCCCGTCACGTCGAGATGTAGCGGTGGTGCGTCGTGAAGCGCCACCGAACCTTGCCAGTACTGCACCTCCCCGGCGCCTGGCGGCGTGACGAACGGCAGTAGTGTGCTCACCGTTTGTCCGGGAGCATTACGGACATCGCCTAGCAGCTTGTTTGCCGCCGCCGACGCGCGCAGGACGACGCCGCGCTCATCCGTGAACAGCGCCGGCAGGTGGGCCGAGCGCAGCAACGGACAGGCATCATCGGCGTCTGCCGAGGCGGCGAGCGTTAGCCGGTCATGTGCAGCCACGAGGCACCTTCGGACGCGGCCCAGAGTGTGTGACATGCGGTTCGGGCTGGCAACAGAGCGGTGGCGCTCCGGCAGCGACCGCACGATACCGCATCGCCTGACCAGAGAGGGAAGCGGCACGGGCCGCGAAGTGCGCGCCGGGCTCCCTGGCCCACCTTGATCATCGGTGGGACCGGCCGGAAGCTGTAGTGCCAACCGATGACAAACCGCTGACAGATCGGGCTCGGGCCGCCATGTGCTCCGCCCGCCCCACCGCACAAGCACCATGCCGCATCGCGTAGAGTGATGCCGTCGGGAGCCGCCATTGGGCTCCGATGTTCCGGCGCGAACCGGCGCAGCCTTGCAGGAGGAGGCCACTTCCATTGCCACAGTGGACGAACTGGTCTGGTTCCGTTGCCGCGTCACCACGGTGGGTGGAGCAGCCGGACAGCGAGTCGGCGATTCAGGACATGGTGCGACGCGCCGGGTCCGCTGCCGCCGCGGTGCGTGTGGTGGGAACCGGTCACTCATTTACACCGCTGGCAGCCACCGATGGCCTGCTGCTGTCGCTTGACCGCTGGAGCGGCCTGGAACAGGTCGATGCCGGCGCCCAGACAGCTACGGTTCGGGCCGGCACCAAGCTGCACGCGCTCGGCGATTTGCTGTTCGACGCCGGCTTGGCGATGCCGAACCTTGGTGACGTCGACGTGCAGTCGATTGCCGGAGCGGTCTCCACCGGCACGCACGGCACCGGCCGGTCATTGGGCAATGTCGCCACGCAAGTGATCGGGCTGAGGCTGGTGACGGCCTCGGGCGAGGTCGTTGCCTGGGATGAGCCGCACCATCCGGACCATCTGCACGCGGCGCGGGTATCACTGGGGATGCTCGGTGTGTTCAGCACCCTGACGCTGCAATTGGTGCCCGCGTATCGCCTGCTCGAGCAGGTATGGCAGGAGCCGGTAGCTGAGACTCAGGACCGGCTGGCCGCGCGCATCGCCGAGAATGTGCGCTACGAGTTCTTCTGGTTCCCTGAGAGCGACACCACCGAATGCAAGACACTGAACCCGACGGACCTGCCCGCCGAGCCCAGCGCCGCCGACCTGGTGATGGGCACTCCCGCCGGGCCGCTGGCCGCCGTACGCTCCCCGGCGACGCGCCGGCGCACCGGCTGGAGCGCACGCGTCATTCCCTCGATCCGCTCCCGCCTGTTCAATGAAATGGAGTATGCTGTGCCGGCCGAGCGCGGCCCCGCCTGCTTTGCGGCGGTGCGGGACCGGATGCGCCGCTATCATCCCGACGTGCGCTGGCCGGTGGAGTATCGTACTCTGGCGGCCGATGACTCGTGGCTAAGTCCGGCCTACGCACGCGAGACGGTGACGATCTCCATCCACCAGGACGCGCGCCTACCGTATGCGGACTTCTTCGCCGATATCGAGCGGATCTTCGTCGAGGCGGAGGGCCGTCCCCACTGGGGCAAGGTCCATACCCGCACCGCGGCCGATCTCGAGATGTTGTACCCGCGCTGGCATGACTTTCTGCGGCTGCATGCCGATCTGGACCCGGCCGGTCGCTTCCTGAACCCGCACCTGCGCTCGGTGTTTGGCATCGGGTAGGGGGCTTTTGCGCCAGCGCGATGCGCGTGGTCTACTCTCTGCGTTCACGTCAAAGGAGCGTGTGATGACGTACGAGCACATTCTCTACGAGGTAGATGGGCCGGTAGCGACGGTGTGGCTAAACCGGCCGGAGAAGAAGAACGCCCAGAGCCGAGCCTTGCTCGAGGAGATGGACGCCGCTTTCACCCGCGCTTGCGCAGACGACGATGTGCGCGTCATCGTCCTGGCCGGCAAGGGCGACACCTTCTCCGCCGGGCATGACCTGTCCGTGGCCGAGGGCCAAAACCGGGCCCAGATGTCTCCCGGGATGCAGGGGCGGTACACGCGGGTGTGGGACCTGTATATCGATATGGGGCTGCGCTGGCGCAACCTACCCAAGCCGGCCATCGCCGCGGTGCACGGATACTGCATCTTCGGCGGCTGGATGATCGCCACCGCCATGGACCTGATCATCGCCGCGGAGAACACGAAGTTCCTCGCCTCGCACTTCCAGTACTTCTCCGTCCCCTACGACGTCGGCATCCGCAAGGCGAAGGAGCTGCTGTTTGAGTTCCGCTTCCTTCACGCGGATGAGGCCAAGGAAGCGGGGTTCGTGACGCGGGTGGTGCCCGCTGGGGAGCAGGTGGCGGCGGCGCAGGCGCTGGCTCGGCGGATTGCGTTGCAGGATCCGTTCTCGTTACGGCTGGCAAAGCTGTCGCTCAATCAGGCGCAGGACGAGATGGGCTACTCCACCTTCGTCAAGGCCGCCCTGCAAACCTACGTTGTGATGAGCGAATCCGGGGCGAAGGAACTGAGCGAAGGTGAAGGCTCCCGCCGCCGGTTCGCCACGGTGGACCGGGCGCTGGCGTATGAGTCAGAGCGCGGATTGACGTAACACCGTACGCCGGCCGGAGCTGGGTGCACGTCGTGCAGGAATCAGGAGGGGCGGCATGCCATTCCCCACCGGACTGTTCCGCGGATTCGAGGTGGAGCTGCGCCATCCGGGCATCGCGCTGATCACGTTCAATCAGCCTGAGCGGCTGAATGGGATGACCGCGCCGATGAAGCGTGACCTCGTCGAGGTGCTGTTGCAGGCGCAGATGCACGACCGTGTGCGCGTCGTCGTCATCACCGGCTCAGGCCGAGCTTTCTCGGCGGGTGACGATATCACCGGGCGAGAGGTGGATTATGGCGGCGCGCAGGCGCTGGTCCCTGATATTCCGCGCGGTCACGGCAATCCCATCGGTACCTACAACGGCCTGCGCGGCCTCTCGCAGCCGCTCAACCTGGCGGTGCGTTCGCTGGACAAGCTGGTGATCGCGGCGGTGAACGGCGTGGCGGTGCAGACCGGCATGTCGCTGGCGCTGGCCTGCGACTTCCGCATTGCATCGACGGCAGCGCGCATCGGTAGCGGCACGCTGCGCTTTGGCCTGCTGCCGGATGAGGGCGGTCAGTACCTGCTCGTGCAACTGCTGGGCGTGGCGCGGGCGATGGACTTCCTCATGCACAACCGGTTCGTAGATGGCGATGAGGCACTGCGACTGGGGCTGGTGCACGAGATAACCGCACCAGAAGCGCTGCTGGACCGGACGCTGGCCCTGGCCCGCGAGCTGGCAGAGGGGCCGCAGGTCGCCATGCGACTGCTCAAGCGCAGCATCTACAATGCCGCCGAGCTGAGCTTCCTGCAATCGCTGGATGAGATTGCGGCCAAGACGGCGGTATCAGACCACCATCCCGATGTACGCGAAGGTGTCGCCGCCTTCCGGGAGAAGCGCCGCCCGCGCTTCAACGCCTGGCTGGAGGACCGCGCCGGGCCGTCCTGAACAGCGCCGGCGCCCCGGTTGTACGTCCAAAGATGGCCGGCTTCGATGCGCTTCGCACGTGGCTGTGTCAATTCAGCCTGGGCCACGGCGATAGCTTGACCGCAGGCGGCAAGCCGCCGGTGATCCTAGTCGATGGTGACTGCCGTCCCGCTGACAGTCACCATCAGCATGCCGCCACCCGAGCCGCGCTCGATGGTCTCGTAGTCCAGGTCCACACCGATGATGGCGTTGGCGCCGAGTGACTCGGCGGACGCCGTCATCTCCGAGAAGGCGATGTCGCGCGCCTTGCGCAGCTCTTGCTCATAGGCGCCGGCGCGGCCGCCGACGATATCGCGGATACCGGCGAACATGTCCTTGAAGATGTTCGCACCTAAAATCGCCTCGCCCACCACCACACCATGGTAGGCATCAATGTTGCGCCCCTGGATGAAGGCTGTGGTTGTGATGAGCATGGCCAGCCCGCTCCTGCCTGTGGGTACGGTAGTCACCCGAGGTGCCATCCGGAGTCTACCATGGACACGCGCGTTCGACGGCGCCAGGAGGGTGCGATGCAGTTCCCGGCCGGGTTCTTGTGGGGAAGCGCCACGGCGGCGCACCAGATCGAAGGCGGCAACTGGAACAACGACTGGTGGGCTTGGGAGCATCAGCCTGGTTCACCCTGTGTCGCACCGTCCGGCGACGCCTGCGACCATTACCACCGATTCCGGGACGACATCGCGCTAGTGGCTTCGCTCGGGCAGCGTGTGTTTCGGTTCTCGGTGGAGTGGTCGCGTGTCGAGCCGGAGGATGGTGAGTTCTCAGCCGCGGCGCTGGCCCGCTACGGCCGCGTGCTGGATGGCTGCGAACAGCACAATCTCATCCCGATGGTGACATTGCACCATTTCACGACGCCGCGCTGGCTGGCTGCGCGCGGCGGCTGGGCCGCGCCAGAGGCGCCTGCGCGCTTTGGTCGCTTTGCCGGGCGGGTGATGGCGGCGCTGGGTGCACGCATCCCCTACGTGTGCACCATCAACGAGCCAAACATCGTGGCGGTCTTCGGCTACCTGGCGGGCATGTTCCCGCCGGGCGCACGTGACCCCGAGCGCTACGCCGCGGCGCGGGCGAACCTGCTTGCCGGGCACGCGGCAGCGCTGGCGGCGGTGAAGTCCGGTCCAGGGGCCGCGCAGGTCGGGCTGACCGTGGCGATGCAGGAGTTCACGCCGGTCCCGGGCGGGCGGCGCAGCGCTGCCGGCTTCGCCCGGCTGTTTGGCGCGGTCATTCCGAATACCGCCGATGGTGCGCTGGCTCTGGCCGAGGCTGGACGCAGCGCCTGGCACGGGCCGTATCTCGACGCGGTGCGCGATGACGGCTCCGACTTCGTCGGTGTGCAGACATACACGCGCGTGCGGGTTGGCGACGATGGGGTGATGGACCCGGAGCCGGACGCCGAGTTGACGCAGATGGGCTATGAGTTCTGGCCGGCGGCCCTGGCGGCCTGCGTGCGGGAGGCGGCAGCCCGCACCGGCAAGCCGGTGATCGTGACCGAGAACGGTATCGGCACCGACGATGACGGCCGCCGGATCGCATACACCGACGCGGCGCTGCGCGGCCTGCACCAGGCGATTGCGGATGGCGCGGACGTTCGCGGCTACATCCACTGGTCCACCATGGATAACTTCGAGTGGGCGCTGGGCTACGGCCCAAAGTTCGGACTGGTGGCGGTGGAGCCGAACACGCTTGAGCGCAAGCCGAAGCCGAGCGCGCTCTGGTATGGGGACGTCTGCCGCCGCAACGGGCTAGACGCGTAGCTCGAGGCAGCGCGTCAGGTTGGTCGCCGGCTCCATCGCGATGATGACGTGGCTGTCTGGGAAGTGGATACGGTTGTTCGGGACGATGCGCGTGATGCGCACATCGCCCGGCGGCAGCTCGATGCGTACCGACGGCCGGCCTTCAATCTGGCAGGTGTCGGCGGCGCGGTGGAAGGTGCAGGTGGTGCAGGCCGGCAGGTCAAACCGGCGGCCATCGGCCAGCTCCAGCCGCTGGCTCATCGGGCTGTCATTGTAGAAGGTGGCGCTGCCGGTGAGCCGTTGCAGCCACTCGCTCAGCGCTCGGTCGAACCCAGCCAGATCCATCCCGGTAATCTCAGACAGGGTGCGGTCGAACCGGCCGGGATCGCTCTCATCTGCCGAGCGCAGCAGCCGGGCGGTGGCGGCGTGTCCCCAGCGATCCGCGATGAATGCCACGGCGCTGTAGCCGCGGCTGTAGACACCGTTTTCGTGCCGCTCCTCCAGGCTGGCCCATTGCTCGGCGGTGATCAGGTCGATCAGGCTGGGAGCGACGCCGCGGCGCTGGCGGGTGGCAGCATCGGCGCGTGGGTTCCATCCAGGCCCGGCCAGCCGCTCCATCTCGTACTCGGCGTGCCCTTCCAGAAACCACAGCGGATAGGCGTCCAGCGTGCCGGCCGCCACGCTCTGCAGGTAATGGACGTACTCGTGCGCCAGACGTCGGGCCAGCACCTCCTGGGAAGGCTGGTCGCTAAGATTGACGAGCATGTACATACCACGCGATGGCGACAGCACCGTCAGCGACCGGCCGCGCCGTGCCTCGTCGGCGGCGGCACGCGGGTCCCACTCCGGCCGCTCTGCAGCCAGCGCGGCAGCCACGGCGGCACGGTCGGTGTGCAGGTCCACCGTCAGCGGCCGGTGAGCGGAGACGCCGAGGTCGGCAGCGCCCCGTTTGGCGATGTCAGCGATCAGCGGTTCGACCTCGCCCAGCCAGGATGCGGCGCCGGGATCGCGCGCCACCACCCGTGCCGGGCAGACGCTCGGTGTATTGAGCCGGTCAGCGGCTGTTACCGGCACCGGCGCCGCGCCCTCGCGACCCAGTGGCCGCCACACGCCGATCCGGCACACGTCGTAGCCGCCTGCCGTCATCGCCGTGACGTATGCCAGCTTGGCGGTGCGGAAGTCTTCCGGCGTGGCGGTGTTGGGCAGGTAGGCGATGAAGGTATCTTCTTCGGGGCGCGCCACCAGGCAGAAGCCCAGTTCTTCACCGCCGGTCAAATCGCGGTCGCTCAGGACGACCGGCAGCCCCAGGTCGCGGAGTTCCTGACAGGAGATGCGTGGATCCTGAAGGGCGCGGACCGGTAGCCCCGCGGTGGTGAGGGCGAGCGCCAGCGCAGTCAGCAGGCTGAATAGAATACGGCGCATGGCGCGCTCCCAACGTGTCCTGGGCGTGTACGCATGACAGCAGCGGTCGGGCTGACCTCAGGGTATTGGGAGCGTCCGGTCTCGGGGAATAGGGGAAAGGGAGGATATGGCGGCCGTCACCTGCCACCCGTCACCCCGCCCGAGCGCACCAGCAGGTCCTCTAAATGCAGCTGCCATTCCAGCGCCGCGCGCCGCTGCTCTGGCGTATCCGCCAGTTCCTCATAGATCGCCTGTCCCCAGCGCACATGATCCTCCTCCTCAAGCAGGATGTGATTGAGGATGCGCACCGACGGCCCATCGCAGATCGGATCGGTGACGGCGATATGGTGGCGGTAGTAGACAGCCAGGTGCGTCTTGAGCACCCGGTACAGCCCCACGATGCGCAGAAGCTGGTCGTCTGCGTTTTGCATCTCCTCGCAGAACTTGAGGAAGGCTTCGTTTGGCGGCTCGGCGGCGGTGGAGGAGCGCAGCGTCGGTGGAGCAGAGAGATCGGCCCCATCCGTCACGCGCAGCTCCGGCAGGCGCTGGCCCAGCCAGAAGGAGTGAATCGAGTCATGGTAGCAGTGCTCCCCGAGTGCGAACTTGACCTTGATACTGGGGCTGGTTGGCGTCCAGCCGGCGGCGGTGGTCAGGCACACATTCTCAGCGAAGCGGTAATGAAGGAAGCGACGGGCGCACTCATCGACGGAGAACGCCCCGCCGATGGAGCGGGTATCGACGCACAGCTCGGGCATCTCTGGTTACCTCGGGGAAGGGTGCGGGCTGTCCTTGCTCGGGGTGGCGGCGCGTAGCCGGGCGGCGAGCGCCTGAGCGGCTGCCCGGCCCTGGCGATCGGCTTCATACCGTCGCCGTGCCCAGGCCTTGGCTTTCGCACGGGCGGCCAGCAGCGCCCCCGGCTCAGGAACGATTGACGGCTCACGCCTGATGCACTGCACCGGACATACCTGGGCACACAGATCGCAATCGATGCAGCCGGAGGGTTCGATCACATGTGTACGGTGGCCAGTGCCGAAGTACCGGATGGTGTCGGTGGGGCACGCCCGGCGGCACCATCCGCAGTTGATACAGGGTTCAAGTTCAATGACGTAGGCCATATGGCACCGGTAGGCGGGGGACCCGCGCCCGCCACGCGCTAGCCGAGCGCCAGGTTGGCGCGCTCATCTTCCTCGGCGAAGAACTGCTTGATTTCGGCCAGCTGCTCGCCGGAGATCATGCCGCGCATCTGCTCCGCGCGGGCGTGGGCGCGCAGCGCCTTGCGCTCTGCTTCGGGGTCAGTCTCGGCCAGCTTCTTGATGAACCAGTCACCGATGGCCGTGTGCGTCACTTCGTCGGCCCAGTTGTAGTCGTAGCAGTGCTCCATCAGGCCATCGCCGATTTGCTTACCCAGCTCGGCCGTGCCCTGGAACAGGGTGAGCGCAAAACCCTCCAGCGATACGTTGGTAGCGGACAGGGAGACCACCGGGTCCGCCGGGTCGTCGCCGTACGGCGAGGCGGGAGCGGCCGGCGCGACGCCGCCCTGGCCGGCGAGCGTGTCCGGGTACTCGCCGATACGGCCGCCGTACCCTTCGATCAGGCCAATACCAAGCTGGGCGTGCCGCACCTCGTCCCAGGTCTGGCGCGCCATGGCCATGATCAGCTCCCATGGCACGGCCCAGTCCTGCCACTCGCACACCTTGCGGCCAAACGCGTCCACCCCGGCGAACTCGGCCGACACGATGTTGGAGACGAGCGCCTTGCGCACCTCGATGTTCGTCGGGTCTGCCTGGGCCAGGCGACGCAGCATCGGGGCGTTATAGTGCTGTGCGCCGCCGATGCGCTCCTCCAGCAGCGCACGGTCCTCCGGAGTGATGGCAAAGACTGGCCGGTACGCGGGGTCGCGCACCGACCGCATCTGGGGCAGCCGCTCGCTCAGCTTTGACACTTCGGTCCCTCCTCACCGGTGTACGGAAGAGTAAACCACACCGGCCGGAGGGACACAAAGGGTTATCGTCCGACATCCGCAGGCCGCGTGAGCCTCCTGCTGTCTGCTCAGCCGCCCCGTCAGGGAAGCTGGATCGGTGTCGCCGAAGCGAGGCTCGGGCCAGGGAGTGGCATCGGCGTTGCCGAGATCAGCGCCGGGTCGCGGTACTGGAGGAGGCCCGTCGCGATCGCCAGCCGCCGTACCTGCGGCAGCGGCTCCGGCAGGGAGAAGCCGTGCGTGTCGGTGCGGCCTGCCATCGCCGTGTACACCTGCTGGGCCGCTGCATCGGTTAGCTGATAGGTGGCCAGCACCTCGTCAGGGATGAAGTACGCCGCTCCGTCCGAGCCTGAGAGCAAGACGCCGCTGGTCGTTGTCATTGCGCTATCCTCCCGGCGCGGTGGGGTGCGTATCGGACCGCGCCTGTTCATCTTCAGCATGGCCGCCGGCTGGGTCCGTGTATGTCCGAGCGCGGTCATACGGCTGTCAGGCAACTCCATCCAAGTGCTGTCCGGCGTGTCCCGCAACGGATCGTCCTCCGAACGGCATCAGGCCGGCTGGGGCTGCCGGACAGATCTGCCGTCCGGCCGGATAGCGTGCCCCAGCGCCGGACTGACGTTTGACGGGCGCACGTGGTTCAATCCCGGAAAGCGCTGGACGGGAGCAGTATGGACCGAGAGCAGATCTGGCGGCTGGCGGAGGAGCAGCGGGCGTACACCATCGCCGCCCGCCGGCACATTCACCGGAACCCTGAACTGAGTTTTCAGGAGCATGAGACAGCGGCATTCATCGCCGAGCGGCTGCGGGAGATGGGCTACGAGCCGCGCACCGGCATCGGCGCCAGCGGTACCGGGATAACGGCGGAACTGGCCGGCGGCCGGCCCGGCCCCACCATCGCCCTACGCGCCGACATCGATGCGCTGCCGGTTGAGGAGACCAGTGATCTGGAATACCGCTCGGCGCGCCCGGGCGTGATGCACGCTTGCGGTCACGATGGCCACACGGCCATGCTGCTAGGCACCGCCCGGGCCATGGCCACGGCGCGCGCGCTCATACCCGGCCGGGTGGTATTCCTGTTCCAGCACGCGGAGGAGATGGTGCCCGGCGGCGCGCTGGACCTGATCGCCGCCGGTGCCCTTGACGGCGTCGATGCCGTGTTTGGGCTGCACCAGAGCGCGCAGTTAGACGTGGGGCAGATGTCCTTCGGGCCGGGCCCCCGGCAGGCCTCCACCGACGGCTTCTCGCTGACGGTGCTGGGCCGGGGTGGTCACGGCGCCATGCCGGATACGACGGTGGATGCTGTCCAAATCGGCGCACAGCTGGTGACGGCGCTGCATCAGATCGTCTCGCGCCGGGTGTCGCCGCTGGAGCCGGCAGTGATAACGATCGGAACCTTCCACGCCGGCACCAAGGAGAACATCGTCGCCCACGAAGCGACGTTGACCGCCACGGTACGGACGCTGGATCCCGCACTGCGCGACCGTATTCCCCTTGAAGTGGAGGCCGTGGCCCGTGGGGTGACGAGTGCATGGGGAGCGGACTACAAGCTGGACTACCGTCGCGGATATCCGGTGCTCGTCAATGATGCCGAGATGGCGGGTGTTGCCAGGCGGGCCGCGGAAGCGGTGCTGGAGTTGGGCGCGGTGTTCACGCAGAGCCGGCCGATCATGCCGGCCGAGGACTTTGCCTACTACCTCCAGCAGGTGCCCGGATGCTTTGGCTCGATCGGTGTCGGCACACCGGGAACGACGCAGCGGGGTGCTGGTCACTCCGGCGCATTTTTGCTCGATGACGCCGCGCTGCCAACCGGCGTGGCATACTACCTCTCACTTGTCACCAACTTCGAGGCGCTGCGCGCCCGAACCGGAGACTCTGCCTGATGGACAGCGAACGCATCCTGGATCTGGCGCGCCGGCAGTTCGAATTCACGCGTGACGCCCGTCATCACCTGCATCGTCATCCAGAGCTGTCGTTCGAGGAGCATGAGACGGCGGCGTTTGTGGCGGCGCGGCTGGTGGAGATGGGCTACGAACCGCGCACGGGCCTGGGCCGCAACGGCACGGCGTTGACGGCGACACTGGAGGGCGGGCAGCCTGGGCCGGCCATCGCCCTCCGCGCCGATATGGATGCGTTGCCGGTGAACGAGGAAGGAGATCTGCCGTTTAAGTCTGCTCGCGCCGGTGTCATGCATGCCTGCGGGCACGATGCCCACACCGCCATGCTGCTGGGCGCCGCCCGTGCCTTCATGGAGATCCGCGACGAGGTGCCGGGGCGGCTGGTGTTCCTCTTCCAGCACGCCGAGGAATCGCCGCCGGGCGGGGCGCTGGAGTTGATCGAGGCAGGCGCACTCGATGGGATAGACGCCGTGTTCGGCATCCACCAGATCCCGTTTCTGGACGCGGGTCAGATGGAGATCGGACCTGGCGCCAATACGGCATCGTCGGACCGTTTCACGCTCACGGTTCACGGCAAGGGCGGGCACGCGGCGCGACCGCACACGACGGTGGATGCCATTCATGTCAGCGCCCATGTGGTGAACGCGCTGCACCACATCGTCTCCCGCCGCGTGAATCCCATGCTGCCCGCCGTGCTCACCATCGGGACGATCCAGGGCGGCACCCGCCCGAACGTGATCGCGCCGGAGGTGACGATCGGCGGCACCGTGCGGACGCTGGACGAGCAGACATGGGAGGCGATGCCGCGCGAGATCGAGACGGTCGCGCGCGGCGCGGCGGCGATGTGGGGGGCAGATATCACACTCAGCTACACGCGGGGCTATCCGGCGCTGATCAACGATGATCGGATGGCAGAGGTGGCGCGGCGGGCGGCAATGGCTATCATCGGCGAGGAGAACATCGGCCCCAACCGGCCCGGGATGGGTGGCGAGGACTTCGCCCACTACCTACGCAAGGTGCCCGGCTGCTTTGTGCGATTGGGCGGCGGCACGCCCGGCACCCCGACGGCCGGCCGTGGCAACCCCCACTCTGGTCAGTTTACCTTCGACGATGCCGCGCTCACGACGGGCATCGCCTGGTATCTCTCGCTGGTCACTGGCTTCAAGCAGCACGGCGGATAAGGGAACGAGCGGACGGAGGCGCACGATGATTATCCGGCTGGACCACGTCGGTGTGGTGGCGCATTCCTGGGGTGAGGCCGGGGAAGTGCTGATTGACCGGCTCGGCTTCCCGGTGGAGCTGAGCCGGACCACCATGCCCGATGGCAACCTCTACGCTCCGCAGAACACGCGCATTTACTTCGTCAAAGTCGGCGAAGGCGAGACGCTGATCGAGATCCTGATCCCGCAGGACACCGATAGCGGCATCGCTCGCTATCTGGCCAAGCGTGGCCCGGGTCTGCATCACCTCGGCTACGCCTGCACCGACGTACCGGAAGAGGCACGGAGGTTGCGCGACAAGGGTCTGGAGATGATCTCCATCGGCGATGGTCAGAGCGGCATCTTCTTCTACCCGCGCAGCGCCATGGGCATCCTCACTGAGCTAGTGCGCGACCGTCAGGCGCTGGCCGGCTGATCCCAGCGGGCACGGGGCGTTGCGCCGGCCGGCGCTCGCTTCCCTAGCCGCGCATTCCCCAGGTGATGGCGTTCCGCAGCAGCGTCTGGAACGCCGGCGTCTCCCAGGGGTCGCGGAAGGTGAGCGGTGTGCTTCCGTTGGGGTCCACACTGCTGTGGACCGATGGCTGGATGTTGTTGCTCGGATTGTGGCAATGCCCAAGAGCGATGTAGGTGACGCCGCCGTTGCCCAGATCGCGGACATAACCAAGCGCCCGGGTCTTGCCGTCCTCCAGCAGCGAGGTGTCCTTCTCGTAGATCGTGCCAATCGATGACGATACGGCGTCCGGTCCGTACTGGGATGTCAGCAGAATGCGGGTATTGGCCGGGTCCTGGATCTCCACAAAGTACGGCTCGTCTGCCACCTCAAACGCGGGCGGCAGGCCGTCCGTCAGCACGTCCGGCGCGTCACCCACGTCGACCGTGAAGCGGCGGATCGGCGGATGGGTGAGGAACCAGCCGCCCAATACCTCATGGTGGTCAAGCTTGAGGAAGCGGCGTTGGCGCTGGCCCTCGACCCGCACGGCTTTGCCGCCGCTGGTGCCGTGCAGCCCCACCCACCGGCCTCCTTCCTCCAGCCAGCGGCGGATTGCGCGCGACTGGCCCGCGTCGGGGTAGGGACCGGCGGTATAGGTGATCAGCAGCCGGCTGACCGGCAACCATGTTTCGACGTCGTGAAAGTCGTTGGAGACCGAGGCCGGAGCCTGCATCTCGTGGAGCAGGTCCAGCACCCGCAGCCGCGCGTAGTCATGGTCGTGACCGGCGTCGCTGCCGGGAGGAAAGCCACCCGCGATCACGTGTGCCCGCGCCGGTTGCCTGCCCATCATGGTGCGCCTCCGCTGCATTTCGCCCTGCCACAATGCCGCGTAGTGTAGCCTATCCACACCTGGCGGCAACCGAAGCGCGGCTCCGGCCCGGATCGGTGGCACGCGCGTGCCGCGGGATGGCCCGCATCGAGATCGCTCTAGCTCACAGCGCCGAGTAGGGAATCGTTTCGCCAGGGCTGTGGATTCGCGGTGGTCTCATGCGCAGCCGCGCGGTAGGCATGCCTCAAGCGCAGCGAGGCCGGTGTTGAGCCGCTGGCGAAGTATCAGGCCATCGTCTGCGAGGGCGGTGACCAGCACGGCGGGACCGCTCAGGGATAGCAGCGCGGTATCCGCTCGGGCGGTGGGGGACGGCAGGCCGAACGGTTGCCCCGCCCAGTCCGGATCGACAACGAGCAGTGAGCCCAGCGCCCGGCGACCGCCCGTGACAGCGGAGCCATCCCAGCCCTCCACTCCGGGCCCGAGCGCGATCTCCTGGTCGTGGAGCGGGCGATCGCCGAGACAGACGCGTAGGCGCTGGCGGATTGCCCCCGGCCGCTCTCCATGGCGGCCGAGCAGCAGCTCTTCGCGAAGTAGCAGGCGCGCGCCCGCCTCCAACGTCACATGGGTAATGGCGCGATGGTGACAGCCCCGCGCCGCGATCACCGGGCCGGGCAGCCACACGAACGTGCCGCCCGCGCCAACCCGCACGGTAGTCTCGCTGAGCGAGTGTTGCCTGTGCGGACCGGGCAGCACGAGCGTCGCTGCCACACTGCGCAGGACCAGGGCGGCGCCGGGTCCCACCTCGACGCTGAGGCGCAGGTCATCGCCGCCGACCGGACCGGCAGCCCCAGCAGCGAGCGACACCCGCACGACAGGTGTTTCGCGTAGATTCCAGCGTGCGACCGGCTCTGGGCCGGCCGGGTTAGTAGGGCGCAGTATCAGTGGCGGATCGGAGCGCAGGGCTGTGATGCGTGTCCGTGCACCGTCACCCGCCAGCGCGACCGTCAGGTGAGCGGCGGCGCGCATCAGCCGGTACTTCCAGCAAGCCGTTCACGCACCCATGCCGCCACATACGGCGCACCGGGCTGCTCGGTCAGGGATGTGAACAGCACCGGCAGGCTCCCCCTGCGAGCCCGCGCATCACGCTCCATGACCGCCAGATCTGCGCCGACCAGGGGTGCGAGATCGGTCTTGTTGATGACGAGGAGGTCGGCGCCGGTGACACCTGGTCCGCCCTTGCGGGGCACCTTGTCGCCACCGGCGACGTCCACCACGAAGATCTGATGGTCGATCAGCCCGCGGCTGAACGTGGCGGTGAGGTTATCCCCGCCGCTCTCAATCAGGATGAGATCGAGAAGTGGGAGCCGTTCTTCGAGGTCCTCGACGGCCTCCAAGTTGGCGGAGATGTCATCGCGGATCGCCGTGTGCGGGCAGCAGCCGGTTTCGACCGCGCGCACCCGCTCGGCGGGGAGCACACCGTGGCGGAGTAGGAAGTCGGCGTCTTCGGTGGTGTAGATGTCGTTAGTCACGACCGCGAGTTCCAGCTCGACGCTCAGTGTCCGGCACAGCGCAGCGACCAGCGCGGTCTTGCCGGAACCGACCGGACCGCCGATGCCGATGCGAACGGCGCGTCTGGCGCTGCGTGCCCGGGATGGCGCGAAGTCCTCGTGTGCACGGCCGTGCTCAGGCTCGTTGGGTGGCTGGTGACCAGGCTGCCGCACGTTAGGATGCAAAGAGACGTACCTCCCACGTGGCATGATGTTCGGCGAGGATGTCGAGCAGCGGCGCCCCCCGAGCAGGAAGGCCCGCGGGCGCCGTCCGGGCGTGTGCTGCCCCCTCAACGGCGATGGCGTCGAGTGAAGGTCCGAGCCTGGCGAGCACGGCGTGCACGGCGAACGGATCGAGCCCGAGGAGGCGCACGGCAGCGGTCGCAGGTCCTGCGACGGACTCGTGCACAGCGGCCAGCGCCGCACCATGCGCGCCCAGACCAGCCGCGGCGGCAACCGCGCCGAGGGCGACCGGCTGATGCGGCCCGTGGGGCATGGCGTCTGCCAGTTCGTCTAGACGAGCGTGCGGCCACACAACGCGCCCTGCGCGCAGCATCTGGCGGCCGAGCCGCCGCGAAACCGTGCGCAGCGCCGGCGCAGGCAGCCGTGCATCCAACTCATGGTCCAGCTCGCCCAGCATAGCAACGCCGCATCCCGCGGGATCGGTCAGCGCGGCACATGCGGCCGCAGCGAATGCGGCCGTGACCACACCGGTCGTGGCGGTGCGACCACGTAGGAACGCCTCCAGGCCCGGAATGTCGCGTACGCCTTCAACGGTAACCACCGCCTCGAGACCTCCGGAGTGGGCGTGGCCACCGGCGGGGAAACGCCCGGACGCCAAGAGGAGCAGCCCCGACAGGCTGGCCTGCTCCGACGTGGGTGAGAGCTGTGTGGTCTCTGGTAGCGTCATATCTCGCACTAAAAGAGGAAGTATCGCTGCGCCATCGGCAGCTCGGCGGCCGGCTCATGCTCGATCAACTCGCCGTCGACGCGCACGCTGTAGGTATCCGGGTCGACCTCGATCCGCGGTAGGGCGGTGTTCTCCGGCAGGTCCGCCTTTGTGCGCTGGCGGACGTTCTCTACCGGCACCAGCCGCCGTCGCACCCCCGGCAACCGATCGGCGAGCCCATCCTCAATGGCTGCCGGAGAGACGAACGCGAGGCTGGTGGCCGCCGCCGCGGGAGTCTTGGCATTGAACCCGAGGCGAGGCAGCACCGGTTGGGGCGTGGGCACCGATGCATTCGGATCGCCGATGGCAGCGGCGGCCACCATTCCCCCTTTGAACACCATGGCGGGCCGCACCCCGAACAGCGCCGGCTGCCAGAGCACGAGGTCGGCGAGCTTACCTGGCTCGACGGACCCGACCTCATGCGCGATCCCGTGCGCCACCGCCGGACAGATCGTGTACTTGGCGATGTAACGGCGGGCACGATGGTTGTCCGCCCGTCCGTCACCTGGCAGCGGGCCGCGCAGCCGCTTCATCTGGTGGGCCGTCTGCCAGGTGCGAATCACCACCTCGCCGATGCGTCCCATCGCTAGTGCGTCCGACGACATGATCGACAACGCTCCCAGGTCGTGTAGCACATCCTCGGCGGCAATCGTGCCCGGCCTCACCCGGCTCTCGGCGAAGGCGAGGTCGTTCGGCACTTGCGGGTTGAGGTGATGGGCCACCATCACCATATCGAGATGCTCAGCAACCGTGTTGCGCGTAAACGGACGCGTGGGGTTCGTGGAGGCAGGCAAGACGTAGCGCTCACCGGCGATGCGGATGATATCCGGGGCGTGCCCGCCGCCGGCCCCCTCCGTGTGGTAGGCGTGGAACGTCCGCCCCTTCACCGCAGCCAGCAGATCTTCGACGAATCCGGCCTCGTTGAGCGTGTCGCTGTGGATCGCCACCTGCACGCCGGACTCGTCGGCGACGGAGAGCGCGGCGTCGATGGTGGCCGGGGTCGCCCCCCAGTCCTCGTGCACCTTGAACCCGGCGGCCCCGCCGCGCAGTTGCTCCCACAACGCCGCGTGGGAGACGGTGTTGCCGCGGGCGAGAAACAGGACGTTGACCGGCCAGGGATCGAACGCCTCCAGCATCCGCGCCAGCCACCACGCCCCGGGCGTCGCCAGGGTGGCTTTGGACCCCTCCGTTGGGCCGGTGCCCCCGCCGGCCACGGTCGTGGTGCCGGCCGCTAGCGCTTCCTCCAGCATGTCCGGAACGACGTAGTGGACGTGGGTGTCCACTGTCCCAGCCGTCAAGATCATGCCGTTGCCGGACGCCACCTCGGTGGAAGGACCGATCACCAGGCCGGGATGCACGCCATCCATCGTCTCTGGGTTGCCCGCTTTGCCGAGCGCTACGATTCGCCCGTCACGGATGCCGACGTCCGCCTTCACCACACCCCAGTGGTCCAGCACGACCGCGCCGGTGATCACCAGGTCTGGCGTCCCCTCCGCGCGGGTAGCGCGCGATTGGCCCATCGACTCGCGGATCGACTTGCCGCCCCCGAACACCGCCTCATCTCCACCACCACAGCGATCCTCCTCGACCTCGATGAACAGGTTGGTGTCCGCCAGGCGAATCCGATCCCCTGTCGTTGGGCCGAACGAGGCGTCGTACTCACGTCGGTCGATGTCCGTCATCGAGCTTGCCTCCGCACTCACCACGCAACCCGGCCACGATCCGTTGACCGCCGATCGGGATCAACTCCACCTCGTCGACGGCGCCCGGCTCGAAGCGCACGGAGCCGCCGGAGAGCACGTTCAGCCGCCGTCCCCAGGCTGCCGCGCGGTTGAAGTCCAGCCCTGGATTGACCTCAGCGAAGTGGTAGTGGGAGCCCACCTGGATCGGGCGGTCAGCCGTATTACGGACCCTGAGCGTGACCACGTCCCGGCCCGCATTGATCACCACCGGACCATCGCCGTAGAGAACTTCACCAGGAATCAGCGGTAGATCGTCATGCGGTTGGTCGCCTGTGTAGTGAACCCGGGGAGCCTGCCGTTCCCCCGTCCCTGGCCGCCGCGGCTGGCTGGGGCCACTGGACCCACTGTGCTGGTATCGCGGGGCGGTCCGCTCCGTGCTGGCGGGATCGGCGGGGCGGCCGGGGTCGTCGCTGGGGTGCCTGCCGCGGGTCATGGGATCGGCTCCGTGACCGTGATCAGCTTCGTACCATCCGGGAAGGTCGCCTCGACCTGCAACTGCGCGAGCATCTCGGGCACCCCTTCCATCACCTCATCGCGGGCGAGCACGCCACGCCCAGCCTCCATGAGATCGGTGACCGACTGACCGTCGCGGGCGCCTTCGAGCAGAAACGACGTGATGAGCGCTGTCGCCTCAGGCAGATTGAGCTTGAGACCCCGCTGTTTGCGCTCCCCAGCGAGCTTGGCCGCCGTGTAGATCATCAGCCGCTCGCGCTCGTGCAGGGTCAGGAACATGGGGCACCCTCCCGACGGGTCGATGATCCGCTGATGCTACGCTCCTCAGGGCCGCCGGCATTTGACGCGCCGCCAAGGATGGTGTGCCTCGAACGCGCCGTGCGGGTTCTATCGAGAGCAGCACGGTGGCACTGTCTGTGCCATATAACATCGCCGATTCTTATCGTCAGGGCTCTACGCTTATCGGAGTATTACGGTTAGGGTAGACCCGACACGGAAATGCCGGCTTGCGCTCGATTGCAGGAGGCGCCTCGGGGCTGCGGTTCCGGTGAAGCGATACCAGGCGCGGAGACGAGATGGCGCTTGGACCAAAGCGTACTGGCACCACTGCGCCGGCGTACCTTACGGCCAGCGGCGTTTGCCTCAGCGCGAACGGCGCCTACGCTCGTAGAAACTGGCCCGCCCGCCGTATTGCGGTCACCAGAGGTACGATAGCGGTCAGCCTACGGGTCCAGTAGCGGCAGCGCGACCGGCCCATCGCTCCGCGGTCTGCGCGCGCCGGCCGGCACCTGTTGCTCGGCGTGGTACGAGGAGCGCACCAGCGGGCCGGACTCGACATGGCGGAAGCCCAATGTCAGCGCCTCGTCGCGGATCTCGTCAAACTCGGCAGGGGTAACGTAGCGCGCGACTTCCGGGTGCTTGGGCGAGTTGACCGGCCGCAGGTACTGGCCCACGGTCAGCACATCGACCTCCACCATCCGCAAGTCGGCCATCACCTCGCGCAGTTCTGCGCGGGTTTCACCCAGCCCGAGCATCACACCGGTCTTGGTGACCGTGCCAGGGTCAAGCTGCTTCGCCCGCTCCAACAGCTCCAACGTTCGCTCGTAGCGCGCCTTGTGGCGGATAGCAGGGTAGAGCCGCGGAACGGTCTCGGTGTTGTGGTTGAGGATCTCCGGCTGGGCCGCCATAACTGTGGCCAGCGCCTCCCAGTTGCCGAGGAAGTCCGGGATCAGCACCTCCACACTGGTGCCAGGAGACAGCCGGCGGATCGCGCGGATAGTCTCAGCGAAGACCTTTGCCCCACCGTCCGGGGTGTCGTCACGGTTGACGCTGGTGACGACGGCGTGGCGCAGGCCGAGCTGAGCGGCCGCCTCGGCCACGCGCACGGGCTCCTCATAGTCCAGCGCCGCCGGGCGGCCGGTGGTGATGGCGCAGAAGGAGCAGGCGCGCGTGCAGACATCGCCCAGGATCATGAACGTAGCGGTACCGGCTTCCCAGCACTCACCGACATTAGGGCAGCGCGCCTCTTCGCAGACGGTGTGCAGCCGCTGCTCTCGCATCAGTCCGCGCAGGCGTAGGTAGTTCGGCCCGCCCGGCGCACGCACGCGCAGCCATTCCGGC
The DNA here is from genome assembly GCA_963170165.1 of Chloroflexota bacterium. Taxonomy (GTDB): domain Bacteria; phylum Chloroflexota; class Dehalococcoidia; order CAUJGQ01; family CAUJGQ01; genus CAUJGQ01. Next base: position 17,932 of record CAUJGQ010000011.1, on the reverse strand, counting down.
TTCCGAGGCCGCGGTTCAGTCACCATGCCATCACCCCTGTGCAGGCTGCTGCTCCACGCCATCATACCAGCGGTGGAGCGGGGTCGAACCTGCCATCCGGGTGGTTGGCCCGGCGCACGTCTCCGCATCACGCGGTGGCGGACACACTGCCGCTATACTTGGGCAGAGACACCAAGCGCAACGTCAGATGCCGCCCTGCTTGGGAGCCGCTGTGATCACCGTTGCTGTCGTCGCTCTCTCCGCCGAGCGTGCCGGTCAGATTGCCGATGCCCTGCGCCGGCAGGGAATTCAGACGGCGATGGCCCCCGCGGCGGATGTGCTGGAATACCTGCGCGAGAGCCAGTGCGATCTGGCGGTGGTGGAGTACACCGCGACCACCCGCGCGCTGCTCGATGGGCTGCAAGCCGACAAGGCCCTGGTCGAGCGTATGCCGCTGCTGGCCTTGACCGACGCGGACAGCGTCACCGAGTACGAGAGCGGTGTTGCCGTAGATGACTTCGCACTCCTGCCCGTGTCGCCCGCGGAGCTAGGTGCACGCGTTCGCCTGGCATTGCGCCGCCGGCGGGGGGACGAGCCGGAGCACGTGCTCCGCTTCAACGACCTGTCGATTGATCTGGCGAACTACCGGGTGACCGTAGCCGGTGAGCATGTGGCGCTGACGTTCAAGGAATATGAGCTGTTGCGCTTTCTTGCCTCTAACCGTGACAAGGTGTTCACACGTGAAGCGCTGCTCAACCGGGTATGGGGATACGACTACTACGGCGGCGCCCGCACGGTCGATGTCCACATCCGGCGGCTGCGCGCCAAGATTGAAGACGGCCACCGCACCTTCATCGAAACGATCCGTAACGTTGGCTACCGCTTCCGCGATGAGCCATAGCGCTTCGCTTGACCGCCCGCTACGAAGGCAGCTACCCTCACCGCACGAGGCGCGATTCCTCGACCGGCGGTGATAGCCCGCAGCCCTCCTCGCCCTGAGGAGGCCAGCCCGGTGCAAATCCGGGGCCGGCGGTGATAGTCCGCTACGGAGAACGTCCGGCGCGCGTGCGCGTCTCCCCCACCGGGGGCCTTCTCCCCTGTCCTGGCTTCGGCAGTGTGCGACGCGGAGGAGATTGACAGATGTTCACGGGACTGATCTCAGATGTTGGCGAACTGGCAGAGGCAGCGGTCACGGAAGAAGGGCTGCTGCTCACCGTGCACGCGCCCGACACGGCGGCGCGGCTGCGCCCGGGCGGTTCGGTGGCGGTGGCCGGTGTCTGCCTGACGGTTGTCAGCGCGGATGCCGCCCGGTTCACGGTGCTGGCGGGTGCGGAGACACAGAGCCGGACGTCATTGCGGCCACCACTCTGTTCCCGGCGGGTCAACCTGGAACGGCCGCTGCAACTGGGTGACCCGGTCGATGGCCACCTGGTGCAGGGGCATGTCGATGGTGTTGCCCGGCTGGTCTCACGCCGGCGAACCGGCGGCATCGAGTATGCATGGTTCCGGCCGAACAAGCGGTTGCTGGAGGACATCGTCCCGAAGGGCTCCGTGACCATCGATGGCGTTAGCCTCACCGTGGTTGAGGTTAACAAAGGTGGCTTCTCGGTGGCGCTGATCCCGGAGACGCTGCGCCGTACGACCCTGGCGGAGCTGGCTGAGGATGGCCTCGTCAACGTCGAAACGGATGTGTTGCCGAAGTACCTGCGCCGGTTCGGCAGGCCGCCGCGCAACGGGCTGGCGTGGCAGGGTATCCAGCGCGGACGCGAGGCAGTGGAGAAGGCCATCGCGGTGATCGCCGCAGGCGGCATGGTGCTGGTGTGGGACCCAGCGCGCGAGGGCGAGGCTGATGTGATCATGGCTGGCGACCGCGTGCGTCCCGCCGATATCAACTTCTTCATGACCCATGTCCGCGGCCTGCTGTGTGTTCCCGCCGATGCCAGCTGGCTGGCGCGGATGGGTATCGCGCGCATTCCGGGTGATGGTGATCACCACGGCACGGCGTTTATGGTGCCCGTCGATGCCGCAACCGGCACGACGACCGGCATCCCCGCTAGCGAGCGGGCACACACCATCCGGCTGATGGCCAAAGCGGAGTCCGGCCCTGCCGACTTCGTGCGGCCCGGCCACGTCTTCCCGCTGGGAGCACACCCCGGCGGCCTGCTGGCGCGCCCCGGCCACACCGAAGCCGCGGTAGCGCTGGCGCGCTGGGCCGGACGGCCGCCGGTGGCGCTGTGCTGCGAGGTAGCCGCCGCCGACGGCGAGATGGCACGGCTGCCCGAGCTGGAGCTGTTTGCCGCCGAGCATGAGCTACTGGCGGTGACGATGGACGACCTGATCAGCTACGCGCGCGAGCACGACGCCTGAGCAGCGCATGACCGGGGAGGTGGCGGGAGCGGTCAGCCGGCCACCTCCCCAACATCGCCTGTCTGAAGGAGGACGTCCGCGTACCGGCCGGTCGCGCGGATGCGTCCTTCCTCCAGCAGGATCACGATGTCCGCCCGCTCCAGCACCGCCGGCCAGTGGGAGACAGCCAGACAGGTTGCGTCACGGCGGGCGAATACCCGCTGCCACAGCAGCCGCTCGGTCTCCACGTCCAGCGCGCTGGAGATGTCATCGAATACCAGTAATCCGGTGTCACGCACGAACATGCGTGCCGCGGCCGTGCGCTGTACCTGCCCACCGGAGAGCCGCACGCCTCGCGGGCCGATCAGTGTCTCCATGCCGTGTTCCATGGCTGCGATATCCGGCTCGAGCACTGCCGTGTGTACGGCGCGGGCCAGATCGCGGTCTGTCGCGGCCGCCCCCTGCAGCACGTTCTCCCGCAGCGTGTCGCTGAACAGCCGTGGAGTCTGTGGGGTATAGGCCACCCGCGGCGGCTGGAAGAACCGCGACGGATCGGCTACGCGCTGTCCGTTCCACAGGATCACCCCGCTCTGAGCGGGCAGCAGCCCCAATAGCGCCCGCAGCAGCGTGCTCTTGCCGGCGCCGATGCGGCCGGTGATCACCATGAACGTGCCACGTTCAATCGTCAGGTCGATGCCGTGGACGCCTTTGCCACTGAGCGGGTGGCGATAGCTCAGCCCGCGCACCTCAAGCAGCGTCAGCGGCTCGGCCGGCGCCAGAGCAGGCGGTGCTGGTGGCATCGCGCCGCGAAGGTACAGCGGCCGGTGGCGGCCGATGTCGGTGGCGGGGGCGCCGGGCATCAGGTCCGCTAGCCGCTCAGCGGAGACGGCCGCCTGCCGGGAGCGGGCCAGCAGCCGGCCGATCCACACCGGGAAGGACGAGAGTGGCGCAAGGTACGCGACAAACAGCGCGAAGTCACCCACGGTGAAGGTACCAGAGCGGATGCCGCCTGCCGCCAGCAGCAGCACCAGCCCAGTCGCGAGGTTCGCGATGTTGGTGTTGAACGTCGCCAGCGCCTCGGTCAGCAGCTTGTCGCGGATGGCGGCCTCGCCGCGGCGGTCGGACAGCCGGCGGAGGTGTGCGGTGGCGCGCTGTTCGGCGCCGCTTGATGTGATTGTCTGGACGGCGGCGAACAGCTCACCGATCAGGCCCGTCACCTGGCCGGTGGCACGGCGGCTCGCCTGGCGGGCAGCGCGGAGCCGCTGCCCCAGCAGGCGGGCGGCGGCTGTCACTGCCGCAATCGGCAGAAACGCGACCAACGTGATCGTTACATCGGTGCTTATCATCACCCACGCCGCGAGCACCGAGAACAGCGCGACCCCGCTGAAATCCAGCCAGGTGTCAATCAGCAGGTTCAGTTCCAGGACGTCATCGCGCAGCCGGTTGACCAGTTCACCGGGAGGCGCGGGGAATAGCCGGGCCCCCGGCCCGCGCAACACCCATGCGAAGATGTTCGCGCGAGGTAGGACGTCCATTACCGACCAGCAGATGTTCCAAGAGCCGACCGCCAGCACAAAGCACGCCACCTGGCCGAGCTCGGCCGCTGCCAGCAGGGCCAGCGCCGACCAGGGGCTGCGCTCTGCCGCCGCACCGCCGGTGAGCGCGTCGAAGAACCAGCGCGTAGCCAATCCCGTCAACACCGGCATGGTGTAGAACGCAACCCAGACGGAGAAGGCGAAGGCAAACAGCCACGGCTTGTACCGAGCGATGCTCCAGGTGATGTGCCAAGCCGATGCGCCGGTGGTGGTGTGAGGTTGGGTCTGTGCAGTCATGACGCCAGCGCCTCCTGCATTCCCGTGCCCAGCAGCGCACTCAGGCGCGAGACGGGGTCGGCGGCCAGGACTGATCGCGGGCCGAACTCCTGTACCTGGCCGTCCTCCAGGATGAGGATGTCATCGGCCCGCTGCACCGTGCCCAGCCGGTGGGCGATGATGATCGCTGTCCGGCCGGCGAGCAGGCGGTCTACCGCGCGTTCAATCAGTGTCTCCGTGGCCGGGTCCAGTCTGGAGGAGGCCTCATCCAAAATCACCAGCCCCGGATCGCGCAGAAACACACGGCCAAAAGCGATCAGCTGCGCTTCTCCGGCGGAGAGCGCGTCGCCTGCCAGCTCGGAGTCCAGGCCGTCGGGCAGGCTTTCCACCCAGTGCGCGAGGCCAAGGTCATTCAGCACCCGTCGCACCTGCTCGTCGGGGATGCTCGGATCAAACAGTGTAAGGTTGTCGCGCAGGCTCGCACGGAAGACCTGGACCTCCTGGGTGACGACCCCGGCCCGGCCGCGCAGACGGTCGATGTCGAGCGTGCGCACGTCGCTGCCCGCCACCCGCACCTGTCCGCGCTCGACGTCATACAGCCGCAGCAGGAGGCGGGTAAGGGTGGTCTTGCCGGAGCCGGTGCGGCCCAGCACACCGAGAGTGCGGCCCGCCTCCAGCCGGAAGCTGACATCCTGCAAGACCGGCTCACCCTCGTAGGCGAACGTCACCCGCTCGAAGGCGACGGGCAGCGGTCCGGCGGGGAGTGGCTCGGTGCCATTCTCCAATGCCGAGCGTTCGGCGAACAGCGCGCCGATCCGGCCCACGGAGGCAGCCGCCCGCTGGAATTCATGGAGCTGCCCGGTGATCAGCTCAATGGGCCGGCGCAGCATGGTCGTAAACTGGAACAGCAGGTAGACCGTCCCCAGCGAGATCGCTCCTGATTGATACAGCCAGGTGCCCGCAGCTAGCGAGCCCACCCCAGCCACGAGGAAGAACAGCCGGACGAAGATCCAGATGCTGTCCCCCACCATCTCCGCCCGCACCTGGCGGTGAAATCGGTGGCGCATGACACCGAGGAGCCGGTGCATGGTGTACTCGCCGGCGCCGTTGGCACGGATGTCCTCCACCCCGGCGAGCCGCTCCTCCATGAAGCCGAACATCTCCGCGGACGCCTGCTGAGACCGCGCGATATGCGGCACCGCGATGGCGCGCACCCGCAGCAGCAGGAACAGCGCCAGCGCACTGTAGACGCCCAGCCCCAGTCCAATACGCCAATCCTCCCGCATCAAGAGCAGCAGCACGCCGGTGAGCAGCAACGCCGCCCCGACAATGCGGATCACGAACTGGGAGAAGAATGTCGCCAGTGCGGTGGTATCGCCATCAATTCGCTCGATCAGCTCCCCGGGGGTATGCGTGTGATGGAAGGTGGGATCGAGCCGCAGACAGTGGAGCGCCAGATCGCCGCGCAGCGCGTTGGTTGCGGCCCAGCCGACCTGCTCGCTCAGCCACAGCGCGGCGATGGTGACAAACTGGGTGAGGAGTGTCACGGCCAGAAAGCCCAGCGCCATCCATACCAGCGTCTGCATCGCTGCGGCCGCCTGCGCACGGTCGATGAAGGCGCGTAGCATCAGCGGGCCGGCGAGTTGCAGTCCGGTGGTGCCGAGCACCAGCACCGCCAGCAGCGCCGCCCGCCGCCGCTGAGGCCGCAGGTAGCGAACGAGCAGTGCACGATAGTCGCGGAGCGTGGCCATGTATTACCCCATGCGTTTGAGCTTGCCGGTGCGCTTGGCCCAGCGCTCGGCCATGTCAAAAACCAGCAGACTGAGCGGCACGAGAATCACACCAAACACGGCCAGCAAAGCCAGCTCGCGCCCCAAGTCCGTGACACCCTTCCCTTCCTGCACGGCGCCGCGGATGCCATCCAGGATGTATGTGGCGGGGGAAGCGTGCGATAGCGCCTGCAGCCAGCCGGGCAGCACATCGACGCTGTAGTACACGCCGGAGACGAGCAGGATCGCGGCCTGCACCATAAAGGTCATCTGCGAGCCGCGCTCCGGGTACATCAGAGGCAGCACACCGGCCAGCACCGCCAGCCCGGCCACGCTGACGCTGCCCACCAACAGCACCGCCGCCGCCCCCAGCCAGTCAGCTTTGCCGAAGTCCACACTGAAGAACGTCAGCGCCACACCGCCGATCAGCAGCGTGCGGATCGTGGCATGCAGCACGGCGAACAGGCACATCCCCGCCAGGTGCAGGGTGCGTGGCACCGGCGCCATCAGGGTGTGTTCAATGGTCCCTTCCCACCGCTCCCAGGAGATCACCAGCCCGATGTCATCGATCACCGCGGAGAGATACGCCCAGGCGAGTGTACCGATCAGGAGAAACAAGACGAGCTGCTGCACCTCGGTGGCGCTCGTCGCCTGGCCGCCCTGGCGGCCCACCTCCTCGGCGATGAAGGTGATGGCGAGCGTGTTGACGACGCCGTACACCAGCCACACGAGTTCCCATGCCCAGTAACGCTTCCACAGGTTCTTCTGCCGCTCGACAAACGCCATCGCCAGGTTGAGTGAACCTGAGCGGTAGGCGGCCTGTGGCGCAAGTGAAGCGGTCATGATCTATCCCTCATCAACGGCTTTCGGCCCCGGAGGTGGCGAGCACGGCATCCCGTCCGGTCTCGTGCTCATCTTCACCCTCATCCTCATCGATGGAGCGGCCGGTAATCTCCATGAACACGGTCTCCATCGTGACGGTGTCCACAGGTAGGGAGAGGCGGAGTGCGGCCCTCTCCCGCAGCGCCTGGGGTGTACCCTCCGCGACGATGCGGCCGCCAGCGATGAAGGCGATGCGGTCGCAAAGCAGCTCTGCCTCCTCCATGTCGTGCGTGGTCAGCAACACGGTCGCGTTGTGTTCGCTGCGGACCTCACGTACGAAGGCCTGCACGTCGCGCTTACTGCGCGGGTCTAACCCAGTGGTTGGCTCGTCCAGTAGCATCAGCACCGGCGACGTGAGGAAGGCGCGGGCGACGGCGATCTTCTGCTGCTGTCCGCGGGAGAAGCTCATCATCGGCTCGTGGAGCTTCTCTCCGGCCATGCCCAGCCGGGCCATGATCGGCGGGATCAACGCTCTGACCTCTGCGGGCGAGAGGCCATACACGCGGGCGAAGAACATTAGGTTCTCGGCCGCTGACATCGTGCGAAAGAACGACGGGTCGGCCGAGACGCGATTCATCAGCCGCCGCACCGCCATCGCCTCCCGTACTACGTCATGGCCAAAGACGGAAACGCGGCCCGCATCTGGGAGTAGTAATGTACTGATCATACGGATGAGGGTGGATTTGCCGGAGCCGTTGGCCCCCAGCACCCCATAGATCTCACCCTGCTCCACACTCAGACAGACGTCATCCACGGCGCGCACGGGGCGTTTCGCCGCGTGGTCGCCGCGTCGCTGCCACGGCCACCGGCGTCGCTGCTCGCTACCGAAGTGTTTGCTGACGTTGTTGGTCTCCAGCGCGACTTGGCTCATACCGTTGCGTCCTCTGTTCCTGAACACCGGCAGGGCGCGGCCGTGGTTGTCAGCCGCACCCCGTTCGCGTCACGATGCGGTGGCTTTCGGCGCAATCTCAGAGCCGGTGTGCGCAGCTGCCCAGCCGCGTAGCCGCTCGCCCCTGATCACGAGCTGGTCGCCCAGCCAGGCCGCCAGCCGCCGGGTACGAGGCCGGCGGGAGACGCCCGCGTACCACTCCATCCGCTGCTGCGTCTCGACCTGTTCGAGGCGCCAGCGGTTGAGGTCTTGTTCAAGCTGGACCAGAAAGAGGTTCATGCCGCTGCCTCACTCCTCTACGTTGACACGTGCCGATGGCGGTGGCCGGCGCCGGCCGGTGAAGGTCTATCATGCGTAGCTCCTTTGCAGCGGGCGAGCAGCGCTGCCCTCGGCGAACCGAGCGCTGACCGGCTGGTCAACTCGGAATGTCGCGGGCGGCGGGTGGGCCGGGGGCCGGTGGAACGCAGAGGGCACAAAACGGCCCACGACTGTCGGTTCCGCGTCGTGGGCCGTGTGCGGTGTTGGAGAAGGGCTGCTACGTCAGCATTCCCGACTCCGAGACGGCGCACTCGCCCCACCTCCAGCGCCACCAGCAATGCGGCGGCGGCCGGCGCGGAAGCGTTCGATCATCGCGAAGCACACCATCGGAGTCCTGTCACTTTCAGCAGGCTGTGCGTAGGGTACGTAGCCGCTCTCCGGCCTGTCAACCGGGCCGCTAGGACGGGGCATTGCCCGTACCAACGGCCACCGATGCGATCAGCTGCGGTGCAGGAGGCCGCGCTCGCGACCCTGATCAACCGCGCCGGTACAATGTGCCGGCCCCGCCGGCCGCCTGCGGGAGTACTAGCCGGTGCTGCCGCCGCTATTTCGGGCGCGGCAGGCAGACACCGGCATGGAGCCCATCGATGCTCGTCGTGCGCGCCGCGCGCCTGTTTGACCCCGGCATGACCTCGGTCCTTTCCGCTCCCGCTCTGCTGATCGAGGACGGGCGTATCGTCGCGGTGCACCAGGGGGAGATCGGCACACCGGAGGGCGCGGAGGTGCTGGACCTCGGTGACGTCACGCTCCTGCCGGGCCTGATCGACGTCCATGTGCATCTCGGCTTCGACGCTGGGCCGGATCCCGTCCGGCAGATGCTGGCAGACGACGACCACACCCTGCTGCTGCGGATGGCGCACTTCGCCCGGCAGGCGTTGCAGGGTGGGGTCACGACGGTGCGCGATCTGGGCGACCGCCACTTCCTCGGGCTGATCCTGCGAGACTGGTACCGCAGTGGCGCCGAGGTGGGACCGGAGATCATCGCGGCCGGCCCTCCGGTTACGCCCACCGGCGGCCACTGCTGGTTTATGGGTGGCGAGGCGGATGGGGAGCTAGAGATTCGCCGCGGGGTGCGGGCACGGGTGAAGCGCGGGGTCGATGTGATCAAGGTGATGGCCACCGGCGGCAACATGACGCCCGGCACCAACCCGATGGAGGCACAGTTCACCGTCGAGGAGCTGGCGGCCGCAGTGCAGGAGGCGCACCGGCTGGGCCGCAAGGTGACGGCGCACGCCCACGGTGCCCCGGGCATCGCCCGGGCCATTGAGGCGGCGGTGGATGGCATCGAGCATTGCTCATTCCAGACCCCGACGGGTATCCACGCCGATGACCGCCTGATTGCAGCGCTGGCGTCCTCGCAGATAGCCGTCTGCCCGACCGTTGGCCGGCCCGCCACCGGCCTGCCTGACCCGCCGGAGTGGGTTGCCCGCAACCAGGCGCGGATGGAGGCGCTGGCGCGTATGCATCGGGCCGGCGTGCGCCTGGTGGGCGGCACGGATGCCGGCATCCGCGGCGTCCCGCATGACAGCGTGCGGCACTGCATCGAGGTGTATACGCGGATCGGCATGACCAATGCCCAGGCAATCGCTGCCGCCACGGCCGGCGGCGCAGAAGCCTGCGGGACCGGCGACCGCAAAGGGCGGCTGACGGCCGGGTACGACGCCGATATCCTCGCGGTGGCCGGCGATCCCCTGCAGGACATCACGCGGATTCACCACGTGGCCGCAGTGTTTCGCGCCGGACAGCGAGTGTGCTGAAGGTAAACGGCAGGAAAACTCTCGATTGAACTGTCGCACATGTTATGGTTCAGCGGTGGTAGGAGTCGCACGCTGCAAGCGGGCCGGCCGGCGCTGCGATCGACGCCTGATGGGGAATGCGTCCGCTGGCCGCGCCGGACCGCAACACCAAGGGGAGGGAGAACCATATGGAGAAGCAGGCAACGCAGATGCTGGGGGAGCAGGTGACCGCTGGGGCGGTGCTGCAGACCGCAGGCACCGGTGGCGCCACCGCGATCGGGGCCGGCAGCGCAGCAATTGGGGGGGCGCTGGGTCGCGTTGCAGGTGAGGCCCTGGCGGGCCGGATGGCCAAGCCGGGCTCCTTCCCCAACAACTACAAGGGTTTGCTGTACGTCGCTGCTACAGAGACACGCATCGCCATCTTCTCGGCCAAGCGCGGGCTGCTGAAGAACTCGGTGAAGGAGCTGCTGGTCACGCATCCCCGAACGGCCATCACCTCCCTGGAGATTGGCGGAGGTGCGCTGGTGTCGGGCGTGACCCTGGCGCTTTCCGACGGCACAACGTATGCGATGGAGGCGCCGCGCGCGGTCAAGGGCAAGGCGCAGAAGCTCAAGGCGGCGCTCGGGGTCTAGCCCAGGCACACCGCGGGTCGCTCGACGCCCGAACACCGTTCTCCTGGCATCGCCAGGATGGCGGCGTTCGGGCGTATCCGCGTGCCGCGCTGGTATCACAAATGGCGCACAGGCCGGGTGTTGGGGCTGCCGGCCTGTGCGAAGCCCTTGACCTGCCCGAACACATCACGGAATAATGCGGACGGTTCGTGCAAAGATGACACGGCACTGACAATCGCCTGCACGAACACCACGCGCCCGCTGCCACGACGGGTCGCGTATACACCGGGCGCCCAGCGCCGCCGCCTTCCACCAGGCGGCCATGCGCTCCACCATCTCCCAATCCCCGATGCCACGCTCAGGTATGGCGTCGGTGTGACCTGTGCTCCCCATTCCTCGACGTTTCACGCATCGTTGCGCTTGGCCCCAGAGATGCCCGGTTCTGGCTGCCGCGCGTGATAAAGGAGTGTCATGACCTCGCAGCCCCCTATGTGTAATCTGACGATGCAGCGGTATCGCGCTGCGGCGCGTCTTCCTGCCATCGTGCTGACATTGCTGGCGCTGATGGCGTTGAGCCAGCCCGACAGGCTCAGCGCTGCTGCGGATGAGTATGTCGTGTATGGCGACAGCCTCGCAGCTGGGTGGGCCAATTGGTCTTGGAGCGCCAGCGTCAACTTCAACCAGACCTCCGGCGAGTACAGCGGCACGGCCGCAATTCAGTTCCAGACCAGCGCCGCCTGGGGTGCGCTGTTCCTGCACACGGACAGCGGCGTTCAGACGGATAGTGACAGCCGTATCCGCTTTGCCGTGAAGCCGACGCAGTCGGGACAGTACCTGTCGCTCGGGCTGCGCGGCGACAATAACGCCCAGCTGGTGAGCAAGCGGCTGTCGCAGATCGGTGGCGATCCGGCTGCGAACAGCTGGAAGCTGTATGACGTCTCACTCAGCAGCCTGGGCGTCGCCGGCAAACGCATCACCGGCTTTGTCCTACAGGACGGTGAGGGCGTGGCTCAGCCGGCGGTGCTGGTTGACGAGGTGAAGCTGACGGGGTTGAGCAGCTCGGGAGGAGGCTCCGGCTCCGGCTCCGGCAGCGGCTACTTCAGCACGCTCGGCCCGGGCGCCACGCTGCCCAGCGGGGCGGACTGCGCCGGCCGTGTGCGCCGCTCGTCCTGGGAGCCACGACCAGAGAATTACACAGCCAATCACACCACGGGCAAGACCATCTCCGCCATCTCCGGCGCTAACTCGACCGGAAACAGCAAGCTTGCCTGGCGGGTGGACGGCAACTTCACCGGCACGACCGACGAGATCATCCAGTGGGCGGCGTGCAAGTGGGGATTCGACGAGAACATCGCACGTGCCGTGGCCGTCAACGAAAGTTGGTGGCGGCAGAGCACGGTCGGTGACAACGGCATCACGTTTGGCCTGATGCAGATCAAGAGCACGGTTCACACCAGCACCGCGCCGGCCTCCAAGAACAGCACAGCGTTCAACGTGGACTATGCACTCGCCTGGCGGCGTGCCTGCTACGAGGGCTACATGCCCTGGCTGACGTCGACCAAGGGCGATGAGTGGGGCTGTGTCGGCGCCTGGTTCTCTGGTCGCTGGTATGACGGCAGCGCCAGCGTGGCGTGGAGCGGGGCAAATTGGTATATCCCGCGCATCAAAAACCACGTCAACAATAAGACCTGGACGCAGTCCGGCTTCTGATCGCGGCGCCGGCGTCCTCTGGACTGGTGGCCAGGGGACGCCGGTGTTTGCGCGTCACGAGAACCCCAATCGCTGCGCCTTCATCGAGACAAATCGCCCGCCCGCGATGACGATATGGTCCAGCACTTCGATCTCCAGCAGGGCGCCGGCCCGCACCAGGTCGCGCGTGACCGCGACGTCGTCCGGGCTGGGAGCGGGGTCGCCGGATGGGTGATTGTGCGTGACGATCAGCGCTGGGCAGGTCTCGCGGACTGCGTCGCGGAATACTTCCGCCGGCCGGACGCGAGCGCTGTTGACATTGCCCCGATATACCTCGCGGATGCCCACCACGCGGTTCTTGGTGTTGAGCAGCACCACACGTAACGACTCCTGGGACAGCAGGCTCATCTCGGTCAGCAGCAGCCCGGCCACGTCATCAGGGCGGGTGACTTCCGGTCGCTCTTCCGGCAGCGCGGCGGCCAGCCGGCGGCCGATCTCCAGCGCTGCCTTGAGCTGGCTGGCCTTGGCCTCGCCCATTCCGTACTCCTCGCACAGCTCGGCGAAGCTGGCCCGAGCCAGACCCGGCAACCCGCCCCAGCGCGTCAGCAGCCGGCCGGCCTGGGCGAGCACGTTCTCACGGGCGCTGCCAGTGCGCAGCAGGATCGCCAGTAGTTCGCCGTTGGACAGCGCACTTGCCCCGTAGTCGCGCAGGCGCTCGCGCGGCCGTTCCTCGGCGGGCATCTCGCGAATGGTGGGCAGATACGTAGGGCGGCTGTCTGCGCCGGTGGCAGGATCCGGCTGACGCACGAGAAGCCTCCGGCGCGCTAGCGTACCGCCTCATCCCGCTTCATCTGTACCTGCCCTAACCGCTCTACGGATTGGACGATGCTGGTATGCGGGTAGTGAGTGACCTCAACTTCAATGCGATACTCGTCGTCCATATCGGCATCGCGGAGGCGCTTGGCCTCTTCGCGCAGGTCGTAGTAGACCGGCAGCGGCACCTTGAAGATCGTGCGATCAACGGAGATGTAGTACGACTTGCTCACCAGGACATCGCGCTTGGACCAGATACGGGTGACCACACCGCGGGTTGTGATGGGGGCATGTCGCAGGTCGCGCAACGCCTGTATTGAGAGATAGCCAAACAGCAGCGCCAGCACCAGCATGATATACGGCAGGATCCCCAGGTCCCACACACCGGCAAAGCCCAGTAGGGCGACGATAGCGGAGGCGATAAACAGCGGCGTGTACATCACCGCCTCGCGGACGACGGTGGCGCGGGCCGAAGAGCCAATCATCCTCTGGCACCCCCTGTCTCGGCGGTTTTCAACGGCGCGCTGGAATCACGAGCTGCTGGCCGATCTGCAGCGACACCGGGTCCACTCCTGGATTGGCGGCGCGCAGTGCCTCGGCATCGATGCCGAGCCCTGCCGCGATGGCGTTGAACGTGTCACCGGGTTTGACGGTGTAGGTTTCCGGCGCCGGCGCCGGCGTGGCGGTACGGCCAGGGGGCGGCGCGGCCCCGGCGGGCGCGGCGGTGGCGGCGGAGGGGGCTGCCGGTCCGGCAGCAGGCGCATCCTCGCCGGGCAGCCGGGGGCGGCTGACTAGTAAGACAAACGCCAGCAGGCCACCAGCGACTAGCGTCAGCACCACTCCCCGAAATAGCAGCGCTGACGGCAGCCCGGTCTCGGGCCGGGAGCAGCTCGCACAGGCGCCACCACCGTGCTCGGCACAGTACAACGTCCCGCAGCGCGGGCAAACAGAAGTAGCCTCCGCCGCGCAGTATTGACAGGTGGATGGCGGTGGCTCTTCGTCAGCGACCACGACCTCGGGGGGCTGCAGCGTCACGGGCGTTATCCAGTGGCCACGTCAAAGGCGGCGGTCTCCCGCCATCGGGAGTACCGCCGCGCTATTGTACCACCCGTGTCGCTGTTGCCTACTTGACCTCGACGGTGGCGCCGGCCTCGGCCAGCTTGGCCCGGACGGCCTCGGCGTCTGCCTTGGAGACGCCTTCCTTGACATTGGTCGGCGCCGCTTCCACCAGGTCCTTGGCTTCCTTCAGGCCCAGGCTGGTGATCTCGCGCACGGCCTTGATCACGTTGATCTTGTTGGCGCCGAAGTCCTTGAGGACGACGGTGAACTCCGTCTGCTCTTCCACCGGTTCGGGTGCGGCCGCCTGGGCGCCACCGGCCATCGGACCAGCCGCCACCATCATTGGCGCAGCAGCGGTGACGCCGAATACCTCTTCGATCTGCTTGTTCAGGTCGCGCAGCTCGAGGATCGTCATTTCCTTGATGATGTCCAGGACCTGGGTGACACGCTCGCTGGGCATGTGTGGTGTTCTCCTTTTGCCCGCTGCGCGGGCCTAGCGACGTTGTGGATGCTGGCCCAGGTGACGCCGGGCCCGCGTGGCCGGGATACCCCGACCGGGTTGAAGCCGGAGCAGCGCCGGCTAGGCCGCAGGTTCTAGCTGCTTGGCGCGGGCATCAATCAGCCCCGCGAAGTCGCGCACGGTGGCGGTGATGAGACCTGCGAACGTCTGAATCGGCGACTGCATCCCGCCGGCGAACTGGGCAATGAGCTGCTCACGCGACGGCAGGCTGGCGAGCTCAGCGACCTGTGCGCTCTGGAAGACCTCGCCTTCCAGAAAGGCGCCCTGGATGATGAGGGCATTGCGCGCCGTGCGTACATACTCGGTCACCGCCTTGGCAGCGGCTGCCGGGTCGCCGTAACTGAAGATGATCGCCGAAGGGCCCTCGACGATCTTGAAGAGGTCCGCCTTGCCCGCCCGCTCCGATGCGATGCGCAGCAGCGTGTTCTTGACGACCTCGACCTCGACCCCGGCCTCGCGCATCCGGCGGCGGAGACCGGTCATCTCGGAGACCTTCATTCCGCGGTAGCCGGTGGAGATGGCGATGGTGGAGCGGCTGACCTTGTCTTCCAGCTCCGCCAGCGTCTCGGCCTTCTTGGCTGTGGGCATGGCACCTCCTCTCGTGTCCTCGAGATCAATGCGGCCCCCGCCTGGTGGAGGCGGAGGCCGGCTGATCACACGGAGGAGCCGAAGGGCGCTACTCCATGGATTCGCTTGGCCCCGGCGCCTCGGCGGGAGATTAAGGCCGGTTGGGCCACCCGCGGTCTTCAGCGATGGGAACGCACGATGTTCGATTGTCTGCCAGCAGTCTAGATGACTGC
This sequence comes from Chloroflexota bacterium, assembly GCA_963170165.1. Taxonomy (GTDB): domain Bacteria; phylum Chloroflexota; class Dehalococcoidia; order CAUJGQ01; family CAUJGQ01; genus CAUJGQ01. The sequence continues at coordinate 2,710 of CAUJGQ010000011.1, read as the reverse complement.
CGGCCGCTCTGCAAGCGCTAACTCACCTGAAGCGCCAGCGTCTGACCGAGGTCCAGCGGGATGCCGGGCCCCATTGTTGTGGTGAGCGTGATGCTCTTGATGTACTGTCCCTTGGCGCCGGAGGGCTTGGCGGCGTTAATCGCCGTGATCAGCGTAGCCAGATTCTCCATCAGCGCATCATCGGAGAAGCTCGACTTGCCGATGGGCACGTGCAGCAGCGCGGTGCGATCCAACCGGAACTCAACGCGGCCGGCCTTGGCCTCCCGTACCGCCTTGGCGATATCGGCGCCATCGACAACGGTACCGGAGCGGGGATTGGGCATCAGGCCGCGCGGGCCAAGCACGCGGCCGAGACGGCCGACCTTGCCCATCAGCTCGCGCTGGGCAATGGCGACATCGAAGTCCGTCCAGCCTTCACCTTGAATCTTGTTGATCATGTCGTCAGAGCCGACAAACTCGGCTCCCGCCGCGGTCGCCTCGCGGGCGGCGTCGGCCTCGGCAAACACCAGCACGCGAATCGTCTTGCCGAGCCCGTTGGGCAGCACCGTGGTGCTGCGCACCTGCTGGTCGGCGTGACGCGGATCCAGCCCGGTGCGCAGGTGGATCTCGACCGTCTCGTCGAACTTGGCGAACTTAACCTCTTTGGCGAGGGTGATGGCTTCGGCCGGCGGGTAGGCGCGGCTGCGGTCTACTTTGGTGGCGGCGTCGCGATACTTCTTGCCGTGCTTTGGCATGGATGTCTCCTTGCGGTGCCAGCGGAGCGCTAAGGTTCCTCCCGCGGTCTTGGCAGCGGACTGCCGGCGTCAACCCTCGACGACAATGCCCATCGAGCGGGCAGTGCCCTCGATCATTTTCTCGGCCGCCTCAATAGTGGCGGCGTTGAGGTCCTTCATCTTGAACTCGGCGATGCGGCGCACCTCGGCGCGCGGCACAGAACCGACGGTGGTGCGCCGGTGGGTGGCCGATCCCTTGTCGACACCAGCCGCCTTCTTCAATAGCTCGGACGCCGGAGGCGTCTTGAGCACGAAGGTGAAGGAGCGGTCCTCGAAGACGGTGATTTCCACCGGCACCACGGTACCGGCCTGGGCGGCGGTCTTCTCGTTGTATTCTTTGACGAATCCCATGATGTTGACGCCGTGCTGGCCCAGCGCCGGTCCAACCGGCGGCGCTGGTGTCGCCTTACCGGCCTGCAACTGGAGTTTCACCATCGCGCGGACTTTCTTTGCCATTTCAGCTCCTCAGCGCTCAGCGGTCAGCGTGATACCGCGCGGTCGGGCGGAAGCGTTGCCCGCTGCCTGCTGCCCGCTTGCTAGGTCAGCTTCTCTACCTGCAGGAAGTCCAGTTCCACGGGCGTTTCACGGCCAAAGAACGACACAAGGACTTTGACCTTGCCCTTCTCCGTGTTGATCTCGTCGACGGCGCCGTGGAAGTCTACGAACGGGCCGTCAATAATGCGCACCTGCTGACCGACCTCAAACCCGACCTTGACACGCGGCGCTTCGGTGCGCATCGAGCGCAGGATCTTTTTGACTTCTTCGTCTGCCAGCGGCACCGGTTTATTGCCGGAACCCACAAAGCCAGTGACGCCGGGCGTGTTGCGCACGACGTACCAGACCTTGTTTGAGGTTTCGTCAGCCTCCAGTAGCTCCATCATCTCAACGAGGACGTAGCCTGGGTACAGCTTGCGCTGCACCGTGCGGCGCTGACCGTCGCGAATTTCGATCTCCTCCTCGGTGGGGACGACCACCTGGAAGATCTGTTCACGCACGTCCATCGAGTCGATGCGGTGCAGCAGGTTGTTGCGCACCTTATTCTCGTAGCCCGAGTAGGTGTGAATCACGTACCAGCGCCGGTCCTCATGGATGAGGTCATCGGCAGGTAGCGCGTCCGGCTTGGGTGCGGCCGCGGTGGTGGCCTGTTTCCGGGTTGCCATAGCGGTCCTCTGGCGTGCCACGCGGGGCTTAGGAGAGCAGGGTCTGCTCGATGATCCAGTTGAACAGCGAGTCAAGGCCGCCCAGGAACAGCCCCAGCGCCAGCGAGACGACGATCACCACCAGTGTAAGGTTGATCGTTTCCTGGCGGGTGGGCCACTGCACCTTGCGCAGCTCGACCAGTACCTCGCGGAACCAGGCCGGCTGGAGGACGGCGGGCAGGCCGCGGACATGGCGCGGCCCGGAACCGGAGCCGCCGGCCGGGGGCCGGGTTGCACCGACGCGAGGCATGCGTGCCGGGCGGTTGCTGGGCTTGGCTCCTGGCTTGCCCTGGACCGGGTGGCGTCGGAGTTCGCGGCGCATGGTTCCTATCCTTCCCGCGGCACGATGACTAGCGGGTCTCCCGATGCGGCTTGTGTGCTCGGCAGCGCGGGCAGAACTTGTTCAGCTCCAGCCGGTCCGGGTCGTTTCGCCGGTTCTTGGAGGTGGTATACGTGCGGGACCGGCACTCGGTGCAGGCCAGGTGAATCGTGGAGCGGTCTTCTTTCTTGGCCATTCGTCGCTGCCTCGTGTTCCAGGGGCCGCCGCTACGCAGCGTCCCCCTCCGGCCGCGATGCGGGGAGGGGGACGCAGACGCATGACGTTACTGCAAGATCTTGGTGACGGCGCCGGCGCCGACGGTGCGCCCGCCCTCGCGGATGGCAAAGCGCAACCCGTCCTCCACCGCCACCGGCGCGATCAGGTTGATCGTCATCTTCACGTTGTCCCCCGGCATCACC
>CAUJGQ010000010.1 GCA_963170165.1 Chloroflexota bacterium | reverse complement strand
CGTCGTTGTCGGAGGTCAGTCCATCCCCGCCCGCTTTGACCGTGATGCTCCCGCCCAGGATGATCAGCGCGTCGCGGCCACGGATGCCATCGTCCGCGGCGGTGACGGCAAGATCGCCGGCCAGAATCGTGAGCGTGTCCTTGCCGGCGATGCCGTCGTTGTAGGCGGCAGTGACCGTCAGCGAACCGGCGCCATCAATGGTCATGCCGGCCTTGCTGTACAGTGTCGCGTTGGGCTCATCCTTAGTGGGATCGGAGAAGGTGTAGGCTGGCCCATCAACAAGACAGTTCTGCGTCCCTTCGGCGAGCACGATGACGGCCTCGCCCGCATCCATCACTGCGATTGCGGCGCTGGTCGGGTTGGTGATATCCACGCCGTCGAGCATCAGCCACACAGGACCACCGCCATCGCTCTCAACGATGTCACGGCCGGCGGTGAGGGTGCCCCGCAAGGCATACGCGCCGCTTTGGGTGATCGTCACTGTGGAGCCGGCCACGCGGACGGAAGGATCGGTACTGGTAGTCCCACCGTCCGCGAGCGTGATCGGCACCACGTTCTCGGGAATGGGCCGGCGTTGCGTATCTGCGCTGACGGGCATCGCCGCCCCCATCGTTCCATGGGTGGCGGCGATCGCTGATATGCCTGTGCTGCTGCTCGCCGCGGTGGGCGCGGCCGTCGCGCGGTCACTACGACACGACGCGAGCAGGATCACGGCGAGTGCTGCGGTGATCAGTCCAATCAAACGGCGGTGCAGGTTTCCTCCATCAACGTGCGATCCTGCGGTGGTCGCGTGCGGGGCTCCGGGGCGTGCGGGCGGGTGCAACCACTGGCGCTCCTCCGGATCGCAGGATCGGAGGAGGGGACACCGCGCGGTCAGACGGATGCGCGTGGCCTCAGAGCACCGTGGATCTGGCCGTTAGCAGGTGCACGTACCTTCATGCTCACCGTACCGGCGGGTGAAGCAGGTAGCGTCCGCATGGGTTGGCAGTCGTGCGTCGTCGCGCAGGCGTACGGCAGTGCCGCCGTCATACTGGGGGTGTACCCGCGTGGTGCACCGTCCTGGGGTTGGACGTCACACCGGGGTGGCTGCCGGGGGTACGATGGCGAGCCCGGTGCCGCGGGTCGGGCAATCCACTGCCCGGCATCGGGGTGGCGATCCGCTTGGTGGCGCGGGGCGCCAGCCTCACAGTTGCTCGGGCGGCCCTGGTGCTCATCTGCCCGCAGTGCTCAGCGGCTATCCTGCGCGTTCCCTGGGACAGGTTATGGTTGTTCCCGCCGGCCACTGTCCAGGTACGTCACGCCGCCCGCGCGCGAGAACTGGATCTGCTGCCGGGAGCTGTCCGTCTCGGTTGTCTCGGTCCAGCGCTCGACCGCAACCTGCTGCGGGGCGGGGCCGCCGGCCAGCGCCTCGGTTAGCACACGCCCATCCAGCGCCGCAGCGCCGTCGATACCGAGCGTGTGCAGCAGCGTAGGCGCGATGTCGATGTTTCCGGCGGGCACATGACTCACCAGGCCGCGTTTAAATGACGGACCGGCGGCAATCAGGGTGTTGCGCACCTCCCACGGGCTGATGCTGCCGTGGTTGCCGGCGTACGTGGAACGCGGGTGCGGCGATAGGGCGGCGCCGGGATAGCCGTGCGCGTTGACGGCGTCGCTCCAGGCTGGTGAGAACAGCAGGTCGGGTGCGTGCTCACCGTCCGCACCGATGCGCGCCAGCGGCGTGGTGCCCGGCGCTACCGCCATCCCGCGCGCGCCGGTAAAGATCGGCCCGATGCCTGCCATCCGTTGCAGCACACCCGCCACCTGTGCCAGCCGGGCGGCGTCACTACCGGGCAGATACAGCAGGTCGGCGAGGATGATCGCGCCCTCCGCCACACCGGCCCGCTCCAACTCCCCGGCAACGTCCATTCCGCCGGTGATCGTGGCAAAGCCGTGATCGGAGGTGACGATGACATCCGTCTCATCAGACAGCCCCAGCCGTCTGATGGCTGCCAGTATCACGCCCAGGTTGGCGCCGGCGTCGCGCACCGCCTGCAGGGTCTCGGGGTGGCCGACGCCGTACGTGTGTTGCGTGTGGTCGGGGTCGCAGTGCCAGAAGCTGATGAAGCGTACCTCCGGGTCCGGCAACAGCACGTCAGTGATGACGCGGGTGAACCAGGCATTCTGCGCCGTGTTGGGCATGGTGCGGGCCGGCATTGGTCCCAGTGCTGTTTCCAGCTCTGCCCGTTGGATACCCGCCTCCAGCGCCGGGTTGAAGATGATGCCACCGCCGGCCGCCGCCTGTGGGTACTGGAGCAGAGCCGAACCGGGGCTGCCGGTACTAACCACCGCCGCCCGGCTGCCGGCAGCCGTGACGCGCTCCGCCAGCGCCGGCGCGTGCAGCACCCGCCCGTTCCGTGTGGGTCGCAGCAGCTCCAGGTCGGTAGCCGCGCCGGTGTTGAGCCGGCCGGTCGCGGTGCTGCCGGGCGCATAGAACACGTTACTGGGGATACCATGCCGTGCCGGCAGGAGACCGGTGGCGATGCTGGCCGAGTTGCAGCGGGTGACGGTGGGGTACACCGCGTGACTGTCAGCGAAGCGCACACCCTCCGCCGCCAGCTGGACCAGGTGTGGCATCAGCGGCTCGGTGACATAATCGGGCCGCAGACCGTCACAGATCATCAGCACCGCTCGGGCCGCCATCACAGGCCTCCATCTAGAGCGGTTCGCTGCCGCCCGCTTGCCGTCAGCATAGGGTGGCAGGGCCGCAAGCTAAAGCCGGCCGGCGCGAGTGTAGGCAGCGGGCCTGCTACGATCGCGGGCACACCACCGGCCGCCCGGCTGGTCCACGGGGGAGGGGAGGGAGCGATGCCACTGACGCAGGAGGAACTGGCTGCCTGGCGGCCGGCGATGGACACACCAGTGTGGGAGCGGTTTCCCGAGGTGACGGCCGCCAACGCTCAGGAAGTCTATCCGGGGGTGGGCGACCCGCTGTCGTTCGATGTCAACCTGATCGCCATTGAGCACGGCTTCCGTACCACCGTCCAGCACATGGGTCTGACGCGCATCCTGGGGCTGGACCGCTGGCAGGACATCGGCTGCTTCGCCGCGTACTACAACCACGCCTTCATCAATATCTCTACCCTGCGTGAGATGATGAAGTGGGTGCCGGGCGGTGACCCCGACGCAGTGGATGAGCAGTTGTTCGGCCTCACCCGGCCGCCGGGTAGTCCCCCGTACCGGCCGGCCCTCAGGCAGCGGTTGGTGCGAGCACGGACGCTGTTGTACCTGTTGCCAATGCTGCGCGCCGCCCGCCCGAACCTGCTCGCCAATAACACCGCCGTGGAGGACTACCTCCAGCGCATCCAGGCTGCGAACCTCCCGGCGCTCAGCGATGCGGCGATCATGCGTGAGCTGGACGAGGCCTACCGGCGCAATCTCGTCACCTGCGAGATCCACTCTGCCAATACCACCCTGTCCGGTAGCAACTTCGAGAACCTGCGCGTCTTCCTCCTCAAGCAGGGGATTGCAGAGGTGGATGCCACGGTGGCGGAGTTGTGCACTGGATTGACCGATGTCGAGAGCGCCAAGCCTGGGCGCGAGCTGGCCCGGCTGGCGCGACATATCCGCGGCAGCGAGCGGCTGCGGACGCTGCTGGCCGGGAGCACGCCGGAGGAGGCGCTCGCCCGGCTGCGCGCGGCCACAGACAGTGAAGCTGCGGCACTCCGCGCCGATCTCGAGCGTTTCCTGCGCACATATGGCTATCGCGGCGTGCGTGAACTGGGGCTGACGACGCATGTCTGGGCGATGCGGCCGGAGGCGGTGGCCGGACTGCTCCTGTCGTACGTCCGCCAGGAGGGGCTGGACGCAGACGCAGCGCTGTTCGAGCAGGCGCGCCGCCGTGAGGATGCCACCGCGCGGGTTGAACGACAGCTCGGTGCGGTGGCCAGGCGCCGCTTGCGCTCGCTGCTCAACGCCGCACACCGCGGCATCGAAGGGCGCGAGCTGGCCAAATCGCAGTGGGCGCGCTCCACCCACGCCATCCGCCTGCTGGTGCGTGACATCGCACGCCGCCTGTACCACCGCGGCGTGCTCAAGGACGCGGATGACATCTTCTTTCTGCGGCTGGCAGAGCTGAAGGACGCCATGGCCGGGCGGCCTGCGCCGGATCTGGGCAGTCGCATCACCGAGCGGCGACGCGACTGGGAATGGTCGCACCACATCGAGATGGACGAGCGCTTCACCGGCCGCCCCATCCCCCGGCTCAAGCGGCCAGCCGTCTCCATCCCGCTCGCCGCGGCAGAGGGCGAGGTGCTGCGCGGCCTGCCGGTCAGCCCGGGGCGCGTTACCGCCAGGGCTCGCGTGATTCGCGAGCTGGCTGATGAGATTGACCTTGAGCCTGGTGAGGTGCTGGTCTGCCCCTTCACCGATGCCGCCTGGACACCGCTATTCTTCAACGCCGCCGCCGTCGTCATGGACCTGGGCGGCCCCCTCTCTCACGGCTCCACGGTTGCCCGGGAGTACGGCCTGCCCGCCGTCGTCAACGTGAAGACCGGCACCAAGCGCATCCGCGACGGGCAGCAGATCACCGTCGACGGCGGCACCGGCGAGGTGGTGTTGCATGGGGATGCGAGGCAGCCAGAGGAATAGGGCGTCACCTGCGATGGACATCGCCCGCTGCAGCCTATCTGGCGGGATGTAGCCCCCGCCGGCCAGTGGGGGTGAGGGGCAGGCCACGCCCCCGGCTGCCTAGCTCTTGCCTACGCGGGGTGCCGTCCCGGGCCGGGCCGGCCGCCGATCGGTCCGGACGTCTCCATGCGCCGGTAGCTGGGGTGCAACAGGGCAATGGCGGCGACGAAGATGGCCACCAGCGCGCCGGCGATGACCAGTGTCTCTTGCGGGCCGGCATGGTCCACGACGATGCCGACCGGCAGCGACGACAGGGGCATCAGCGACATGGAGATCATGTAGACGCTCATCACACGGCCCTGGTACTCCGCGTCCGTGCTGGTCATCACCAGCGTGTTGTTCAGCGTCTGGTAAAAGGTGGCGCTGCCGCCGACGAACAGCAGCACGAACAGGGCCACGGGCAGGTTTGGCGACAGGCCGAACAGGATCAGCGTCAGGCCGAAGGCGACGCCCATGGTCATTTGCAGCAGCGCTTTGCGCTTGATGCCGGTGAAGGTGGCGATCAGCAGTGAGCCCACCAGCGCCCCCACGCCCGAGGCCGTCGCCATGAAGCCCAGCCCGCGCGAACCGGAGTCGTATACCAGCTTGGAGATCACCGGCAGCATCGACTGATACGGCATGCCAATGATGATGGGCAGGAAGCCGAGAGTCAGTAGCGTAATCAGCATTGGCTTCGAGCCGATGTAGCGCATCCCATCTTTCAGCTCCGTCATCACCGGCGCCTTGGGCCGCCGCGCCGCCGCGCCGCTCACCGGGATCTGAGTGATGAAGGCGATGTAGACGATGTACAGGCAGGCGTTGAGGTAGTAGACCCCGGTGACGCCGATGAAGTGCAGCGCGATGATTTGCCCGGCGAGGGTGGGGCCGAAGACGCGGGTGAAGTTCATCCCGGCATTGTTGAGCGCGATGGCATTCATCATGTCATCGCGTCCCACCAGCTCCGGCACCAGTGCCTGCCGCGCCGGCATGTTGAAAGCAAACACCGATCCCTGCAAGATGCCGAGAATGATGAGCAGATTGATGGTGATCACATCGGTGTGCACCAGGATCGCCGTCGTCAGCGCCAGCAGGCCGGTGAGTGATTGCGTCACCATCAGCAGGTTGCGCTTCTCCACCCGGTCCGCCACCACGCCACCGAACAGGGAGAAGACGATCTGCGGCACTGCCCACGCCACGCTGACCAGACCGACAGAGGTGGCGCGCCCGGTCAGCTCGAATGCCAGGTAGCCACGGGCGATTTGCTGCATCTGCATCGCCGTCATCGAGGCGAGCATTCCGAACCAGAAGATGCGGTAGTTGCGAATGCGCAGCGCGGCGAAGGTCCGCGGCAGCCGCAGCCGTCGCGCTGAGGTCGCGGTGACGGCCGGCTCGCTCTCGCGCTGCTGAATCGCCATGTGTTCGTTCCGTACTCGTAGGGATGCCTCAGTCTAGGCGCTCTCTAACGCGCACGTCAACGTAAGCACGCAACTTGGGAGCAGGAGAGGATGGGCGGGGCGCATACCGGACCGCCGTGGTACGGTGTGCCTGGCATGGGCACCACGAGGGAGCAAGGATGACCGGGGACCGCGCCGTTGTCACCGTGTTGGGCGAGGACCGCGTCGGCATTGTCGCGGCGGTGTCGGCGGCGCTGGCCACGCAGGGTGTCAATATCGAGGACATCCGCATGGCGACGATGGGCGACCTGTTTACGATGATCGCACTCGTCAGCCTGACCAGCACGGCCGCCCCCTTCGCTGAGATCCAGACCGCGCTCACCGGCGCCGCCGAGGCGCTGGGCGTCCAGGCCCACATCTACCGCCGCGAGATCTTCGATGCGATGCACCGTATCTAGCGCTCGTGCCCCTGCCGTCATCGTTTGCCGCCGTGCGCGGCACACGCTGGCCCAGCCCGTACGGATTGCCGCATGACCTTTGCCGAAGACGAGATCCTGCAGACGATTCGCATGGTGACGGTGGAGCGGCTCGATATCCGCACCGTCACGCTTGGTGTCAGTCTGCTCGATTGCGCCCATCCCGACACGGCTGCTGCCGCCGGGCGGGTTTACAGCAAGGTGATGCGCTCCGCCGCGGCGCTGGTGGCGACGGCCGATGCCGTGGCCCGCGAGTACGGCATCCCCATCGTCAACCGCCGGGTGTCGGTGACGCCGGTGGCCTGGGTGGCGGCGGCCTGCGACGACGGCGACCCGGTGCCCATCGCCCGCGCGCTGGACCGCGCCGCTGCCGAACTGGGAATCGACTTCATCGGCGGCTACGCGGCGCTGGTGCACAAGGGCGCGACCGACAGCGACGCCCGCCTGATCGCCTCGCTGCCGGAGGCGCTGGCCGTCACGCACAAGCTGTGCGGCGCGGTCAACGCCGCCAGCAGCCGCGCCGGCATCAACATTGACGCCGTGCGCGACCTGGGCCGCGCCATTCGTGACCTGGCGCAGGCGACGGCGGACGCTGGCGGCGCCGGTTGCGCCAAGTTCGTGGTGTTTGCCAACGCCGTGGAGGACAACCCCTTTATGGCCGGCGCCTTCCACGGCCCGGGCGAGCCGGAACTGGCGCTGCACACCGGCGTCAGCGGGCCGGGAGCCGTCCGCGCCGCTCTCGCTACCCTCGGGCCGGACGCCTCCCTCACCGAGGTGGCCGAAGAGGTGAAGCGCATCGCCTTCAAGGTGACGCGCGCCGGTGAACTGATCGGCCGCGAGGTGGCAGCGCGCCTCGGCGTGCCCTTCGGTGTCTGCGATCTCTCCCTGGCCCCCACCCCCGCCGTTGGCGACAGCGTGGCCGCCATCCTCGAGGAGATCGGCGTCGATGCCGCCGGCGCCTGGGGCAGCACCGCCGCGCTGGCGTTGCTGACCGATGCCGTCAAGAAGGGCGGGGCCATGGCGTCGGCATCGGTCGGCGGCCTGTCCGGCGCCTTCATCCCGGTGAGCGAAGACGCCGCCATGGACGCCGCCGCCGCCGCCGGTCACCTCTCCCTGGAGAAGCTGGAGGCGATGACGGCCGTCTGCTCCGTGGGGCTGGACATGGTGGCGCTGCCCGGCGACACCACGCCCGACCTGCTGTCCGCCATCATCGCCGACGAGCTGGCGATCGGCGTGGTCAACCACAAGACCACCGGCGCCCGGCTGGTGCCCGTGCCCGGCGCCCGCCCCGGCGACATCGTGAACTTCGGCGGCCTGCTCGGCCGCGCTACGGTGATGCCGATCAACCAGGCCGGCGCCTCCCGCATGCTCGCCCGCGGCGGCCGCATCCCCGCGCCGCTGCACAGCCTGCGGAACTGAGACGGGTCCGTTGGCCCCGTGGCACGGCCGCTGAGGGAGGCTACCACTCCTTCTCGCACGAGAAGCTGCCGACGGCGCTCTTGGCCGTGTAATCGGACACCTCGTTCCAGCGCCGCCGTGACGAGTTCCATTCCGCGACCACCGCCGTCAGGTAGGTGAAGCTGCCGCCGCTGCTCAGATACTCGGTGCGCGTGCGGAAGGCGCAGTAGTCTGCCCCGAACTGGGCGCGTGCCGCCGGCGCCTGCCGCGCCAGCCCCAGCCAGTAGCCGCCGCCAAACAGCGCGAGCGCTACCAGGGCGCTGAACAGTATCCGATGCATTGCTCCCTCCATTGCCGATGCTCCCTGCCGTGTTACCGGCAGCGCTGCTAACGGTTGTTCCGCCTGCCGTTGTCGATTGCGACAATCGTCTGTCCGCAGTGGTGCAGGAGCGCGGGGGACTCGGGCCGGCTCTCCAGGAGCGTGCCCGCCGCGGGAGCCTGGCGGAATGCCGGGCCGCTGCTCCCGTGCGTCGCGGCGGTGAGCCGGACAGCATGCCTGCACGTCAGGCTGCTTCGCTATGCCAGCGTCAGCGGCAGTACTATTTATCTTGACTAACCATTGACGACCCAGTAATGCGCGCGCATGCTCATCGCAACGGGCAGCGGTGCGGCGCTGGCTTCGTGGTGCGAGGCATCTGCTCGTCCGCGCCCTCCTGGTTGAGCAGCAGGTATGGAAGTCAGTGGTGCGTTGCCCCACACAGCCGGTCCTCACAGTGCCCCGTCGCATGCGTCGCTGGGGCTGGGCGCAAGGAGCGATGCAGATGCGCAGGGTGCTTGTTGTCATGACCGCGGTCATCGTCGTCCTGGCGAGCGCGACCGCCTCCTACGTCGTCATGCGCAACGCCCGGGGAGGCGACCCCGCTCAGCAGGTCGCGGCGCAGCCCGGGGTGGCCACCCCGTCGCCCTCACCGGCGCCGGCCGGCACCACGCCGTCCGGCCTGCCGCTCAATCCTGATACCAGCAAGCCCGGCTGGTACGAGCCATACATCGCTGAGGAGCGGCGGCCCGCCTACGACCAGGTGATCAACGGCATCACCGTCGGCCCCACCGCCCTCCCCCGGACCGGCGGCCCCTGCACCCCCGGCAGCGCCGAGCCAATCCCCATCAGCGAGACCGTAGGGACAAGCGTACAGATCGCACCGAAGTACCTGCCGCCCTTCACGGTCGCATCGGTCTCAACCGCGGTGCGCTGCCATGGGGTGGTCGCGGGAGTAACCGCCGACTATTCCATCCCTTCCGACCCGGCGGTCCGCCGCTTTGGCGGCTATTTCATGATCACCCGGCAGCTCGTCGATCCGCTGGCGACGATCGGCATCCCGGCCGAGCGCTGGTCAGCGGGCACGGTGGCGGGCCACCCGGGGGCAATCGCCCGGCCGGTCCTGCCGATGGGCTTCGGCGCATCGGCGGCGGTGGTGTACGCGGGCGGCGTGCTTACCATCGTTCAGGCGTATGGGATCACCCTGGATGACCTGCTGCGGATCGCGGAGGGGCTCTACTACTGACCTCCGCGCTGACTGTAGAGTATACCCGCACTGCCGGCGTTGAACCGGCGAATCTGCGCCACCGGCGGCAGCGGCCGGATGTCCCGCGCCGTCCCTGCAAGCGCTGCCACTGCTGATACTCCTTACTGGACTGCTTATTCCTCACCCGAGACTGGGGACCGGACCGAGACAGGATGAGCAGGATTGACAGGATGGGGAGATCCGCGATGCCCCATCCTGTGCACCTCTCTTCGCGTCTTCGCGGCTTCGCGTGCCTCTACTTCTCGTCCGAGCGTCTTCGCGGCTTCGCGTGAACCCGGCCTCCACCCGCGTTAGTCCTGCCCGCTGAGCCGCCGTGTCGCGAGCACACCGCCCCCGGGGTTCGCTGCGGGGGCGGTGTTTTTGTCCTGTCGGTCATTCGACAGCGACGCGAGGATATGGAAAGATGAACGCGCGGGACGCCGCCCGATGACGCGTTCCCGTTTGGTGGCCTGTGAGACGTGTGCATCAGGTCGAGGTGAGAGAACCCGCCCGGGGTCGCGCTGCGGCTCGGGCGGGCGCCATTGGCCGCGCCTGAGCGCCCACCGTCTCACGGCGGCCGCCCGGCCGCTCGTGCCGCCTGCTGCCACCGATGGCGCATGGCCCCATCCCTGGCGCGTTGCACCGTGGAACCACCGCCGAACGGCGGCCGGCATCCGTGGTCTGATCAGGAGCTACCGTGACCCGCCTGCTTCAGCTGTACGACACCACCCTCCGTGACGGCATGCAGATGGAGGGGATGACCCTCTCCGTCGAAGACAAGCTCCAGGTGGCCCGCCGCCTGGATGAACTGGGCGTGCACTTCATCGAGGGCGGCTTTCCCGGCTCCAATCCGCGCGATGCCGAATTCTTCGTGCGCGCCCGCCAGCTTGACTTGAAGAGCGCGCAGCTCGTCGCCTTTGGCGGCACCCGCCGCGCGGATGCCGATGTCAAGCATGACCCCAATATCCGCGCCCTGGTGGACGCGCACACCCCGGTCATCACCTTTGTCGGCAAGTCCTCCGAGTTCCAGGTGCGCGAGATCCTGGAAACCTCGAACGAGGAGAACCTGGCGATGATCGCGGACTCAATCCGCTACATGAAGTCGCTGGGCAAGACCGTCTACTTCGATGCCGAGCACTTCTTCGACGGCTTCTACGACAACAAGGACTACAGCATCCAGTGCCTCGCCACTGCTCTACGTGCCGGCGCTGACGGTGTGGTGCTGTGCGACACCAACGGCGGCATGATCACGCCGCAGGTGCTGGATGCGATCGATGTCATTCGCTCCCGCATGGGTGATATCCCCTTTGGGATTCACGTCCACAACGACTGTGGCCTGGCCGTCGCCAACTCCATCGCCGCGGTGGAGGCGGGGGCGATGCAGGTGCAGGGCTGCGTCAACGGCTACGGTGAGCGCTGCGGCAACGCCGACCTGCTAACCGTGATCGCGAATCTCAAGCTGAAGATGAAGCGCGACGTGATCAGCGATGCGCAGCTCGCCCGCCTGACGGAGACCTCGCACTTCGTGGCAGAGCTGGCCAACCTTAACCCCAACCCGCAGGCGCCATATGTCGGCGTGTCGGCCTTTGCCCACAAGGCGGGCTACCACGTCGCCGCCATCGTCAAGAACGAGAACGCCTACCAGCACGTCGCCCCGGCCACCGTCGGCAACGACAAGCGGGTGCTGGTGTCTGACCTGTCCGGCCAGCGCAACATCCTCGCCAAGCTGCATGAGCAGGGCGTCGATATCCCGCTGTCGCGAGACGAGACCCGTGCCTTGCTGGACAAAGTCAAGATCATGGAGGCCAAGGGCTACCAGTACGACGGCGCCGAGGCGTCGTTTGAGCTGCTGGTGCGCCGCTCGCAGCCGGAGTATGTGCCGCCGTTCGAGCTGGACGACTTCATGATCGTCGAGCGCCGCCGCCACAAGCGCAACGGCCACGACGAGTCCGACATGATGGGCGAGGCGATTATCAAGCTGTCGGTGGATGGCGAGATGGTGCACACCGCCGGCGAGGGCAACGGGCCGGTCAACGCCCTCGATGCCGCCGTCCGCAAGGCGCTGGCCTCGTTTTACCCCTCGATCGTCGCCGTCAAGCTGACGGACTACAAGGTCCGCATTCTCGACGGCGCCGGCGGCACCGCTGCCTCGGTGCGGGTGCTGATTGAGTCCACCGACGGTGTCAACATCTGGCGGACGGTCGGTTCCTCCACGGACGTGATCGAAGCGTCCTGGCTGGCGCTGGCGGACAGCTATGAGTACTGGCTGGTGAAGTGGGCAGGCGCCGGGAGCGATGACTGATCGACGAGCCCGCATTGAGCGGTGGAGCGGGGAGCAGGCGCGCACGCAAGCGAATGCCGTTGCCCGCGTCTACGGGGCCGCCTTCGCCGGGCCGCCGTATCACCGCACGGCCGGCCACGTGGAGGATTTCGCGTATACTTTCACGGCTCAGACGTCGCGGCCGGGCTTCCAGTTCTGGGCTGCGGTGGCGCCTGATGGAGCACTGGCAGGCATGGCGTATGGGTACACCGGCGGGCCGGGTCAGTGGTGGACAGACTGCGTCTCCGCCGGGCTGACCGCCACGGCCCGCGACCGCTGGCTGGATGGCCACTTCGAGCTGGTCGAGCTGGCCGTCTGCCCCGCCGCCCAGGGCCAGGGATTAGGCCGCGGCCTGCACGATACGTTGCTGGCGGCGCTGCCTCACCCCACGGCCTGTCTCTCCACCATCGCCGTCGAGACGGTGGCGCTGGCGATGTATCGCCGCACCGGCTGGCAGACACTGCTGGCGCCGTTCCGCTTCCCGGGCGTGTCCGAGCCGTACATCATTATGGGATACGACCTGGCGGCCGCCCGCTAAGTGCCGGCGCCGGCGCGAGCAGGTGGGCGCTGCCACAGGCGGTCAGTGCCGGCGGGAGCAGGACCGGCGGGCAAGACGGCGAAGAACTCTGTCCACGGCTCGGCGCCGGCGCTGCTGCGTACGCCAATGCGGCCGCCGTGGGCTAGTACCAATTCACGCACGATGGCGAGCCCCAACCCACCATGGCTCCCGTCCCGCGTGCGCGACGGGTCCACCTGGTAAAAGCGCTCGAAGATGCGGCCGTGGTGTTCCGGCGGGATGTACGACCCGCTGTTGCGGACGGTGAGCGTGACGGTCCCCTGGGCCGAAGGCTCCGCCGCCAGGGTGATGCGCCCGCCAGGGGGGGTGTGGCGGGCGGCGTTGTCCAGCAGGTTGGCCAGCACCTGCTCTAGCCGGCGCTCATCGCCACGGATGGCGGGCAGGTCGCTGCTCAGCCGCAACTCTACCCCAACGCCGCCGTCGCCCAGTTGCCAGCGCACCCGCTCAGCGGCGGTCTCCAGCAGCGCCACCGTATTGACCGGCTCGCGCGCTACCTGCAGCTGCCCAGACTCCAGCCGTGACAGGTACAGCAGATCTTCCACCAACCGCCGCATCCGTTCCGACTCGTCATTGATCACCCGCGCGGCGCGGGCGGTGTCCTCCGGCTCGGTCATCAGCCCATCGAGCAGCGCCTGGGAGTAGCCCTGAATCGAGGTAAGCGGTGTCTTGAGCTCGTGGGCGACGTTGCCTGCCAGGTCGCGCATCGTCTGGTGTGTGCGCGACACCTGCAGCGCCATCTGGTTGAAGGAGGCGGCCAGCCGCCCGATCTCGTCTTTGCCGCCGACGGGGATGCGCTGATCGTAGTCGCCGCGGGCCATCGCCTCGGAGGCACGAGTGACGATGCGCACCGGGTGGGTGATGGACCGGGCGAGCAGGTAGGCGACTCCGATGCTGGCGATCAGGGCGGCGGCGCCGGAGGAGAGCAGCCGCGGCAGGAGGTTGTGCCAGGCGTCGGTAATGTCAGACTCGGGCACCAGCAACAGTACGCGGTAGTCGCGCTGTACCCCGGCGCGGAAGACAGCGCCGGTACTGGGGTGGAAGATGATCTGCCCTTGCCAGGTGGCAAAGCCAAACCCGGTGACGCTATCGCGGCGGGCGGCCGACAGCCGGCCCGTCAGCTCGGCCGCCGGCTGGCCTGCCAGCTTGCCGCCGGTATCGGCAATGACCGTGTCCGAGGGCAGTTCAATCAGCAGGAAGCGGACGTGCAGTTCGTCGGCGCGCTGCTGCAGGAAGTTGGCGATGGCGTCCGCCTGCCAGTTGAGGCCGATGCGGTACGTCACCTGCTCGGCGACGGCGTTGCCAAGCTGGCCGACGCGCATCCGTTCCGCCGCGATCTCGCGCTGGCGCAGCAGCAGCAACGTGCCCAGCGCCGTCATCGTCACCGTGACAAACGTCACCGTGGCGAAGGCGACAATCAGCTTGATGCGCAGCGAAGGAAACATGCCTGCCCTGTCTTACGGCTCCGGCGGGCCGCTGCTCTCTACCAGTTTGTAGCCGAAACCCCACACCGTCTGAATCTTGGCGGTGGAGCCGGAGATCTTGTCGCGTAGCCAGGCAATATGGACATCGAGCGTACGGGCATCGCCAAAGAAGTTTTCGCCCCATACCAGGTTGAGCAGGCGGTCACGCGCCATCGCCACGCCGGGATGCTGGGCAAGGGCGCACAGCAGGTCGAACTCCTTGGCCCGCAGCGCCACCGGCTTGCCCGCTACGCGCACCTCGCGGCCGGCGATATCAACGCGCAGGTCTCCCAGGCTGAGGACCGGCTCACGCCGCTGGCCGGCCGCTTCTGTGCGCCGCAGCACGGCCTTGATCCGCGCTACCAGCTCGCGCGGGTTGAACGGCTTGGGCACGTAGTCATCCGCACCCAGTTCTAGCCCAACGATGCGGTCGACTTCGTCACCGCGGGCGGTGAGCATCACGACGGGGACGTCTGATTCCTTGCGCAGCGCGCGGAACGCTTCGAGTCCATCCATCTCGGGCATCATGATGTCCAGCACCACCAGCGCCGGAGGGGTAGCCCGCGCCTTCTCCAGCGCCTCGCGGCCGTTGGCGGCGGTCTCCACGTCAAAGCCCTCATTACGCAGATACATGCGCACCAACTCGACGATGTTGCGCTCGTCATCGACGACGAGAATCGTGCGGGACATGTGCCCTCCGGGCAGCAACGGCTCGCCCGCCCTGAGGGTAGCGCCTTTGTCCCCACCGTGGCACACCTCCCCGAACATGCGAAAGCCCGGCAAGCGAGGAGCCCGTTCCTTCTCCCCGCCGCCGGGCCTCGCATCAGGAGGAGCACCGTCTCGGCACATTCACATCATGCCCGCGGCAGACCAGCCATGGGCTAATCCCGCCCTAACGAGTTGTCAAATCTTCGTTAAGTGAGGGCGTCCGGCAGGAGGTGTCGCCTGGCGCACGGCGGCGGTGTCGTGCGTGCGACTGCCACGCCGTCCGCCGCCGGGCATGGTGGTTGAGCCGGAAACAGACCGGCAGCGGCAGGCAGGTTCCAAGGAGGAGGCACCCATGCGTGAGACTGTTTGGCCAACAAGCGGCTACACTGGCTTTCCACGGAATCTCTCGTTCGGCGGCTGGTCCATCTCGCCCAACGGCCAACCAACGTTCATCGGCGTGTTCCCCAAGTGGACGCCGCCGGCCTCGCAGACGGGCAGCGGCGCCTATCCGGGGCTGCGCTAAGCTCCCAGACCCATCCATGAAATCACCGCGGGCCGGGACGTTCGGAGACCGCCGAAAGGTAGCACTAGTTCGGATTGCCCGGTTCACAAGCGTTTGCGCCCGTGGTAGACTCCCCGGACGAGTGAGGGGTTCTGGGGAGGTGGCCGGTGGAGTTGATGTTCCCGCTGTGTCGCAAGTGCGAGCGTGGTGACCTGGTTCCGCTGTCGGACTTCGGCAGCCAGGGGGCGGCGATTCACTTCAAGGCATGGGCCTGCACCAACCCCGCCTGCGGCTTTAACATCAAGATCCGCAACGGCGACCTGTACATCGATGAGCCCATCGCCAACGGCGCGTTGCATGCGCCCCGGATGCGCTAGCGCTCGGGGACGGGCGCGCCAGCCGGTCCGAGCCGCGCCAGGCGGTGGATCTGCTCGATGAACGCGGTGCGCTCTGGCTGCTCCAGGCGGGTGGCCAGAGCGTCGATCTGCCGCTCCAGTTCCACCGCGGGCACCGGCCCACCGGCGAAGGTGAGCATCACCTTGGGGTGATGGGTGGCGGTTTGCTGCTCGTGGTCCGCTACCAGCTCTTCACGGACCTTCTCCCCCGGTCGCAGCCCGGTGTAGATAATGGGCACATCCGCGCCCGGGGTGAGGCCGCGCAGACGGATCATCTTCTCCGCCAGGTCGAGAATGCGGACCTCCTCGCCCATATCCAGCATGAAGATCTGCCCCTGCTGAGCGAAGGCCGCCGCCTGAATCACCAGACTGACGGCCTCAGGGATAGTGAGGAAGTACCGGGCGGCGTCAGGATCGGTGATGCTGATCGGCGCGCCCTGCTGAATCTGGCGGTTGAACAGCGGCACCACGCTGCCCCGGCTGCCGATGACGTTGCCAAAGCGGACGGCACAGAACACCGTGGCGCTCGTGCGCTGCTCCGCTGCTGCCAGCACCAGCAACTCGCCGATGCGCTTGGTGGCGCCATAGGCTGAGACGGGCTTCACAGCCTTATCCGTGGTGATGAACACCACCTTGGCCGCGCCCGCTGCCGCCGCCGCCCGAAAGACGTTGCGTGTGCCGAGCACGTTGACGCGGAACGCTTCGTCTGGATGCTCCTCCATCAGGCCGACATGCTTATACGCGGCGGCGTGGAACACGAGTGCCGGGCGCACCGCGGCGAACACGCGTGCCAGCTTGTCCCCAGCGGCGATGGTGGCCGGCCACAGCCGCAGGTCTACGCCGTGCTCGGCGGCCTCCCGCTGAAGCTCCTGCGCCAGCTCGAACAGGCCGGTCTCATTGTTGTCCAGCAGATGCAGTCCCGCCGGCCGGAAGCTGAGCGCTTGCCGTGCCAGTTCGGCGCCGATGGAACCCGCCGCGCCGGTGATCAGCACGACTTGATTGCGAATGGTCTCCAGGCACTGGCTGTAGTCGATTTCGACGGGGTCGCGTCCGAGCAGGTCTTCGACCGTCACCTCGCGCAGGTGCGACAACGTGTGCGGGTCCTGGACGATCTCCGGTAACCCCGGCACCATGCGCACGGGCACGCCTGCGGCCTGGCAGACGCCGAGCAGCTCGCGCACCCGCACCCGCGAGGCCGAGGCCACCGCCAGCGCTACGACGTCAATCCGGAAACGGTCCACCAGCTCCGTGAGGTCGTTGGTGCTGCCCGCCACCGGCACGCCGTGAACGCGCTTGCCCCGCTTGGCGGGGTCGTCATCGGCAAAGCAGATGGGGCGGAATTCCCAGTCGCGGTGTTGCAGGAACTCGCGCGCCACCAACTGCCCGGTGTTGCCCGCGCCGATGATCAGCAGCCGCTTGGCCCGGTGGTCGGCGGCGCGGCGCACACGATGAAAGCGATGGGCCCGCAGCCGCGGCATCATCTTCCAGAAGGCCATCCCCAGGAAGGTGACCGCCCCGGCGATGACATTGACGGACAATGGCAGGTGGCGTTCATCTCGTGTGAGGTTGTACAGCACGATGGCGGCCGTGACCGCCAGCACACCGCGACCCAGGTTAAGGACGTCGCCCAGCCCGCCGTACTGCCAGGCGGTGCGATAGACGCCGCTGAGCACATTGGCCACCAGGTAGGCCAGCACAATCAGCGGCACCGTCTGGCGGAAGGCCTCCCACGACGCGGCGGGGATGTCCCCGTCGAAGCGGAGCAACAGCCCCACCCAGTAACTGCTGGCGACGATGGCGCCGTCTAGCAGCACTTCGATAAGCAGTCGCAAGGCTGAGCGGTAGGTACGTGGGATCATACGCTGCGCTCAGTATAGCGGGTCAGCAGGCCTTGACCTCCACCCCCCGGCCCCTTCGCTGGCCGGCGGGTGAAGGCGAGTGACGCCCGCTGTTCCCTGTTTCCTGACCCCATAAGCTGCCCCTATCGCGCCCCTTCGCCCGTCAGCACCGGCAACGCCGTGCGCAGCAGGATCGCGGCATCGAGGGCGTCCGTTCGGTGGCGGACGTACGCAAGGTCCCAGGCCATCACGCAGGCGTATGGCAGGTCGGAGCGGCCGTGGATCTGCGCCAAGCCGGTGATGCCGGGGAGCACGTCGTGACGGCGGTGGTAGGAGGGAGGGTACTGGGCCACGACATCAGGGATCTCCGGGCGCGGGCCGACGATGGTCATCTGCCCGCGCAGGACGTTGAGCAGCTGCGGCGCCTCATCGAAGCTGGTACGGCGCACCACGCCGCCCAGGCGCGTACGGCGGGGATCGTGGCCCTGCGGCGTGAACACAAAGCTGGAGAAGTCGTCCACGTGGACAGCGGCGGCGGGCGCGTCCCGGCGCATAGAGCGAAACTTGTAGATGGTAAACGGCCGGCCGCGTAGACCAACGCGCTGCTGGGTGAAGATGGGCGAACCAGGTGACTCCAGCCGGATGAGCAGCGCCAGCAGCGCCAGGAGCGGCCACACCAGTGCCAGCCCCACACCGGCGATGTACAGATCAAGCAGCCGGCGCATTGGGCTCAGCCGTGCCGTCACCGCCGCCACTCCCGCGCCACATCGCGCACCGCGTCCGCCACCCGGTCCACGTCAGCCTCGGTCATCGTTGGATACAGCGGCAGGGAGATCAGCCGCTCGTACTCCCCTTCCGTCACGGGCAGGCTGCCACGCTCAAATCCGAACCCTTCACGGTAGTACGGGTGGTAGTGAATCGGGATGAAATGGACGGACGTGCTTACGCCGCGCGCCGCCAGTTCCTCAATGAAGCGGGCACGGTCGATCCGCAAGGCCTCGGCCCGGATGCGGATAACGTACAGATGCCAGACGTGCCGTACCTCCGGGCGGGCGTCGGGCAGCTGGATGGGCTCGCAGTCCGCCAGTGCGGCGGAGAGGCGCATGGCGAGCGCGGCGCGACGGGCGTTCATCTCCTCCAGCCGGCGCAGTTGCACCTGGCCCAGCGCGGCGGCGATATCCGGCATGTTGTACTTGTAGCCGGGAGCCACCACCTCGTAATACCAGGAGCCGCCGCGGTCATAGCGCTTCCAGGCGTCACGGTTCATGCCGTGTAGCGTCATGATTCGTGCCCGCTCCGCCACCTCGGGCCGGTTGGTGGTGAGCATCCCCCCCTCGCCCGTCGTCAGGTTCTTGGTCGCGTAGAAGCTGAACGCCGTCGCGTCGCCCAGCGCACCGATCATTTGCCCGCGGTACATCGCGCCGGTGGCGTGGGCGGCGTCCTCCAGCAGGAAGAGCCCGCGGCGGCGGCACAGGTCCAGCAGGGCATCCATCTGGCAGGGCTGCCCTGCGTAATGGACAGCCATCACGGCTTTCGTGCGGGGGGTGATGTGGCGCTCGACCTGCTCGGGGTCGATGTTCAGGTCGTCGGCGCACACATCTGCCAGCACCGGCGCTGCGCCCAGATGAACGATGACGTTGGCGCACGCGGCGAAGGTGAGCGGCGTCGTGATGACCTCATCACCCGCGCTCACCCCGGCGGCCTCCAGGCCGAGATGCAGGGCGGCCGTGGCGGAGTTGAGCGCCAGAGCGTGGGCCGCGCCCGTGTAGGCGGCGAACTCCTGCTCCAGCCGGGCGGCGCGCGGGCCAGTCGTCAGCCAGCCGGAGCGCAGCGTCGCCACGACCTCGGCGATTTCTTCTTCGGTGATATCTGGGCGGTTATAGGGCAGCGGGTCGGTGTGCGTCATGGGCGGCGTATCGTGGCAAGCAGATGAGTGCGCAACAGTGGGATGGACTCCAGGGCTGCTGCCGCCAGCCAGGAGCGGGAGGTAATCAGCCGGGCAAGTGGCGGGGCCAGCGTGACGCGGCGGCAGCGCAGCCGGCATGCGGGAAACAGCGCCGCCAGTTCGTCCCTACGGATGCCACGCGTGTCCCGATTCCCAGGATTGACCGTGAAATCGTACCACAGCACCACACCACCAGGCCTGAGCACCCGCACCAGCTCTGCCGCAATCCGCCGCTGCATCGGCCGGTCCAGGATGGAGCTGAACACCGTGAACTGTGAGACCAGGTCGAAGCTGCCGTCCGAGAACGGCAACCGCTCGGCGGTGCCCTGCTCAATGCGCACGTCGGGATGCACGGCGCGGGCGGCGGCTATGGCCTCCGGCAACAGGTCGATCCCGGCCAGATGTTCTGGTCGCGCACCCCAGCGCAGCAGCGTGCGCAGCCACCAGCCGCCGCCACAGCCCGCATCCAGCGCCCGCAGTGCTGGCATCTCGGTCAGTCCCTCTGCTGCCAGCGCCGCTACAAGGTCGCGCTCCAGCGTCAGCAGCCGGAACAGATTGCCACGCTCAAATACGGTGTAGCGGGCCTCTCTGCCCTCGGCCCGGCGGCGGGCGTACACCCGGCGGATGCGCTCCAACTCGCTCATGGCCGCCCATCTCCGCCGGCCGGCGCAGCGCCGCGGTCCTCCCGCCACACCCGCCGCGCCAGCCCCACCAGCATCCCGGCGCCATAGCCCAGGTGCATCGCTGCAAAAGCAAGCGGCAGCCGGACAAGAGCGGGCATATCGCGCCCGGCCGCCGCGCTGCGCGCCGCCAGCACCGTTGCCAGGACGGTCGCCGCGCCGTACATCCCCACTACTACCGCCAGCAGCTGCCGGGCAGGCCGCAGACAGGGTGCGGCCACGGACGACAGCAGCACGGTTGCGACGAAGGCGGCGGGGATCGCCTGGCGCGGGCGCATCTGGCCAGGATGACGGCGGGCGACCTTGGGCTTGTTCCGGCCCCAATGGTACTGCTGCCGCCACAGCGCTCGGAGCGCCGGCCGGCTGTAGTAGGTAACGCGGATCTTGGGGGAGAGCGCCAACCGGCCACCGGCAGCGCGCAGCCGGTAGTTGAACTCGTCATCTTCCACATATGCCAGCGCCTCATCGAACAGCCCGATACGGGTGAACACCTCTCGCCGGTACGCGCCGTAGTTGACGGTGTCGGTCACCTGCTCGGTGGTCGCGTAGCGGTAGCGGGCACCGCCGGCGCCAAACGGGGAGCGCAGTGCCAGGGCAATCGCGCGGGCGGTGGCGCTGGTTGCGTCCCACGGGCGGCTATCCACGACGCCGCCCACCGCATCGGCGCCAGTCCGCGCCAGCGCCGCCACGCTCTGGGCGACGAAGTCAGGGGCCACTTCTGCCCGCGCGCCCAGGATGATGATCACTTCACCGCGTGCTGCCCGAATGCCGGCGTTGAACCCTGCCGGCGTGACGTGCGCCGGATTGTCAATCACGGTGACGCCGTCCTGGGCACGAGCCAGCTCAGCGGTGCCGTCCGTGGAGCCGCCATCGGCGATGAGCACCTCGATCCGGTCGCCCGGGTATTCCTGGCAGGCGAGCGCCGCCAGGCAGCGCGGCAGATACCGCGCTTCGTTGCGCACGGCCAGGACAATGGAGATCAGTGGCGGCGGCGATGGTGGTGGCATACCGCTGTAGCGTGGCATGCCGTCTGGCCCTCGCGCCAGCCGGGCCGTTTGCGGCGCTGTTGAGAACCGCCGCGCCGGTACGGCAGAAATTCGGTTGCTTCCCCCATGGAAGCTGGGTCCGGCCGGCATATAATGTGGCACAACGCCGCGGAATCGCGGCGGCTACACGTTGCGAGGCGGCGGTATGTCCGTGGAGCCCGGCAGCAAAGTGCTGTTTCTGCGTGGTGGCAAGGCGATGGAAGGCCGCGTCTTTGCCGTGCGCGAGGGCGCCTGCTGCGTGGAAGGCCCGGCTCAGCGCGCCTATTACCTGGAGCGCTGGGACATCCTGCTCGTGCTCGGCTTCGACGCCGACTATGCCCGCTGGCTGTCCAGCCCGCTGGAGGACGACATCGTCGCCTGACGGGCCCCGGCCAGCAGGTCACGGTACAGCGACCGCAGCCGCCCCGCTTCCGCCTCCCACGTGTACCGGGTCTCCACCGCGCGCCGTCCGGCGATGCCCATCGCCCGCGCGTCGTCCGGATTGCGCAGCAAACGCGCCAGTGCCGCCGCGTGCGCCTGTGGATCATCTGCCGGGACGAGCAGGCCGCAGCCGGCCGCGCGCACGATGGCGGCCATCACTCCGGCGTCCGAGGCAACGACCGGCAGTCCTGCCGCCATGTACTCCAGCAGCTTGAGCGGTACGGCCCGTGTGTTGTTGGGTGTGGGCCGGAATGGAATCCAGCCGGCCGCCGCCGCTGCCAGTGCGGCCGGCACCTCCGTCGCGGGGATCACGCCCTGCAACCGAGCGGCCGTCTGCTGCTCCCAAGTGCTGCTCTCCCGCGACACCGCCGCCGGAGCCGCGCTGAAGTCAACTCGACCGATGATGCGCACCAAGGCGTCCGGCAGCGACAACCGCAGCGCGCGGGTGGCGTGCCAGACGGTGGAAAGACCGCGCTCCTCGTTCAGCAACCCGGCATAGACAACGACGGGAGATGGGTCATGATGGGTGACCGGTGCGGGGAAGTAAGCCAGCGACGGGTAATTGTGGATGGCGACTGCCCGGCGAGCGCCGCGGGAGCGGAACCCAGCGGCCATGTGCTCGTTCACTGTCACCACCGCTGCCAGGCGTCGGGCTGCCAGGGACTCCATCCGGTGCACGGCCTCGGCTGCAATCCTGCGTAGCCGCCGGGGAATCCAGGGGCGGGTCAGCAGTTCCTCGCGGTAGTACTCGTGCGCGTCGTACACGACGGGCCGGCCGGTGAGCCGCGCCAGCAGCAGCCCCAGCGGCAGGAGTTCTGGGTCATGGAAGTGGTAGATGTCTGCCCGCGTCCGCCGCGCCGCCCGCAGCAGCCGCCACCACAGCCGCGGCCGTCCCCAGCGAGAGCGCGGCGGCGGTAACCCCACCACCCGCACACCATCGACCGTGGCGCAGACCGAAGACGGGGCGAGCAGCAGCACCGAATAGCCGGCCGTGGCCAGCGTCCGCGCCTGTTTGTGGAAGATTCGCGGGTCGAACGGGTCGTGCACTGAGGTGAGGATGCAGACACGTGCCGGCGGAGCCGCGGTCATTGCGGCCGGCTGAGGATGAAGTTGTCGAACCAGGCGTCTACGGTGCCGGGGCCATGGTCGGTCGCTACCCCGGCGCCCAGCGTCATCTGGCCCTGCTGATGCGTGGCGTCCTCCACTGAGACGGCCGCAACACCGTTGACCAGGCCGGTGAGCCGCGGCCCGGCGCACTGGAATTCGGCGCGGAACCACTGGTCGGCAATTGCGGTGGGCAGGCTGCCGCTGGCCAGTACTACGGGAGCACCGCCGTCCCAGCGGGTGAGCAGGTAGCTATTGAGCCGGGTGAAGATTGAAAGCCGGTAGCCGTTGACCGCTGGCCCGATGCCGCGGCGGCACCACAGATCCAGGTAGCCGCCTTGGGTGTCATCCGTCAGCCAGGCATCAATGGCGAGCGAACTATCGGCCAGCACCGGGCTGAGGAAAGCAGCGGGTGCTCCGTCATAGGTGGGGTTGAGCTTCCAGATGCGGTACTTGCCGCCGGTGTATCCCAGCCAGAAGTCCGCTGGGCTGGTGGAGGTGCGTGGCAGTACCCCGCGCTGCGGGTCCTCGAAGTCGTCCTGCAGCACCACTACCGGGAATTCAGCGCGCAGCCCGCCCGGGAAGACAGCCGCCAGCGCCGCGATCACCAATGCCACCAGGGGGACTACGCGGCGGCGGAGCATTACCGTACCCTCCTGCTTCTCATGCTACGCCTCGCGCGGCACCCGTGCATCCGCGCTGTGACGCCCGGTACCGCGGGACGGGCCTGCCTGGGCCCGATGGTCCGGTGCCGGGCCGCGCCGGTGTCCGGTTTGTCCGCATGCGGCGCGCCGTACCCTGGTGCTGCCAGGCACGCCCGCCTGCCGGAGAGGGACCGATGCTGCAGCGATTGCCACTCCCAGAACTGCATGATGAGGCGGCGTTGCGAGGGCGGATAGAATATGCCACCCGCGCCTTCGGCTTCACTCAGGAACTTATTCGTTTCATGGACCAGAAGGCGTTCTTTGTGATCAGCGTGGTGGGCATGCTCACCACGGCGTTGGGCTTCTTCACCTCGGTGATCATCGCCCTGGCGCCGCGTCCGGCCTGGCATGAGGCGCTGGGCAAGGCTGCCGGCGTCGCGGGGTTGGTGTATCTGGTGGCGGCGTTCGCCGTGATCGCCACCGCGTCGTCGGTGTTCATGGCCCGCTCACACCGCGGTGGCAGCGCAGGAGGGCCGGGACTCCTGTTCCCGCTGGCAGTCGCCGGCCGGCACGGCGCGGATGCCGGGTCATATCTGCACAGCCTGCTGATTGCCGGCCCCGATGCGATGCTGGCGGACTACGCCGGCTCCATCACCGGATCGGCGCTGATCTACGAGCTCAAGCAGCGGCGGGTCAACCGGGCGGTACAGGCGATGCGCGGCCTCAGCCTGGTGTGGATGGCGCTGATCGTGCTGCTGCTGCTGGTAGCGACGGTAGGGTAGCGGACATCGCGCCGGCCAGCAGCCAGAAGCTGTCCATCAGCTGCATGTGATACAGACTGCCCGCCACCAGGCTGAACAGCAGCAGCCCGGCCACGCTACCGGCCACCGCTGCCGCTGCCGCCCTACCCGCCCGCGCTGCCCGCCATGCGGTCAGCCCCCACAGCCATAGATACGCTATCAATCCGGCCAGGCCGTAGCGGCTCATCACCGCCAGGTACTCGTTATCGACGGTCGCGCCATCCTCCGCCTTACCTGGCCCCGAGCCGAGCAGCGGCGAACGGCGAAACCTCGCCAAGGCGTCTTGTCCATCCCCGCTGGGTTCCCCCTCTGCCAGACCGATGAAGCTCACGGGCACGCTTCCCTCCACCAGCAGAAAGCCGTCGGCCGATACCTGCCCCTGGAAGCTGTCGGACAGCAGGTAGACGCCGAGGAAGTCCACGCGCTTGCCCGCGTCAGGCGTGAGCGTTAGCGCGAGCCGCTGCCAGATGCCGGTTCGCGCCGGGTCGGCGGCTGTGCGGGCGGCCGGGTCCTGACGGCTGCCGTCGGTGTAGTAGATGTTGACATACAGAAACACCTCACCGGCTACCGCGTTGTCGTGGCGTACCCACACGGCGGCGGTAAAAGGCGAGCCACCAGAGCGGTTGAGCGCCCGTTGCTGGTAGACGGCCGCGCGGCGGGCGGTGTGCGCGGCCGTGCCGGTGTAGCGCAGCCCGGCCGCGCCGTACAGCGCCGCGTCCTCCCTCCGGCTGACGGCCGTTCCTGGGATGATGCGGAACTCCGCCGCCCGGTCACCGCCTTCCTCCGCGCTGCCGTTGCGCAGCAGGTTGACGGTGTCGCCGGTGGCATAGAGCGGGTAATCCACATCAGCAGGATTCTCGAGCCGGGCGCTCACGGTGAAGCCACCAGTCGTGCGCTCGTAGCCGTAGTCTGCGCCGGTTGCCGGGTCAACGGGTAACGCCGCTGGTTCAGCCGGAGCCAGCACCGTCAGCGATGCGGGATAGGCGCCGGTGCGGTCCCGGTGGCGGCGGACGGCCTCCACCAACGCCCGGACATCTTGCCGGCGGCGTTCATCACGGGCACGCGCCTCCAGCGAGGCAGCGGGCAGGCCGGTGTCGGTGATCGGTGCGCTGCCTGCCGGCGGCGTAACCGGCTGCTCCCGGCCCAGTAGCTCCCGCCAGCGCTCCAGCCGCAGCGCCAGCCCGCTATCCCCCGTGGGGCTGAGCGTTCCCGCCACCCGCGTCAGATAGTCCACCCGCCCACGTGGCAGCAGTTCCACGAACAGCACGCTCAGCACAAATGCGCCGGCCAGCGTTGCCATGGCGGCCGGCGCCGCGCGGCGAGATCCACCCCGCCGGAGAGCCAGCACCAGTACCGTCAGCGCAGCGGCTATCAGCATCCCCAACGCCCCGCGCGAGCCGGACAGCACCACGCCCAGCGTCCCGGCGGCAAGCCCCAGTAAGGAGAGCGGGGCCGGCGGGCAGCGAGCGGGTAGAGACGGCCGGGGGGTGAGAGGCCGCGGCAGCCGCAACCCCAGTGCCATCACCGCCACTAGCGCCATGAGCGCGCCGTAGTAGTTCGGGTTCCCCACCGTGCCGAAGGCGCGCCCGTCCCGCTCTAGCGCGCGCAGGTGATGGGCAGGGGCCCACCAGCCGCCGGTATGCTCGACCAGCCCGGGCAGGCTAAGGTACTGTCCCAGCCCGATGAGGGCGGAGAGCGTCCCCGCCGCCAGTACGGTCGCCAGCGCCGCCTGCCGGCGTTCCGGGTCAGCGCAGACGCGCAGGGCGAAGCCGAACAGCACGGCGTAGATGCTGAGCTTCAACACCTCGAAGGCATCGCGCGGGCCGGCGGCTTCGCCCAACACCAGTGCTCCATAGACGATAGACACCGCCGTCATAACCAGCAGTGGGGCGAACGGCAGCAGCCAGGCACGGACCGCGGTCCGCCGGTCACACTGCCGCCGGAGGTCCCCGAGCAGCCACAAACCCGCGGGCAGCGCAAGTGCCTGCTCGACGCGCAGGTCCGGCAGGCCGGCGGGCAACGGAATCGGTGGCGCCAGCACGGCGGCAGTAATGGCGGCGCACAGCAGCCCCACGGCTCCGCCCCGAGCGGCGGTGATGCCGCTCACCGGCGGGCCTCAATCACGCGCGCCAGGGCGGACCGTAGCTCGGCGCGAATGCGAGCGGGGTTGAACCGTTCGCGAACATGCTGCGCACCGGTTTCGTTGGGCGCCAGCCGTCCGGCTGCCTGGTTGTCCCGGAGCCGGTGCAGTTGGGCAATGGCCTGCTCGGTGGAGCGGACATCGAAGACGCCGGGAAGGGAGTGATTCCAGACGGCGTGCCGGCCGTACGCCAGAGCCTCCTGCACCATGAACGCCAGCCCGTCATGGGCTGCCAGCCGCAGCAGCACGTGGCTGTCTGCGTAGACGGCTGCCATGTCCTGCACCCAACCGAGGCAGCGGACGTTGGACGGCGCGCCCGCCAGCCGCTCCGTCCCAGCGACCAGTATCCGCGCCTCTGGCAGTGCCGCCGCTGCCTGAAGGATGGACCCCGCGCCATAGAACTGCTCCCTGCCCGGTCGCAGATAGGCAAGGATCGTGAATCGCTCAGGGAACGAAGGCACCGCCGCCGGGGCAGCGATAGCGCTGTGTGGCTGCCAGGTGGCCGCCACGCCCGCCGATCGCAGCTCCTCTGCCAGCCACGGCGCGCCTGCCCAGTGGGTGATGTTGCGCTGTAGCCGGGTCACCGCCCGTCCGCGCCGCGCTGCCCGGCGGGCGTACAGTACGTCGGTGCCCGTCCAGTGCATCACCATCGGCGTCCGGACGGTCAGCGCGAGCAGGTGCGGGCGGCTACCCCAGCCGATCTGTCCGCCGAGCTGATACAACACCGCCGCGCGCCGGGCGTGTGTCAGTGCCCGCAACGCCGCGTCTGGCCGCCAACCACGCGTTTCCAGGTACTGTGCCTGCCAGCCGTCACCAGATAGCAGCGCTGCCATCGCCCGGCCGAAGTAAGGCAGCCCGCCGGTGGCGACAGAATAGCCGCCACTCATCGCGACCGCTCCCCGGCCGGGTGGGTGCCACGGTCAGCCAGCTCGCCGGCACGGATGCGGCGAAACAGTGGCTCGGCCGCCTCCGGTTCGAGCGCGGGTGCTGCTTCCGGCGGCTGGCGCCTGCCCCAGAGCAGCGCCAGCGCCTTGCCGGCGAGCGTACGCCCGTCGCGCAGGTCGGCGCTGTCCGGCAACAGCAGCGCCCGCCAGGGTGTGCCCGTATCGCGCCGGAACAGCCACAATCCCCCGGCAATGGCCGCGACATAGCCGAGGGTGGTTGCCAGTGCCGCGCCGGACAGGCCCCAGAGCGGAATCAGCACCAGGCTAGAGAGCACGGTGATGCCCAGTGACCACAATGCGGTGAGGAGCGGCACGCGCGGGCGGCCCAGGTGGGTGGTGTAGAAGGTCGCCAGGAGGTTGGCCATGCCCCAGGCGGCAACGCCAGGGATGAAGATGCGGAATGGCGTGACTGCCCCGGCAAAGTCAGCGCCAAACAGCAGCGGGATCAGCAGCCCGGCAACGGCGCACAGCAGCAGCCCTGCTGCCAGCATCAGCGCCAGCGTGATGCGGATGCTGCGCGCAACCAGAGCCGCTGCATCGTCGTGCGCAGCTGCGCCCACCCTGGGCAGGATTGCCACCCCTACGGCTTGAGAGATGAAGAATAGTCCTTCTACGAGCTGGACGGCTTTGGAGTAGATACCGGTGCCGGCGGTGCCAAGGAAGTGCTCGACCAGCAGCATATCGGCGCGGTAGTTGAGGATGGAGACGAGGTTTGCCAGCCCGGTCATGACACTGAAGACGGCGATGGCGCCCATCGAGGAGAGGGTGACCGCGCCCAGCGGCAGCGGAGTCCATACCGCGCGCCCGCGCCACCACAGCCAGCCGATGACGGCGTATTGTGCCGCCAGCCAGCCGAGCAACGCCGTCTCGGTGTCGCCACCGGCCAGCAGCAGCGGTCCCATCAGCAGCAGCGTGCAGGCGCTTGGAGCGAGGATTGCCCAGCTGTAGTTGCCGTGGTCATCCGCGCCGAGGAAGGCCCAGGTCAGCGCCGAGGCAAGCAGCAGCGCCGGTTGCGCCGCTCCGACGTACAACAGCCATTCCGGCCGCGCGCCGGCGATCAGCCCGGCCAGCCAGTAAATGGCGATCAGCAGCGCCAGCGCCGCTGTTCCTGCCACTAGCGCCAGCGCCGTAATGTTGGCCACCACCTCCGGTACTGGGCGGCGCAGGTTCGCAATCCAGCGGCCCGCGGCGGCGCCCATGCCGCCCAGCGCCGCCACCCCGATGGAGGAGTACAGCGCAACCAGCGCGTAGACGCCGCTGCCTTCGGGCCCCAGCAGCCGCGCCGTCAGGACACTGATCGTGAGCAGAAACACGACCGTGAACGAGCGGACGAAGATATTGCGCAGGGAGTTGAAGGCGATGCTCATCCGGCCACCAACAGAAACGTTGACCGTGATGCCGGGCGGTTAGGCGCGGTTGGCGCCGCGCCCGCCGGATGCATCCGCAGTGTCGCACACCGCCGGGTCAGCGTCTTCGTTCAAAGGCGCGAGGACGGTGAGCCCCGCCACCAGGCCGATCAGCCCCCACAAGATCAGCAGCCCGGCGGCGGCGATCCAGTCTTGGTAGCGAGCGCTGATCACCTGCGAGGCGCGCATGGTGATGGCCATGGCCGCGCCCACGAGCAACCCGGCTCCTCCACCGACCAGCGCCGCCGGTAGGGGAGCGAGCTGCAGGGCCCGCGCCCAGGCCAGCAACGCGCGCGGGCGGAACGAGAACGGGGAGGGCGTGTGGCCAGCGGGCATGGCAGGCAGCCTCAACGGGGACCGTAGCGTTCCAGCGCCGGGTTGAGCGTCTCTTCCAGGGTCAAGCGTTCTGTGCTGCGGTAGTCCATCGTGAAGGTGCGGTAGCCGCGCCTGCGGTACTCGCGCACCTGCCCTTCCGTCAGCAGCCACACGAACACCCGGTTGCGCTGGTCTACCGCCTCGGTGATGTCCGTCAGCGGTCCGATGACGCGCGGGTCAAAATCCTCGCGAAAGCGTAGCTCCGTCCGGTCGTGGTACATCTCGGCGAAAATCGGGTAGTAGTATCCCATCGTCACCACGGCATTGTCCGGGAGGGCTGACGTCCACGTCTCATCGGCCACCTGCATGCGCTGTTGGCGCAGGGCACGATCAACCAGCACCCGTCCCTTCTCCGGGCGCAGGTAGAGCAGCGCCGCCGGCGAACGCCAGCCTTCGGAGGAAGCGGTGTGGATGTCGAGGAAGGCGCCCAGCACGACCACGACGCAGGCCGTCACCAGCAGCGGCCGCCGGAACAGGCGCGCCACGACCAGTAGCGCGAACGGCGCCGCCGGGATCAGATAACCTTCTTCCAGCGGCAACCGCACGAACACGGCGGCGATCATCAGGGTGGCTGCGAGTTGCGCGGCGAAGTGCCCGTCACGCCGTACCCAACCCGGCACCAGCCGCAGCCGTGGCAGCGACAGCAGCAACAGGATGCCCAGCGTGACGGCGGGCATGAGCCCCAGCGCTTCTACACCCAGCGCCCGTGCCGTCTCACCCCAGGGCGGCCGCCAGTCCGCGAAATCAAGGAAGCGTGTGCCGTACCGCCACCAGATGGGGGCGAACACCGCCGCCGCCGTCCCCAGCGCGCCACCGAGGAGCCGCGCAGCGCCGCCGAAGTCGCGGCCGCGCACGACCACGAGCAGGAACGGCCCAGCAAAGGCGATGGACACCGGCCGGAATCCGGCGGCAATGCCCAGCACCACACCCGCCAGCAAGTACTGGCGGCGAATCAGCAGCAGGTAGGCGCCCAGCGTGAACGTCAGCCCCCACATGTAGTCCATAGTGACGGTGCTGGCATTCCATAGCAGCGGCGTAAACGCATACGTCAGCGTCAGCAACCCCTTGGGCTCGATGGCCAGCCGCTTGACGATGGCCGCGAAGATGAACACCCCGGCCAGAGCGACCAGCATGGTGGCAGTGTTCGTCGCCAGCCAGCCGCCGCCGATGATCAGCGTGGTGATGAGTTCGTGCAGCGGATAGCCGGGCAGGCGTGACGGATAGAACTGGCCGTGCTCCCAGAACCAGTGGCCGGTGATCGCCACTCGCCAGGCATCGGCGTCGGCGCCGTAGCCGAGATTGAGCTGTGAGGCGCGGCTGAGGACGAACAGCAGCGCCAGCACGATGGCCTGCGGCCGTCGCGTGAAGTCCAGCGCGAAGAGCCGGTCAAGCCCCGTCCGGATGCGAGTTAGCGGCGCCGGCGATGCGGGCGGGCCGGAAGGCCGGGGAATGGTGTGCACGGTGGATGTTTCCGCCACCACGGCGGCCTCGTTCCTGATTGTAGGGGCGGGCAGGGACGCGGGCAACGCAACAACACGACATAACAGCAGCCTGCCGCTGGCGGCCTCAGGGAAGCGGTGTCAGCAGCACGGTGCTCCAGCGTTTGTCTGCCGGCTCCGCCCGGTAGACGCTGTATCCGGCAGCCCGCAGCCGGGCCAGCACCTCCGGCTCAGAGACCGCGAGGTAGATCACGCCTCGGTCGCGGTCGGTCAGACTGCCGTTGTCAGAGAGCATGCTAATGGCGCGGCGGTCCCGCTTGACGATGGCGTACTCGAGCCGTCCCCAGCTGAGCACGGCCACGTCTGGGAAGGCGCCCTGGGTGAGTACCGCGCTATGGGGTGGCACGGGCGCATCCGGCAACGCCCGGGCGTAGCGCTGCCAGCGGCGGCGTGCGATCTGGTCATGGGGAATGCCGGCCACACGCCACGAGGGCCGTACCGTCCGGGCCGCGACGCGCGGGTCGAAGTTGTGCAGCTGCTGAATATCCAGGTCTACGAACCCGGCGATGGCGATGGCCGCGAGCACGGCGACGAACATGCGCCGGGAGAGCGTCACCGCCAGCAGCAGGAAGCCAAACGGGTACAGCGGCACCAGGTAGCCGAGATCGACCGGTAGCCGCAGAAAGGCGGCCGTCCACACCGCCACGGCCAGCAGCCACACGCCGATGTGCGGCTCTCGATTGAGCCGCGCGGGGAGCGCCGCAACTCGCCGCCATGACGCGACGAGTGCCACCACCACGGCCAGCGATCCGGCCGCCCCGAGAGCCCATTGACCGGTGACGCGGATGACGCCGTCCGGCGAGACGCGGCTGTCTGCGAAGGTCAGAAGGCGCAGGCGATAGGGGATGGCCACAGGCAGGAGACATACGGCCGCTACCGCCAGCGCGGCGAGGACGGCGGGCACGAGATCGCGCGGACGGCGTTCTGCCACCAGCAGCAGCGCCAGCGGCACGAGGAACACGAGCGAGGTGATGCGAAAGCCTGCCGCTATGCCGAGCAACACGCCCGCAAGAATCGGCCGCCGCCGAACTGCGGCAAGGTAGCATGCCAGCACCAGTGTCAGGGCGAAGTGGTAGTCATAGGTCGCGGTGCTGGTGACGGCCAGATAGGGCGTGAAGGCGAAACCGAGCACGGCCAAGCCAGGAGCAGGAACGCCCAACACCTGCGCCAGCCGCGCGAACACCAGCACCCCCCCCAGCGCCACCAGCGCTGTGCTGAGATTGGTGAGCCACGGCCCGCCCCACAACAGCAGCGCCGTCAGTCCGTCATGCAGCGGGAAGCCAGGCAGCCGCGAGGGTAGATACTCGCCCTCCTCCCAGAGATGGAGACCGCTCAGTACAACTCGGTAGGCATCGGTATCGGCGCCGTAGCCGCCGCCCAGCAAGGGGATGCGCGTCAGGAGGAACGCCAATGCCAGCCACCAGGCGGCGCGTCCGCGGGAGAAGTCGATGTCCGGGAGCCGGGACACGGCGCACCCGGCCCGGCGGACGGCGACGGTCATCGCGGGGCGGCGGCGTTTTGGGGCATGCCGGCGATGCGCGCGTCCCGCCCGAGGATGACGACGATGTCGGCGCTGCCGGGCGGGCGGGTGGCGGTATCCCGGCTTGGGCGCACGCGGGAGGCAGGCAGGCCCAGCCATTCGGCCAGCCGCAGAGCCGTGTAATCTTTGCCGCCGTACGACATGATCACCGTCTCGTCCTGCGGCGGCGGTGACGAAGGCGACACCGTAACCAGCTGAGAGGATAGGCCGTGGCGGACGAGATAGGTGGCGGTGGCGGTTGCCAGCCCGGCACGCTGTGTGCCGTTCTGGACATCGATCTTGGCCGACTCGGTGCGCAGGCCGGGGTCGAAGAACAGCTCGTTGACCACGCCGGCAATATCGCCCGGGTCGGCAACGAGCACATCGGCGCCGCCGTCCGTGATTGCCTCGTGCGTGACATCGCCCAACGACTTCATCACCACCCGGTCAAGCCCTACCTGCTTGGCCAATAGGGCGATGCCGGGCAGCCGGTACGAGGGAATGTCGGTCTCCATAGCGTCTTTGAAGCGGGCCCACAGCTCTGGGGTGCGCGCGGCAGCGTCAATGCTGACGGCGCGGTTGGCAACCGCCACCATCACCTGCTGCTGGCGCTTGATCCGGCCCAGGTCGCCATCGATACCACCGCGATAGCGGGCATAGTACAGCGCTCGTTCGCCGTTCATGCGCTCAATGCCGGCGCGGAACTCTGGCAGTACCCCATTGAAGCCGTCCACGGAGACGCGCTCGGTGTAGCGGAAGCTCTCCGGGATCGTGACGTCGACGCCGCCAAGCGTGTCCACGATCTTGACGAAGGCGGTGAAGTCGATGGCGACCTCGTAATCGATCCGAATCTGAGGGAAGTTGTGCTCAATGGTGGCCTTGGCCGCACCGGCCGCACCGCCGGGATAGCTGGGTGTGAAGCCACCGTAGCGGTAGGCGGTGTTGATACGGTCCTCGAACACACCGCCGCGGCCGTTGGGGATCTCGACCCACAGATCGCGCGGGATGCTCAACACGCCGCCGGTGCGCGTGGCGGGGTCGAGCGTCAGCACAAACATCGTGTCTGAGCGGGTTGGCTCTTGTCCCTCAAATGGACGCCGGTCCAGACCGAGCACGAGGATATTGATGCGCTCGCTGGGCAGGCTGACGGCGGCGGGGGGCTCGGTAGCGAAGCCGGGGACAGCCTTGAGTGGGGCGGGCAGCGCCAGCTCATTGCCGGGCAAAAACAGTTGATCGAGGCGCAGGGCGATAACGGCTACCGGGTAGGCCGATAGCGCCGCCAGTACGAGTAGCGCCAGCGTGAACAGCCAGGGCCGTGCACGGCTGCGCCCCGGCCGCGTGGCCGGCCGGCCGGCGAGGCGCTGTGTGGGTGCCTCGGTCGCGCTGTGCTCCATCGTTCCGCCGGAGGTCGCAATCACACAAAGGCACGGAGCCAACCGCCCCGTGCCCCTGCCTCAGGCTAACCAACGCCGCTTGGGCGTGTCAACGGTGGCCGGCCGGCGCTGGACACTCCCGGATGCCGGTGCTATCTTCAAGTGGCGTCTGGGGCACCTCAGACCGAGACCTCCACGGGGTGTGGCGCAGCCCGGCAGCGCGCTTCGTTCGGGACGAAGAGGTCGGAGGTTCAAATCCTCTCACCCCGACCAGACGGCGGAAGCCCATCAGTGGCGCCGCCGTCGTTGTTTGTCTATTCACACCGCTGCTGCCCCGGCCAGCGCTTCCACCTGCTCGGCGGTGAAGCCGCCCAGCCCCTGGCCTGCCGCAGCCACCTTGTTCGCCAGGTGGCGCACTGTGCTGTTCAACGGTGTGGGAACGCCGTGCAGCCGCCCGAGCAGTACGATCTCGCCATTGAGGTAATCGGTCTCTACCGCGGTGTGCCCACGCTGGAGGCTCTGCCAGGTAGAGCTGCCACCGCGTGGCTTGCCCGCGATCGGCGCCAGCCGGTAGCGGGAGCGTACCTCGGCGTCGTACTCCGTCTCCGGCGCGTAGGCGATCCCCGCCGCGTCGTAGCAGGCGATGGCCTCGGCGCGCAGCCCGGCCAGGAGCCGCCGAAAGGTGTCGCTGCCGCGGTACTCGCCGGTGACAAGCTGGAGCGCGTTGCCCAGGTTGCTCAGCAACTTGGTGTACTTGAGGCGCATGATCTCGCCATCAGCACGGGCGTCCATCTTCGCCCCCGAGATGTCGCTCGCCACCTGGCGAATGGTGGTATCCAGCCCGTGCGGATAACGGCCGGTGTCCAGCACACCGGAGATCGGCACCGACTCACCCTCTACCTCGCCCGGCGTGAGGAAGGTGGCAGGCATCGCCACCAGCATCGCGTAGACACGGGAGAAACGGCGCGCCGCCAGCCGTTCGTTCTCGACGCCGTTCTGGCAGCAGATCACCGGCACATCCGCGCCGGCCACCTCCTCCAGGGCGGCCAGCGCCCGATCGGTATCCTGGGTCTTCATCGTCAGGATCACGGTGTCGCCGGAGCGGAAGACGATTTCACGCGGGTGGCTGACGGCGGGAATAGCAAGCCGCACGTCTTCTTCCGGCGTCTGCAGCCGCAGTCCCTGCGCGCGAATCGTCTCCAGATGCTGGCCGCGGCAGATGAGCACGACGTCTTGCCCCGCTTGCGCCAGCCGCGCACCGATTACCCCGCCGATTGCCCCTGCCCCATAGATGATGTAACGCATGATCTCCCTGTCCCCAGTCGTCGCTGCGCTGAGGGTAGAGCATCGCGGGAACCGGGAACAGGAGCAAGGCGACCGTGCGCGCGGAAGCTCCTGCTCCTCCGCCGCAGCGGCAAAGGGAGCAGGAGGTAGGGACCGCCGGCTTCAGGTCGCTCCGGATACCGCCCCGGGCGAATTCCCTGCCGGTGGGGTGGCCCGCGACCAGGAGTGGTGGAGTACGGTAGGTGCGATTCGTGTGGTAGGGGATAACAACCGTGACCGCGACGGCAACAGCCGGCCAGCCGGCCGCGCGCGGCGTGCTCGACAGCGTGCACCGGCCGATGACGGTGGGGCTGCTGCTGATCGTCTCCACTGTCGCCTTTGAGGCGATGGCCGTAGCCACGGCGCTGCCCGCCATCACCGCTGACCTGGGCGGCCTGCGGCTGTACGGCTGGGCGTTCAGCGCCTTCATGCTCGCCAGCCTGGTGACGGCGGTGGTGGCCGGTGGCACGGCGGACCGCCGCGGCCCGGCGCTGCCGCTGGCGGCGGGGATGACGCTGTTCGCGGCCGGGCTGTTGCTGGCGGGATTTGCGCCGTCGATGCTGGTGTTCGTGGGGGGACGGGCGCTGCAAGGCGCCGGCGGCGGCGCGATCTCCGGCATGGCGTACGTCGCCATCAGCCGTGGCTACCCGGAGCAACTGCGGGCGCGGATGCTGGCACTGCTGTCTTCGGCGTGGGTGCTGCCGGCACTGGTGGGTCCCGCGGCGGCTGGTGTGGTGAGCGAGCATCTGACGTGGCGGCTGGTGCTGTTGGGACTGTTGCCGCTGCCGTTGCTGGCCGCGGTTCTGGTGCTGCCGCCGCTGCGGCGGTTGGGCCGTCCCCAGGCCGTGGCGCCGGCGGCGGGCCGCGTTCGGCCGGCGCTGCTGCTATCGGCGGGGACAGCGCTGGCGCTGGCGGGTGTCGCCGGGGGTTCGTGGTGGCTGGGACCACCGCTGATGGTGGCCGGTGTGGCGCTGGCGGTTCCCGCGTTCCTGCGGCTGATGCCCGCCGGCATCGCGACGGCGCGAGCAGGGCTCCCCGCCGGTATGGCGGCGCGCGGGCTGCTCACTTTTGCCTTCTTTGGCGCAGAGGCGTTTGTGCCACTGGGGCTGACGGAGATGCGCGGGCTGAGCACGGCGCTGGCGGGCGTGCCGCTGACGGCGTCGGCGCTGACGTGGACCGCGGGCTCGTGGCTGCAAGAGCGGCTGGACCGGCGCGATGGCGGGCACCGGCGGGCGTGGCGGGTGGCCGTAGGCTTCGCTCTGATACTGGCCGGTGTCGCCTTGACGGCGGCCGGTGTGCTGGTGGGGGCGATCACCGTCTGGCTGGCGCCTGCCGCCTGGGCAGTGGCGGGACTGGGAATGGGACTGGCCTACTCAACGATCACGCTGCTGGTGATGGGCCACTCCCCGGCGGGACAGGAGGGCGCCATTGCCAGCTCGCTCCAGGTCACCGAGCAGCTGGCCTTTGCTGTGAGTGCGGGGCTGGGCGGCGGCGCCGTCAGCCTGGCGGTTGCGCTGGGCCACGGCGAGGGGCCAGGTATCGCAGCCGCCTTCGTCGTGGCAGGCTTCGCCGGGCTGCTGGGGCTGTCCGTTGCCCGGCGGCTGCAGCCATGACGCTGAGTGCCCGCTGTGCATAAGGGAGGTGGCCGGTACACTGCGGTCAGACCCGCGAGGAGACCGCAATGACGTACGACCCCCGGCACATCAGCCGCGTGCAGCTCGAAGGGCGGGACCGCGCCCCGGCCCGCGCGATGCTCAAGGCGATTGGCTTTTCCGATGATGACCTGCGCCGCCCGATCGTCGGCGTGGCGCACGAGTGGATTGAGACGATGCCCTGTAACTACGGGCTGCGGGACCTGGCGCAGCACGTCAAAGAGGGCGTCCGCGCGGCGGGTGGCACGCCGATGGAGATCAACACCATCTCCATCTCCGACGGCGTGACGATGGGCACCGAGGGGATGAAGGCCTCGCTCATCTCCCGTGAGGTGATCACTGACAGTATTGAGCTGGTGGCGCGCGGCCACATGTTCGACGCCCTCGTCATTCTCGTTGGCTGCGACAAGACCATCCCCGCTGGGGCGATGGCGCTGCTGCGCCTCAACATTCCCGGCATCGTCATCTACGGTGGCTCCATCATGCCCGGGAAGTTCCACGACCGTGACGTCACCATCATGGACGTGTTCGAAGGTGTTGGCGCGAATGCCGCCGGCCGGATGAGCGACGCCGACCTGCTGGAGCTGGAGAACCTGGCATGCCCGGGCGCCGGCGCTTGTGGCGGTCAGTACACCGCCAACACGATGGCCACGGTGCTGGAGTTCCTCGGCCTGTCGCCGATGGGCGCCAACAGTGTCCCCGCCGTGGACCCGCGCAAGGACAACGTCGGCTATCGCGCTGGTGAGCTGGTGATGGACGTCGTCCGCGCCGGACGGCTGCCGCGCGACATCGTCACCAAGACCGCCTGCGAGAACGCCATCGCCTCAGTGGCAGCCACTGGCGGTTCCACCAACGCCGTGTTGCACCTGATGGCCATCGCCCGCGAGGCCGGTGTGCCGCTTGACATCGACGACTTCGACCGCGTGTCGTCGCGCACGCCGCTGATCGCTGACCTAAAGCCGGGTGGGCGCTACACAGCGGTGGATGTGGACCGCGCCGGTGGCATCCAGTTCATCGCCAAGCGGCTTCTGGAGGGCGGCCACATCGACGGCAGCCAGATGACCGTCACCGGCCGCACCATTGCCGAGATGGCCGCTGACGCCCAGGAGACCCCCGGCCAGGATGTGATCCTGCCCTTTGACAAGGCGCTCAAGCCCACGGGTGGCCTGGTGATCCTCAAGGGGTCACTGGCGCCGGAGGGCTGCGTCGTGAAGGTGGCCGGATACGAGCGCACCTATCACCGTGGCCCGGCGCGCGTGTTCGAGTGCGAGGAGGACGCAATGGCCGCCGTCACCAGCCGCCAGATCAAGGCGGGTGACGTGGTGGTGATCCGCTACGAGGGACCGCGCGGCGGGCCGGGGATGCGCGAGATGCTGGGGGTCACTGCGGCCATCATCGGCGAGGGGCTGGGCGAGAGTGTGGCGCTGCTTACCGATGGCCGGTTCTCCGGCGCCACCCGCGGCCTGATGGCGGGCCACGTCGCCCCCGAAGCGGCGCGCGGCGGTCCGATCGCGGCGGTGCGCGAAGGCGACATGATCACGTTCGACATCAACAGCCGCCGGCTGGACGTGGAGATCAGCGCCGAACTGATCGCTGAGCGGATGCAGGGTTTCAACCCGCCGCCGCCGCGCTACACCTCCGGCGTCTTCGCCAAGTACGCCGCCTTGGTCTCGTCCGCGTCCGAGGGGGCCATCACCAAGGTAGACGGGCTGCTGTAGCCCTGAGGGAGCGGCACCGGTGGGACTGCCATGCCCTTGCCCACCGGTGCCGCTCTGTCCGCCTGATCATTGCCGCTGGTGCGCTCGTGTGTCCCGCTGCCGTTCGCGAAGGTGCGGTGGTGGCAGGCGGCCAGCGCGGGGCTGGTGATCCACGAGCGGACGGACAGTCTCAATCCGCAGTCCCGGGTTCCTGCTACTTGGACGTGGGGCGTGCTGTGCCCTCGCGGTCTGCCGTGTCCTCGGCGGCGCACAACCTGCCGCCGCTTGCCCGCGCGATTGAGCCGCGCCGTGTGGTTGACCGGGCAGAGTCGACGCGGGCCGGATCCTCTCGCGCTGGCTTCTAGCGTCCAAACCACGCCGGGTGGCCGGTGCGGCGGCCGAGCAGGGGGCTGTTGCGCGACAGCCAGCTTGCGCTGTTGATCAGCAGGGCGAAGGGGCCGGCGCGGCGCATAAGCGTGCTGTATGTCTCGTCACCGCGGATGATGCGGCACAGCCAGTGCCAGAGCTGGGGCGAACGGCGCAGCAGTTCCACGTACACCGGCGGCATCAGATTGAAGATGTCCTGCAGAGCGCTGCTGTCCGCCAGCTCAGGGCCGAGCACCCGCTCCAGCTCACGGGCATAGCCGGTGAGGTCGAGGGTAGGGCTGTCCATGGCGGCCAGGGCGTGGCGGGCGGCCATCTGGCCGGAGGCGATGGCCGCGTAGATGCCCTCACCGGAGAGCGGATCGACCAGCCCGGCGGCGTCGCCAGCCAGCAGCAGCCGGCCGTGCGTCACGGGCGCGCCCGGGCGGCGCACGGGTAGGTGATGGCCGCGCAGGTCCGTGATTGCCGCCGGATCCAGGCCATAAGCGCGGGTGAGGGCGTCCAGTTTGGGCCGGAAGCTGCCGGTGAGGTACTTCCAGCCGCCCACGCCGACGTTGACGTGGTCGCCCTTGGGAAACAGCCAGCCGTAACCGCCAGGGATGTCACCCAGGTCGAGCGCCAGCGTCTCGCGCCATAACTCGGGCACGCCGCCGGGAAAGCGGATGTTGCCCTCGATGGCGACGGCCAGGTCACGCGGGGCGGGCATCCCCGCCAGCCTGGCCGTCACGCCGTTTGCTCCGTCGGCGCCAATCACCAGCGGGGCCGTATAGGTCCCGGCGCGGGCGCGGACGGTGACGGCGCCGTTGGTCTCGATGGCGCGCACCGGCTCGCGCTCGCGCAGCTCCACGCCGGCCGCAATCGCCTGCTCCACAAGGAAGGCGTCCAGCCGGGCGCGCTGGGTCATGTACGTGAGGACGCCGGGATAACGGCGGGTGAATGGGCGGCGGGTGCGATGGGAGAAGTGCACACCGGTGATGACGCGCTCCACCACCGGCGACAGGTCAAAGGGCAGCAGCCGCGCCGAACGCAGGTTCACGCCGCCGCCGCACGGCTTGTCACGCGGGAATGCCGCCTTATCCAGCAGCAGCACCCGGGCGCCGCCCGCTGCCGCCTCCCGCGCCGCCGTGCTGCCGCCCGGCCCGCCACCTACCACGATCAGGTCGTACTTCACTTCACGAGTGTAACAGGGGGGCGGCAAGGCGGCGTTACGTCGCAGCGATGGCAGCCACCAGCAACAGTGCCTCGACGAATACACCGCCCAGCAGCAGTAGGTAAGCGACCGGCCGCAGCCGGTGGTGCATGGCGATGCCGGTGAGAGTATTGAGCGCTATGATCATCGCCGCTACCAGGGGTATGCCGGCCAGCGCGCGCTTGCCCGTCACCCGGTCGCCTTCGGGGAACGGCACGACCGTGCGATCGGGGATGCCGGTGTAGGCAGTGAACACGACGGCAACGGTGGCCAGCGCCAGGATCAGCCCGGCCAGGGCGACCAGCAGGGCAGTGCGGTCGGTCCATACTGGCCAGGCGGCGATGCCCTCGCGCAGTACCTCCTGGCGGCGGTGGGGCAGCTCTGGTGTCGCCAGTGCGTGCTGCAATGCGGTGATGAGCCCCTGCTGATCCATGGGGCTGATGCCGTACGTCTCGTGCGCCGTCACCAGATACAGCATCTCGGCTGGGGAGCGGGGCGCGGCGTACAGCAGTACCTGACCGAGGCGTGGCAGGCGGGTGCGGCCGATGGCTACCGGCCAGCCTGGGAAACCGATTCCCCGGGTGCGCGGCATGCCCATGGTGCGGCCGCGGACGATGCGCTCCATAACACTCAGCGGGATCACCTGCCGGGTCAGTCCCCAGACGATGGTCAGCGCGCCACCGGCAATCTCGTAGCGCAGCCCCCCCAGGGCTATCGCCCAGTAGGCCGTGAGCACGGCGGCAGCAACCAGCACACCGGCGAGCGTGTACGACAAGAAGGATGCAAAGGTGATGCCGTCGGCGGCGCCCCGCCAGATGAGTAACACGGCAAGGAGCAGCGCCGCCACGGCGATGGCGCCCAGCATCAGCGCCTGCTGCTGGGTGGCGGCGCGGAACACCCGCGCATGGCTGGGCAGGGTGCTCATGAAGGCCGGTGGCGACGTGCGGCGGGTGGTCAGGGCCCACCTCGGTGCGTTGGACAGGTTCGACGGGGAGCGGCCGCGGCGGCGCCCCCCGCGATGGCTCTAGCGGAGGACACCCATGCCGCGGGCGGTGGCATAGGCTGGGGTAGACCAGTGGCTGTACTTCTCCAGCTCACCGCGGATAGCGGCGAAGTACAGGCGCATCAGCTTCTGGGAAATCGAGCCGACGTTGCCGTCACCGATGCTACGCCGGTCAATCTCGATGATCGGTGTGACATGGGCGGCGGTGCCGGTCATGAACACCTCATCCGCGATGTACAGCTCACTGCGGTCGATGGAGCGCTCCACCGTTTCTAGCCCAAGCTCCTCTTGGGCCAGCCGGATGACGCATTCGCGCGTGATCCCTACCAGGATGTCATCGTGCTGCGGCGGCGTGATCAGGCGGCCGTTCTGGATGACGAAGATGTTCTCGCCGGAGCCCTCGGAGACGTGCCCCTCGTGCGAGAGCACAATCGCCTCATCGAAGCCGTTAAGCTGGGCTTCAGTCTTGGCCAGGGCGGAGTTGAGGTAGATGCCGGTGGGCTTGGAGCGGGCGGGAATCCCCATGTCGCTGACCCGCCGCCAGGACGAGGTGCAGCAGCGGGCCCCGGCATCGACATCGAGATAGGGGCCGAAGGGCGACACGAAGATCAGGAAGTCGCTTTCCAGGTTGTGCAGGCGCACGCCCAGCATCTCACTGCTCTTGTAGGCCAGCGGCCGGACGTAGATATCCTCCTCGAACTCACACTTGGCAACGACCTTGATCGTCAGATCAACCAGCTCATCCTCCGTATATGGCA
Source organism: Chloroflexota bacterium (assembly GCA_963170165.1). Classification (GTDB taxonomy): domain Bacteria; phylum Chloroflexota; class Dehalococcoidia; order CAUJGQ01; family CAUJGQ01; genus CAUJGQ01. The sequence continues at coordinate 15,199 of CAUJGQ010000010.1, read as the reverse complement.
GGTCGATCATCAGGATCTTGCAGGAGCGGGCCAGGCGGCGGTAGTGATCGCGTACCCGGAACAGGAATATCTCCCGCTTATCCGGATTCCAGTTGCCGCGAATGCCCTCGAAGCAGCCGGTGCCGTAGTTAAATGCGTGCGTCATCACGCCGATCTTGGCCTCGGCCAGGGGGACGATCTGCTTCTGAAAATAGGCGTAGCGCTCGGCCATGCGGCATGTGCTCCTTGCAGACGGTTCGGAAAGCCGGGGGCCGGTCGAACCGGCTGGCGTGGCACGATTATAGTTGTGCGCTCAGATGGGGGACAAGGCGACCGGCCTAGTGTGGCAGGCGGATCGGCGCCGGCTCTGGCAACGTGCGGGAGGCGCGGCGGACGATCAGATAGACGACCGTGGCCGTGGCTGCTCCCGCGAGCACGTCCGTGACGTAGTGCTCGCCCATATACACCAGCGAGAAGCCCATCAGGAGGGCGTAGAGCAGCATCGCCCGCCCCAACCAGCGGTTGACCCCGCGCGCGAACAGGAACACGGCGAAGGTCACGCCCATGTGCAGCGACGGCATAGCAGCGACAGGATTGGGCACGCCGATGGCATCGTATAACCGCCGGTAGCTCTCGGTGTCTACCTGCCCGCCGACAAAGTCCATCACACGGGTGACTCCCGGCAGCAGGCCGTGATCGGCCGCCAGCCAGGGAGGCGCAGTCGGCAGCAGGAAGTACAGCGCCAGCCCGAGGTAGAACGTGCCCAAAACCAGCGCCACAAACCGAGGGAACAACTCACGTTTGCGGATGTATACCGCCAGCGCCGCCAGGTGCGGCAGCGCGAAGTACGACCAGTGTACCTGGACCGTCACCCAATCCAGCGGCCGCAGCCGGGTCGGATCGAAGAAGGTGGCCTGGAGCCATTGGGTGGGGTGCGTGCCGAAGAACAGCGCCCGGTCGATGCGGATGACGTAATCGGAGCGGACGGGGATGAAGGTATTGTCCGCGAAGGAGCGCAGCACTGTGTAGACAAACAGGCCGAACATGTACAGGACGCCGACGTGCAGATAGCGCACGCGCCGCGCTGTCGGCATCAGCAGCAATACCGCTGCTAACGCTCCAGCCAGATGCCAGCCAGCGGCGCCGATCCACTTGCCACTGATCATGTCGTAGGCAAGCGCCGCCATCAACAGCAGGCTGCCGGTGGTGGCGGCCATCCGCAGCGCCGTCTCCCGGCGGCCTGCCGCAAGCGCTGCCCGGGGGGTGATCTCAAGTGTTCGCTGGCTCATGCACGCTCAGTGTCGCCTGACCTGGGCCGGCAACCCCTGTGAGATGTCACGATCTATCGCATCGTAAATCGTATCACGACCCAATTCACCCTGTCCCCGTACTACGGTACCGGATTGGATCGCGATCGCGCCTCTGTCTAAGTATCGGACCGCCACGCGCCCGGCATCACCCATCGGTGGTGCATTGCGTATGCTGGCGGTGATGCTGTGGGGGTGAGGAATGAACGCCTCGGTCTCGCTCGGACGGCTGCGGCTGGATGTGGTGTCGGACGGTTACTTTCTTCAAGACGCCGGCGGCGTGTTCGGGCTGGTGCCGCGCACGCTGTGGGAACCGGCCGCCGGCAGCCCAGATGCCTTCAACCGCATGCATATCGCCCTCAACTGCCTGCTCGTGCGCGGCGATGGCCGCACCATGCTGATCGATACCGGCGCCGGCTCCAAGATCGCGCCCGACCGGCGTGAGCGTGCCTATCCCGGCGACTACGGCTATCTGCTCGGCAACCTGGCAGCGCTGGGCGTGGCTCCCACCGATGTTGATCTGGTGATCAACACGCACCTGCACTTTGACCATTGCGGTTGGAACACCGCCAGCGTCCACGGCGCTCCCATTCCCACCTTCCCTAACGCTCGCTATCTCATCAACCGGATCGAGTGGCAGGACGCAACCCATCCGAACGAGCGCACCCGAGCCACCTATCTCGGCGATAATCTCACCCCGCTGGAGGATGGCGGGCAACTGGAGCTGGTGGAAGGTGAGCACCAGGTAACGGCAGCGGTGCGCTTCCTGCCGGCGCCGGGGCACACGGATGGCCACAGCGCCGTCGTGATCGAGGACGGCGGCGAACGCGCCGTTTACATTGGCGACCTCGTCCAGCACGCGGCTCAGCTGGAACGCGCTGCCTGGGTGTCGGCCTTCGATACCCTGCCACTGGTGTCGATGGAGACGAAGAAACGAATCGTGAGCGACGCCATCCGCACCGGCAGCCTGATCATCAGCCCGCACATCGACTTTCCTGGAGTGGGACGCCTGCGCGAGCAGGAGGGCCGGACCCGCTGGGTTGCGGAAGCGGGCCTGTGACCGCAAAGGAGGAGCGCCGGATGACGGGAGAGCTGCGCCGCACGGCGCTCCATGACAAGCATGTGGCCGGGCGTGGACGGATGGTGCCCTTTGCCGGCTGGGAGATGCCGGTCCAGTACACCGGCATCGTTGAGGAAGCGCTGGCGGTGCGCGAGCGGGCGGGAATGTTCGATGTGTCGCACATGGGCCGCCTGTTCGTTAGCGGCGCGGATGCTGGCCGGCTGCTGCGTCGGGCGCTGAGCTACAACGTATTGGCGCTGTCGCCGGGGCAAGGTCATTACACCATGCTCTGCAACGAGGATGGCGGCATCCTTGATGACCCCTATTGCTTCAGGCTGGGACCTGCGCGCTGGATGCTGATCCCCAACGCCGCCACCAACGAGCAGGATATCGCCCACCTACGCGATCTGACGGCGCCGGGATGGGACGCACGGTTGGATGACCGCCACGAGTCGACGGTGATGCTGGCAGTGCAAGGTCCGCGCGCCCTCGAGTTCATGGGGGACATCACCGGCACGGAGGTGCTGGCCGGGCTGGAGCGCCGTCAGATCACCGAGGCACTGCTGGGCGGTCACAAGGCCACGATCTCACGCACCGGTTACACCGGCGAAGACGGCGTGGAGGTGGTGGCGGCCTTCGACGCGGGCCGGGAGTTGTGGGACCGGCTGCTGGCTGCGGGGGTCACTCCCAGCGGCCTGGGCGCACGCGACGCCCTGCGACTGGAGGCGGCGCTGGCCCTCTATGGCCAGGACATCACCGCTGGCACCAACCCGTACGAAGCCGGCCTGGGCTGGACGGTGAGTCTCGACGACGGCGAGGATTTCGTCGGGAGGGCGGCGCTGGCTGTGCTGAAGGCCAACGTCACCCGACGGCTCGCCTGTCTGGTGGCGGAGGAGCGGGGTGGCGTCTTCCGGCCGGGCCAGCCGCTGCGGCGCGAGGGTGAAGCGGTGGGGGTGCTCACCAGCGGCGGCCACTCGCCAGTGTTGGGCGCCAGCATCGGCATGGGTTACGTGCCCAGGGCGCTGGCCGCTCCGGGGACGGCCCTGGCGGTGGAGGTGCGCGGGCGACCGGTGCGGGCGGTTACCGTCAAGCGGCCATTTGTGCGAGGGGCCGCGTAGCGGCGCCCAGATCGAAAACGGCCCGGCGGACGCGCCCACCGGCGCGCCATCCCGGCCCTTTCCGTCCACACCAGCGGGTGTGCAGTTGCCTACCGAAAGCGGTAGGTGATCCGGCCGCGCGTGAGGTCGTACGGAGACAGCTCGACAAGCACGCGGTCCCCGGGGAGCACGCGGATGTAGTTCACCCGCATCCGGCCGGAGAGATGCGCCAGCACCTCATGACCGTTGGCCAGCGCCACGCGGAACATCGCGTTCGGCATCGCCTCGCTGACTTCACCTTCGACTTCAATCGCGTCCTTCTTGCGCCCTCCACTTCGGGCCTGGACCATCCTTCACCTCACATGCAACTCGACAGCACGGTTATCCTCATCCTACCCTACCGTGCGCTTTCGCGCTGTCCCGCCGCCGCGGGCCGTTTGCCCCGCTCAGACCCACCACCCGCCACAGAATGTGCACCACCCTCCAGACCGGCCAGTCCCGCCCGCCGCCACAGCGCTACCAACGGCGCTGGCGCCCACCAGTTCCAGCGGCCCATCAGCCGCATGGCGGCTGGCACCAGCAACCCGCGCACTATCGTGGCATCAAGGGCAATCGCCAGCGCCATACCGGCGCCGATCTGTTTGATGAAGACAATATCCGAGGTGGCAAACGAGCCGATGACGATGATCAAGAGGAGGGCAGCGCTGGTGATCAGCCGTCCCGTCTTCTCCAGTCCGCGTGCGACCGCCTGGGTGTTGTCTCCCGTGCGGTCGTACTCCTCGCGCACCCGCGAGAGCAGCAGCACCTCGTAGTCCATGGACAGCCCGAATAGGATGGCGAACATCAGCACCGGGTTGGTCGCGTCGATGCCGCCGGTGGAGGTATAGCCGAGCATTCCCTCGAACCGCCCATCTTGGAACACCCACACCAGCGCCCCGAAGGATGCGCTCAGCGACAGCAAGTTCATCGCCATCGCCTTGAGCGGCAGCGTCACTGAGCCAAACACCAGGAACAGCACCACGAACATCACCCCGCCGATGATGGCGGCCATCAACGGTAGCCGGGCAGCCAGCTCACCCTTGAGATCGACTAGGTCGGCCGGCCGGCCGCCGGTGAGCACCGTCATTCCCGGCGGCTCCGGCAGCGCCCGTAGCACCTGCACCTGCGCCAGCGCCTCCGGGTCGTCGGCCTCGTGGGCGCTGATGGCGCTGATACGGGCCGAGTTGCCGCGGGCAAACAGCGCCAGCCCGGCCGTGAGCGCCGGAGGTTGCTCGGTGGCGGGGCGGCTGTATAGTGCCTGGTACTCCGTCCGGCTCAGACCCGGCACGACGCTGAAGATGCTATCGACGCGGGTGATCCCGGGTGCGGCGGCCACCGCCTGCACCAGGTCATACAGGGTGCCGATATGCTCCGCGGTGAGGATGTCACCGGCCGAGATCACCGCCAGTTGGTGCGGCATCATTTCGTGCGGCTGAAACTCGCGGTCCAGCGTGTCGCTGACCTGGCGAGCCTCAATATGCTGCGGCAGCACACGGTGGTCCACGCCGGTGGCCCGGAAGCGCAGGAACGGTAGGCCCAGCATCACCAGCAGCGCCACCACGGCCGCGCCGATCAGCAGCGGCCGGCGCATCACGGTCATCGCTACCTGCCGCCAGAAGCCGCCTTCGCCGGTAGCAGCCGCTGCGGCGCCCAGCCACGGCACGCGCAGCGCCTCCAGCCGCCGGCCGAGCACCGCGATCAACGCCGGCAACAGCGTCACCGCCAGCACCACCGCCACCAACGTTACGGCGATGCCGCCCAGCGCCATTGAGCGCAGGAAGGTCTGCGGGAAGATGAACAGCCCGGCCAGACTGGCAGCGACGGTCACACCGGAGAATGCGACGGCCCGGCCGGTGGTGGCGACGGTGGTGACAAGCGCCTCCTGCGGCGGGCGGTGGTGGATCTCCTCGCGGTAGCGGTTGACGATGAACAGCGCATAGTCAATCGCCAGGCCAAGGCCCATGAGTGTGACGATGTTGATGGCGAACACACTGACATCGGTTATCAGGGCCAGCATACGCAGCAGCGCGAAGGCGCACAGGATCGCCAGTGCGCCGATCACTAGCGGCAGCGCGGCGGAGACGGCCGTGCCGAAGATGATGAGCAGCAGCACGGCGGTGACCGGAAAGGCGATGCTCTCGGCGCGCTGGAGGTCGTGCTCGACGGTGGTGTTGACGGCCTCGAACACCGGCATGATGCCGCCGACCTGCAATGTCAGCCCTTCCGCCGCCAGCAGCGGCCGTATCTCATCCACCGCGGCAACACGCTCTGACTCATTTCCACGGAGCGTCAACATCACAAAGGTGCGCGAGCGGTCGCGAGACAGGAACTGCGGTGCGCCGGTGGAGAAATAGGAGACCGCGCGCTCGACGGCGGGATGGGCGGCCGCCCGTGCCGTGGCAGCGCTGATGGCGGCGGCGGCAGCGGGGCCGGCTGCCTGCCCGTCCGGTGCGGTGTACAGCGCGATCAGGTCGGCACGGCCGCCACCGATGGCGCGCTCAATCTGCGCGGTGGCGCGACGTGACTCGGAGCTGGGGTCGTCGAAGCCGCCGGGAGCGAGGGCGGAGAACACCGACCCGGCGCCGGCAAGCGCGAACGGCAGCAAGACAGAGAAGAGGGCGATCACAGCCCAGCGGCGGCGGTAAGTGAAACGGGCGAGAGCCGGGAACATGGCAGTGCTCCTGCTGCAGGCGCAGGCGGGCGGCGCTGGCGCGAACGGGCGGACAGCGCGCGTGTGGTTAGGCCGGCCGGACGCGGGCGGCACGACGGAAGGTGCGGAATAGGTTGTGAATATTCACTAGGTGCAGCGTAGCAGAGGAAAGCCGCCGGGGGCGCCCGGCGGAAACAGGGCGACGGCGGAGCGGCCGGCCGTCATCGGCCATGCGTGCACGGGCGAGCAGTTCGAGTGTGGAAGGGTTGAGCATTGGGGCGGCCTCCTTGGAAAGGCGGATTGAAGTGGGAGGGCGGGCCGGCGGCGGCGCGCAAAACATAGTGTACATTCACTATCTAGACGCCATGGCGTCTGGCTGCTAATCCGGCGCGGACGCCGCTGCGGCGCGGCGCGCCTCGCCCAACGCGCTGACCATCTGCAGGAGGGCGGGATGATCCGGGTCGGCCAGCAGGTAGCGCATGAAGGCGATTTGCAGCTCGGCGAAGCGGTATTGGCACTCGGCGGTTGGGTAGCCCATCAGCGCGGCGCTATCCATCGCCTGGCCGATGGCGACGAACGCCCAGGCCATGCCTTCGGCCGGAGCGGCCCGGCTGAAGGAGCCCGCGGCCTGACCTCGGCTGATGATCTCGGCGATGGTGGTGATGATCTGCTCGTACACCCGCCGGAGTTGCCCGCGCACCTCGCCATCCTCCGACTCGGCGATGGCGCGCTGGCGCATGCGCAGCGGCTCGTTGTCCAGCGAGATACTCTCGCCGTACCACTCACCCATCTCGTGCAGCGCCATCAGCGGGTCAGGCTCGCGCTGGGCGATGTGGATGAACTGGTCGCGCACCTTGGCGCCGCACCGCTCCAGCGCCGCCAAGTACAGATCGCGCTTGGAGCCGAAGTGCCGGTAAATCGTTGGCTCGGCTACTCCGGCCTCGCGCGCGATCTCGGCCGTGCCGGCGGCTCGATAGGGTGTGCGAGCGAACACCCGCACCGCGGCGTCAAGCAGCTCCTCCCGCCGTACCTCGGCTGGTCGTTTGCGTGCCCGCTGCCGTGCTACTGTCATCATCGTGCCCTTCGGCAGAAGGATAGTGAGTCAGCACTAACTCTGTCAAGGACAACGCCGGGCGCCGGCCGTAGGGGTGCGCGGCGTGCGCTACGTGGTGATGGCGCTGGCGGTGCCAACGGTGACCTTGGTGCCGTCCGCTTTCTCCACCCATACCTGACAGTGATGTCGCGTGCGGCCGCCTTCTGGTACGCGTGCCATCACCAGGCCACCGGCGGTCACCGCCTCGTTGACCCACAACACGTTGACAAAGTTGACGGACATCCGCCCGCCCTGCCACCAGCCTGCGCCGAAGCGCTCAGTCATGATCTGGGAGATGAAGCAGGTGGACATCGTCCCCTGCACCACGATCTCGGGGAAACCGAGCTTGGCGGCTTCCGCTTTGTCGTTGTGATAGTTGCGCCCGGGTCCGCTGTAGGCGTCGCACATCGCCTGATCAACGAGCTTATGGGACCGGGGCAACTGCTCAAGCACCTCTGGCGCCGTGGCCGCGAACTGCCGGCCTGACTGCTTCTCGCGTGTGGGATCTACCACCGTGCCTTGGAAGGTCGTGTCAAGCATGAAGCTCTGGTGGGTGGCGACTCGGGCGCGCACGTCGCCGGCCGGACCAGTGATCGTCACCTCATTGACGACATAATCGCGGCCACGCTTGATGTATCGATCGGCGATCAGCGAGCGCAGCGTGACGGTTTCACCGACCATGATCGGCTGGAACAGCCACCATTCCTGCTTGGCGTGCAGGTTGCCGTAGCGGTTCTGCAGATACCAGCCGCTGAAGCGGTGGGGGGCGCTGTGCAGCACCAGCGCCGGCGCCACCGGGGCGCCGAACGGCGATGGGCCGGTGTAGGCGGGGTTAGGGTCCTGTACGCCGCCGGCATAGCGGCTCACCAGCTCCGCTGACACTTCCACGCTCAGACTGCCGATGTCTTTGCCCGTATAGCTGTCATACTGCGCTTCCACCGCGACCATGGTGCTGCCTCCGCCACCGGGCGCTGATCCACCCGGGTGTGTGGCCTTTGTCTACGGGGCGGAACCCGCGGTGTCAAGTTGGGTGCGGCCCCTCACACCGGCTGACCGGCTGCCGATAAGGAAGATCAGATGCGGTCTCACACCGGTAGGGCAGGGGCGGCGTGTGGTTCAGTTCGTCGATGCCATCACCCACCGCTACCGGCTACGGGCAGCGCGCTACCCGGCCACCTGGGCGCGGCTGGAGGTGCAGTGCCCGGTATGCCGGCGGGTGTTCGTCGCGCGTATCTCGCCGCGCGATGACCAGCGTGACGCCTGGCTCGTGGCGCGCGCCCGCCTAATCCGCACCTGTCCCAATCATGCCGGCAGCTTCACCGTATAACGCGGCGCTCGCCCGGCTGACGCACAACCGGTAGGGCCTGTACGCTGGGCGCATGTTGCACATCAGCCGTCTGCTCATCAGCGAGATGATCGGCCACGCCCGCCGCCATGCCCCCGATGAGTGCTGGGGCGTGCTCGGCGGAGAGGGGACCATCATTCGGGGTGTGTATCCCTGCGAGAACGGCGCCCGCCCCGAGGAGCGGCCGTTTCGCTTTGATGTCGAACCGAAAAGCTACCGCCTGGCGGAAGACGCGATCAGCGAACGTGGCTGGCAGATCACAGGAATCTACCACTCACACACGCACACACAACCATTTCCCAGCCCCACGGACTTCGACAACGCCGCGCAGATGGCGCTGTGGTTCGGCGACATCGTGCACATGTTTGTGTCGTTGCGCGCGCCGCATCAACCGTTTGTCTATCGCGGTATGCCGCCCGAAGCCTGGCAGCGGGCACACGCCTTTGCCCAGCTCCGCCCGGCCCGGCCAGAGGTGACGGCGTTCCGCATCCGAGACGGCGTGGCGGAACCGTTGCCGTTGCGCCGCACGCGGTGACGGTTCCGGCTGCCTTGTTCGCCCGCCGTGGACTTCGTATCATCGCGGCAACAGTGTGTTGCAGTGGTTCTGCCGTGTGTGCGCGGCATGGGGTGGTGGTTTCGGCATGTCCAATCTGACGCATCGACGGCTCTTGATTCCGGTGCAGCCGGTGCCCAAACAGGCCCCCGAAGATCGCCTCAAGAATTGGGATGAGGCGTACCTGGGCTTTGACCTGCAAGCAGCCCAGATCGAGGCGGCCCGCTGTATTCAGTGCCCCGCTGCCCCGTGCACCGAGGCGTGCCCGCTGCACAACGACATTCCCGGCGCCTTCTCATTTCTGGAGATCGGCGATATCGAGTCAGCCGCCGGTGTCTTCCGTCGCACCAGCAACCTGCCGGAGATGTGCGGCCGCCTGTGCCCCCAGGAGAAGTTGTGCGAGGGAGCGTGCGTGGTCGGCTTCGCGCTGCGCGTCGATGGCTCCTATCAGCCGCCGGTCACCATCGGCAAGCTCGAGGCCTTCATCAACGACTCGCAGCGCCGCCTGCATGGCGGTTGGCCGGTGTTTGAGCAGGCGCCCGCCAGCGGCCGCAAGGTGGCGCTGATCGGCGCCGGCCCGGCCAGCCTGGGCTGCGCCGAGGAGCTGACCAAACTTGGCCACACCTGCACCATTTTCGAGGCCTGGCCCGAGCCCGGTGGCGTGCTGGTATACGGCATTCCGAACTTCAAGATGCGCAAGGAGATCGTTGACGACTACATCGCGTATCTGCGGAAGATGGGCATCCAGTTCCGCTGTAACACCTGGGTCGGCAAGGATATCACGCTCGATACCCTGCTCGAGAAGGATGGCTTTGACGCCGTTTTCGTCGGCACCGGCGCCGGGGTGGGCAACAAGCTGCGCATTCCTGGTGAGGAACTGGACGGGGTGTACGAGGCGACGGAGTATCTCGTCCGCGGCAATCTCCCGCCCGAGGCGCTGCCGGAGAAGCTGCGCACGCCGCTGCCCAAGGTAGACCGCGTCGTCGTCATCGGCGGCGGCGACACCTCGATGGACTGTGTCCGCACCGCCCGCCGGCTGGGTGTGACCGAGGTCACCTGCATGTACCGCCGCACCGAGGCGGAGATGCTGGGCCGCGGCGAAGAGCGTAAGAACGCCCGCGAGGAAGGCGTCAACTTCATGTGGATGACCATCCCCCTGCGCGTTGTGGGAGAGGACGGCAGGGTGACCGGCGTGGAGGTGCAAAAGGTGGAGCTGGGCGAGCCGGACGAGTCGGGCCGCCGCCGCCCCGTGCCGGTGCCGGGCTCCGAGTACATCCTGCCCGCGGATATGGTGGTTGCTGCCATCGGCTATAACGCCGACCCGCTGGTGCCCAAGTCAACCGAAGGGTTGAGGGCCAATCGCTGGGCGTTGCTGGAAGTCGATAAGGACACCATGCGCACCTCGCGGCCCAACATCTTCGCCGGCGGCGACAACGTCAACGGCGCTGACCTCGTCGTTACGGCGCTTGCCGATGGCCGCCGCGCCGCTGAGGCGATTCACCTGTACTTGACCGATGAGCTACCACGGTCCGAACGGGCGAAGGCGGCCGCAGGCCGGCGGCGCTGAGCAGACCGGTGTCTAGACATTGAACCGGGTGGGAAGGCAGACGTGTCGCGCGCTGCCTTCCCGCAATTCACGGTCGGCGCGCCCTGTCACCGCCAGGCGCGGCCATGTACGCTACCAGCAGATCCCCGGCACGGGAGGCCGTTGCATGTCCGCCGAAAACCTGCTCGCGCTGCTGGCGCGGGGTGATCGCGCCGCCCCCGCCCTGATTAGCCCCGAGCTTGACCTGACCATCACCTATGCACGCCTGATGGACGAAGTGCACGCCGTCTGCGAAGGCCTGCGCGCTTGCGGAGTGCGGCCCGGTGACGCCGTGGCATACGTGCTCCCAAACGGCCCGGAGGCGCTGTTCACCTTCTTCGGCGCGCTAGCCGCCGGCGCCGCCGCCATGCCGGTCAACCCGGAACTGCGGCCGGAAGAGATCGACTTCGCACTCGAGGACTCTCGCGCGACGTTGCTGCTCTTCGATGAGGAGAACGCCGCCCGCGTACAGGAGTGCGTACAGCTACCAGACCGGCGGGCGCGGCTGTCGTTTTCCACCGCGGCAGGCTCCACCGTAGACGGGCCCGCCGGTGGCGAGGTCCCGGCGGCCTCCCCGGGGCCGGACGATGACGCGCTGCTGCTGTACACCTCCGGCACCACCTCCCGGCCCAAGGGCGTCCGGCTCTCCCACCGTAACCTGCTCGCCTCGGCCCGCAACGTTGCCGCCTCGTACGAGCTGACCGCCGCCGATCGAACGTTGTGCGTTATGCCGCTGTTTCATGTCCACGGTCTGGTGGCGAGCGTGATGGCGACGTTGCAGGCGGGGGGCAGTATCGTGCTGCCGCGGCGGTTCTCCGCCTCCGGCTTCTGGCCCGTGGTACAGCGCTATCAGCCTACCTGGTACACCGCTGTCCCCACGATCCACACCATCCTGCTGAACACGGCAGATCAGTACCTGGCAGGCGAGCCGCCGCGCTTTCGTTTCGTGCGCTCCTGCTCGTCCGCGCTGGCGCCGGCCACACAGGAGGCGTTCGAGCGGCGGTTCGACGTGGCCGTGCTTCAGGCCTATGGCATGACCGAGGCCGCGCACCAGATCGCGTCGAACCCACTGCCGCCGGCGGCACGCAAAGAGGGCAGCGTCGGCCTGGCCACCGGACTGGAAGCGGCGATCCTGGATGATGCCGGCCATTTGCTCCCCACCGGAGCCGTGGGTGAGGTAGCGATTCGTGGTGAGAACGTCACGCGCGGCTATCTGCGCAACCCCGAGGCGACCGCCGCCGCCTTCACCAATGGCTGGTTTCGCACGGGCGACCAGGGCAGCATCGATGCGGACGGGTACATCTTCCTGCACGGCCGCATCAAGGAACTGATCAATAGAGGCGGTGAGAAGATCACGCCGATGGAGATCGACGATGTGCTACTACGCCATCCCGCCGTTGCCGAAGCGGTGGCGGTAGGGGTTCCGCACCCAATCTACGGCGAGGAGGTCGAGGCGGTGGTGGCGCTCAAGCCCGGGGAGCAGGTGACCGCGGATGAGTTGATCGCCTTTTCCGGCCAGTATCTCGCCCGGTTCAAGGTACCGAAGGTGATTCGATTCGTGCCTGTGATCCCGCGCGGCGCCACCGGCAAGATTCAGCGCCGCCGGCTGCTGGAGTTGCTGTAGCCGCGGCATGGCCACATGGGGAACGATCAGCAGCACGGGGAGGAGGGGAGCCCGGTGACCGCCGCCGACATGTCCACACCGGCCGGCAGCGCCGCGGACGCGATGGCTGCGCTCGCGCGGGTGATGGCGCGTGTCACCGCGGATGCCGGCAGCGACGGCGCGCTCGGTGCCCTCGCCCGTGGCCTGGTAGATGAATTCGGCGTAGCGTTGGCGCGCATCTGGCTGCACGATCCCGCAGCAGACACGATTCATCAGCGGGCCGCCGCCGGACTCGGGGGCGAGCTGCCCGGCTCGGTCATCAGCCTGGCGACGGCCGAAGGCTCCCCCATCATCCGCGCCATTCGCACGCGGCAACCGGTGGTGATTGACCCGATCACGAGCGACAGCGGCTTTGATAACCCTGAGTGGGTGCTCGGCAACGGTCTGCGGTACTACGCCGGCTCGCCCCTGTTCGTCGGTGAGCGGCTGGCGGGGGCGCTGGCGGTGTTCCTGCGGGAGCGACCGGCGGCCGCGGTGACCCAGGCGCTGGAGGTGGTGGCGCAGCAGGCGGCGTTGGTGCTGGAGCACGCCCGCATTATCGATGAGTCGCACCGGCTGCAGACGGTGGCCGCCGATCTTGCCTCCGCACGGGATACGGATGCGTTGCTAGAGGCCATCGTCACCCAGACACTGGAGGCGCTGGGCGGCGAAGCCTGTGCCGTCTGGTTGCTCAACGAAGCAGCCGACCTGCGAGTTGCGGCCAGCCGCGGGCTCGCGGACGGATTCGAAACGGCGCTGATCACCGCCCGCCGCGCGAATCAGGGCGCCGGCGTCTTCGAGGAGATCCAGCGCACCGGCCAGCCGATGTTCACGCGTGATGACATTGGCGCGGCACGGACCCGCAATCCGGCCCAAGCCGAGGCGCTGGCAGCGGCCGGGGTCGTCAGTGCGCTACGCCTGCCATTGTTCGAGCCGGGCGGCGCCGTGCAGGGGATGGTGGCGCTGTATCACCACCACGAGCGCCTGTACAGCGAGGGAGAAATTCGGCTGGCGCAGGCCTTTGCCGATCAGATCGCTGTGGCGCTGCACAATGCCCGCCTGGCCGGCCAGGAGCGACGGGCGCGGGACGCGGCGGCGCGACAGGTTGAGCGGCTGGCAGCGCTGGCCCGCATCACCGAGGAGTTGATTCACAGCTCCGATGTGGAGGCCATGCTTCAGGTGGTGGTCTCCGCTGCCGTCCGGCTGTGCGGCGCCGGCGTGGCCGTGGTGGCGCTTGCCGATCCGGAGCGCACGAAGATGAGCGTCGTGGCGCAGGACGGACCGCTCCAGCCTGCCGTCAGCGGGTTGCCGCGGGAGCTGCCGTTGGTGGAGCCGTTTCTGAGTGGTGGAGCCTCCGGCCTGGCGTTTGCCATGGGCGAGACGGTGTCGGTCGGCGACTACGCGACCTGGGGAGTGGTGACGGAGGCACAGGCCGGGGCGATTGCCGCCGGTGTGCGGGCGGTGGTGGCGGCGCCGTTGCGCGTGGGCGAGCAGTCGGTCGGGGTGCTATGGGTGGGCGATGCGACGCCCAACCGGTTCGCCGGCGACGATATCCAGCTGGTGGAGACGCTGGCCGATCAGGCGGCGCTGGCCATCGAGCACGCGCGGTTAGGACGGCGCGGGCAGGAAGCGGCGGTGCTGGAGGAGCGCGCTCGCCTGGCGCGGGACCTGCACGATTCGGTGACCCAATCGCTGTTCTCCCTGAGCATGATGGCCAAGGCCGCACATGCCCAGCATGCCCGCAAGGCGCCGGCACTGGGTGGCACGCTGGAGCGCATTAGCACCCTGTCACAGCAGGCGCTGACCGAAATGCGCGCCCTGCTGTTCGAGCTGCGACCGAGTGCACTGGCAGAGGAGGGGCTTTCCGGGGCGCTGGACAAGCTGGCGGCGTCGTACCGGGTGAGGTTTGATCTGCCGTTGCGCTTTGAAGGGGGCGTCGACGTGCGGCTTGACCCCGATGTCGAGACGGCGATGTTCCGCATCGTGCAGGAGGCGCTCAATAACGCCGTCAAGCATGCGGGCGCGAAGTCGGTTGATCTGTGGCTAGAGGCTGTGCGCGGGCGGCTGCGCGCATCCGTGGAGGACGACGGAGCAGGCTTCGAGGTGGCGGCGTTGTCGGCTGTGCCGAGTGACGGCCGGCAAGGTGGGATGGGCCTGCTGAGTATGCGCGAGCGGGCAGCGGCGGCCGGGCTAGCGCTGCGGATCGAGAGCACGCCGGGCAAGGGCACGACGGTGACGGTGGAGGCGCCGCTGCCAGAGGGTGCCAGCCCGCCCCGCTCACGCCGCGCTCGCCGAGAAGCAGCGGAGGATGAGAGCACCGGCGAGTAACGGCCGGCTTAGCGGGAGAAGCGGTGCTGCTCCAAGTCCTCCGCGCCGAAGCGCATAGTGACGCGCTCGGCCGTGAAGGACAGCACATCGCCAAGACCCAGCCAGTAATCTGGGCGCAATGGCGCGTCAACCTTGAAGCAGTCGCCGGCGACCTCTTTGACCTCACCGAGCAACTCCCCTTCCACACCGTATACCGGCAGGCCGGGACGGATTTCGGCGATGGGGTCGGTGGCGCGGTGGCCCGCGGGCGGCGCTGGGTCAGAAGCATTGGAGTTCATGGGCAGTGGCACCTCCTGGTTTCAGTCTCGCGGGAGGGCAACGGCCTGAGAAGACCGGGAGGAACTAGAAGACGGGAAATGGGCAATGCCCCTGAGGTATAAGCTCAGGGGCATCAGGGAGGGCCGGCGGTGGCCTATTGTCCGCACCGCCTCGCGGCGGCAGTATCGTCGGCGCTGGAACGTTTCACGACCGTGTTCGGGATGGGAACGGGTGGGACCGTCCCGCGCGAACCACCGACCCGG
>CAUJGQ010000009.1 GCA_963170165.1 Chloroflexota bacterium | reverse complement strand
CCGCACGGTGAAGACGCCGGTCGGTACGGCGACCGGGCATGTACTGGCGGATCGCATTGGCCTGGTGCCGATCCTGCGTGCGGGAATCGGTATGGCCGAGGCGGCGCTGGAGCTGCTGCCCGCTGCACCTGTCTGGCACCTCGGCATGTACCGCAACGAGCAAACATTGGAACCGGTGCCGTACTACAACCGCCTGCCACCCAGCCCCTCCGTCGATCTGGCGCTGGTGCTGGATCCGATGCTCGCTACCGGCGGCTCGGCGCGCGCCGCCATCAGCATCCTTAAGCGCTGGGGGGTGCCACGCATCAAGTTCCTGGGGCTGATCGCCGCCCCAGAGGGGGTGTCCGCCCTCACCGCCGCACACCCTGATGTCCCCCTGCACATTGCTGCCATTGACGAGCGCCTCAACGAGCACGGTTTCATCCTCCCGGGTCTCGGTGATGCTGGAGACCGGCAGTTTCATACGGGGGCGTGAGCCGGCATCCGGGACCCAAGAACGCCAGGCCACACGGGATTAACCGGCCGTCATGCGTGCGGCTCCCCCGGCTGCCGGAGGACGATTCACGCAAGGAGCACAGGCATGGACAGCACGGACTTTCTGGACGCGGCGATTGCCGAGGCCGAGCTTGGGCGGAGCGAGGGAGGAATCCCCATCGGCTCGGTGCTGGTGCGCGGTGGGCAGGTGATCGGACGCGGGCACAACCGCCGGGTACAGCAGCAGGATCAGACGGCGCACGCCGAAATCGACTGCCTGCGCCGGGCGGGCCGCCAGCGCTCCCTGCACGACACGGTGCTCTACTCCACACTCATGCCCTGCTATCTGTGCGCCGGTGCGGTGGTGCAGTTCGGCATTCCCCGCGTGGTGGCGGGCGAGGCACGTACCTTCACCGGCGCCCGCGCCTTCCTCGAAGCGCACGGCGTCGAGGTGATCGACCGCGACGACCCGCGCTGCGTGGCCATGATGCAGCAGTTTATCGCCGCCCAGCCCGAGCTATGGCACGAGGACATCGGGGTCAGGTGACGGCTGAAGCGGGCAGCAAGGCGGTTGGGCGCCGCCGCAGTGCGCCGTACACTCCCCTCGGATGCTGCTGTCCGGATGCCGCCGTTCCCCGATTCGCACGTGCGCCTGCCAGCCTGTATCCTCCGTAGACGGACTGGTTGAGGAGCAGAGCCATGACGTTTGCGCCGGCGGCGCTGTGGGGCGGGCAGACCACGCTGACAGCCTCCTTCGTACACCGCCAGTTTCGGGCGCTGTGGGTGGCGGGCGCCTGCTCCTCCGTGGGGCAGTGGACGCTGCTCACGGCCCGCTCGTGGGTGGCGCACGAGATCGGCGGTGGCGCCGGGGCCGTCGGCCTGGTCGTCTTTGCCCAGATGCTGCCCAACGTGTTCATGCCCCCCATCGGCGGCGTCATCGCCGACCGCTTCAATCGCCGCACCATCATCAACATCACGTTGCTGATCTCCATGCTGTCAGCGCTGGCGATGGCCGTCCTCACCATGTCCGGGAATATCACCCTCAGCCTGTTGTTCTGGCTGTCGCTGATCACCGGCATGGCCCGTGCGGTGGAGATGCCCTCCACGCAGGCGATGGTGCCGGGGCTGGTACCCCAGGAGAGCCTGCTCAATGCCGTCGCTCTCACTGGTGTGGTAACGCATGGCTCGCGGCTGCTTGGCCCGCTGGTCACGCTGATCGTACTTGGCCCGTTTGGTGCGGGAGCGACATTCCTGGTGGGCGCCGGCATCTACGGCTTCGGCGCCATCATGATCCGCCGGGTCGAGAAGCCCCGCCAATTTGCCCACCCGGCCGGCGAGCATCCCGTCCGCCAGTTTGTCGATGGCGTGCGCTACGCCACGCGCGAGCCGGTGATCGCTATGATCATCCTGCTCGTCCTGTTCCACTGCGGACTGACGATGTCCTACGACGCGCTGATGCCCGCCTACGCCCATGATCACGTCGGCCACGGCGATAGCTCGTTCTCGCTGCTGATGATGACGGTCGGCTTTGGCTCGATGATCGGCACGCTGGTGCTGGCCGGCGTCTCTGCCAAGTGGCATCGCGGCCGGCTGCTGTTCATTACTGGATTGGTCTCCGGTCTCTCGCCGGCGGCAATGGCGGCAGCGGTGCACTGGTCGCCCGCGCTGGTGGCCGCCGGGGCGATGGGCGCAAGCCAGGCCACCTTCATGGCACTGACCAACGCCTTCCTGCAGACGGCCACACCCGACCGCTACCGGGGCCGCGTGCTCTCACTGTTCCTGATGATCGGCGGCGGCATCATGGCCTTCGGCAACCTGGGCGCGGGCTACCTGGCTGACAACTGGGGCGTCGGTCCCGTGCTTGCCATCCCAGCAATCAGCTTTACGGCGGTGGTGCTGCTGAGCACCTACGGAATGACGATGCGCGGCATCTACCGGCGGCGCACGCTGGCGACGGCGCACTGACAATGACCTCTGTCCTGATCGTTGGTGGTGGCGGGCTGGGTACGGTGCTAGCGGCCCATCTGGCGCGCGGCGGCGCCGGCGTCACCCTATTGGTCAAGCCTGCTCAGGCCGCCGCGATGGCAGATGGCATCCTGCAGATCACCGGCCTGTCTACGTTCAGCGCTGCCGTGTCGGTGACCTCTACCCCGCCAGAGGGACCGTTCGACTACCTGATCGTCTGCGTCAAGGCGCGCGACACCGAGGCGGCGCTCGCCCCGCTGGCCCGTGTGGCCGCCGGCGCCGTGCTGTCGCTGCAAAACGGCGTACTCAAGAACGAGCTACTGGCCCGGCTGTTCGGCCGCGACCGGGTGCTAGGCGCCATCACCGGCGCGGGCGGCACGTTGCTCCGTCCCGGCCATGCGCTGCACTCCCTCGCCGGGGCAACGCTGGCCGGCGAACCGGACGGCACGATTTCCGCCCGAGGAGAGCGGCTGGCGGAAGCGATGCGGGCGGGCGGGCTGGCGGCCGCCTGCGTACCCGATATCGCGCGGCTAGAGTGGCACAAGCTCGCCATCTTCGTCCCTGGCGCTGTGCTGTGTGCCCTCACGCGCGTCGATGTGGCGGAGACGATGCTGCACTCCGAGCTTGTCGTGCTGCGCTCCCGCGTCCTGCGCGAGGCCGCCGCGGTCGCCGCCGCCGAAGGCTTCCCCCTTACCGGCTTACCCATCTGGCTGGCGGGGGGCGCTGATCCCGCCGCTCCCGTGGCGTCACCAGATAGCCCAGAAGCCGAGTTGATCACGGCCTTCCGCTATCACGGCGAACGGCTCCGCGCCCAGGGCGTCGCCCTCTTTCCCTCGCTCGCCCAGGACGTCATGGCCGGCCGCCCCACCGAACTGGAGGCGACAGCCGGTGACATCGCCCGCCGCGCCGGCGGCCACGGCATCCCCGTCCCCGTGCTGGAAACCTGCGTCCGCCTCCTGCGGGGAGCGGGGAGTACCGCTATCCCCGGGTCCGCGTGATCCGTATCCGCGTGCGGCTCACATACCAGCCGGTGACAGCGCGGTGACCGGCTGGGGTACCGGCGCGCCTGCGCGTACACTCCGCCTATGGATGCGTTCACGGCGGCGTTGGGACCAGAAGCGGCGGAGCAGCTGTGGTTCTGGGATGAGTCGCACTGGCCACATCCCGTCACACCGCTGACGGCGACGCTGGAGCTGCCAGCGATGGCGGAGGGCTTCAGCCGGGTTTGCCGGTCGCTGCGTCGCGCCATCCCCGGCTACGCCATCCGCGCCCTGCACGGCTTCGTGTATATGGGCCTGGCGCTGGAGCGGAACGCCGGCGTGCGGGCGGCGCAGCAGGCGTCCGCCGAGCAGGCACTGACGCCCCACATCGCCGGCTTGATGCGCTACTGGGAGGAGGAGGCGCTGCCGGAGGTGCTGGCCGGTATCGAGCGGCTGCGCGAGACCCGCTGGGACCAGCTAGCAGACACCACACTAGCGAACGCGCTGCCGGAGATGGCCACGTTGCGCGCGCGCCACTGGGAGCTGCACGACCTGGTGATCGTTCCGGCGATGGCGGCGCAGGAACGCTTCACCACACACTACGCCCGCCTGTTCCCGGGGGACGCCCCATCTGCCGCAACCGCCCTGTTGCGTGGCTGGCCCAACAAGAGCACCGAGTCCACCACGCTGTTGTGGCGGCTGGCGCACGAGCCCGCCGTCCGCGGCTGGCTCATCGAGGGCGGCGCGCCGCCACCAGCATGGCTCGCCTACCTGGAAATGTACGGCCGGCGCAGCGAGGGGCTGGAACTGGCGGACCCGGCATTCCACGAACGTCCCGCGCCGCTGCTGGCCCGGCTCGAACGCTACGCCCGTGGCGGCCACCCAGACCCGGAGGCCGCGCTGATCGCTGCCGCCGTCGAACGGGAGCGGTTGATCGCGGCGGCACTGGCCCGCCTGCCGGACGCCGGGGAGCGAGCGGCCTTTGCCGGGGCACTGGCAGCGGCACGCGCCTACCCCATCCTGTCCGAGGACCACAACTTCTACATCGACCAGATGGCACTGGTGACGCTACGCCTGCCGCTGCTAGCGATGGGCAGGCGGCTGGCGGCGCGCGGGTTGCTCGCAGTGGCGGACGACGTCTTCTTCCTTGAATGCGAGGAACTGGAGCAAGCGCTGCGGAATCCGAGCGCGCCGCCGATGCAGCCCCTCACCACCGCCCGCCGCGCCGAGCGCGCGCGTTCCTGGGGGCAGCGTCCGCCCGCTACCCTGGGCACGCCGCTGCCGCCGGAAATGGCAGGGGACCCGGTATACGGCGGCTTCTTCGGCCTGGCAGCAGAGCCCGACGCCGGCGGCGCCACCATCCAGGGCACGCCGGGTGCGCCGGGGGTGGCAGCCGGGCCGGCCCGAGTCGCCCGCACGCTCGCCGAGGCGGACACCTTGCAGCCCGGTGAGGTACTCGTTGCGCCCATGACCACGCCGGCGTGGACGCCACTGTTCGCCACCGCTGCCGCCGTGGTGGCCGGCTCCGGTGGCGCGCTGTCGCACACGGCCATCGTCGCCCGCGAGTACGGCATCCCCTGTGTCGCCGGCGCGCGCACCGCTCCCCTGCGCATCCGCACTGGCCAGTGGCTGATCGTCGATGGTAGCCGCGGCACGGTCACCATTGGGTAGGACGCGTTGACTGCCCGGTCACCAATTGCCCTGTATTGTCATGCTCCTGTTAGCTATCCTGTTGCAACGGTAACGGGAGAGCAGGCAGGAGGAGGTTCGCGTGCGGTGGAGCTGGGTCGCGCTCGGGGTGGTGGTGGCGGTGCTGGCAGCGGGTGCGACCAATCCGGTAGCCGCCCGGCCGGTACAGATGCCGGGAGCAGTGGAGGTGCTGGCGCTGGAGCCGAACAGCGCCGATATCGCCGTGTTGCGCTGGGGCCGCCGGGAAGGGATGACCTACCGGCTGTGCTTCAACACCGAGTACAGCTTCACCGGCCTGGGCGCCTGCTACGACCTCGGCCCGTCCGACGACTGGCCGGTGCGCGTCCCCGAGTACGACGGCGGCATCTTCTACCTGACATTGCAGGAGTGCCGCCTACCGGACTGCGCCGAGCCGGTACGCGCCGGCGCAGTGGGCCGGCGAACCGGCGCGGGGGCAGGCTTCTACGCCACGGCCCTACCCGCGGCAGATGGCCGCGTGCGGATGAGTGCCTTTGCCGGCAGCGGTCCGGCCACTATCTCCTTCTACCGCGCCGCCGCCGGGGCCGCCGAGATGCGCACCCTTACCTGCCCGGATATCCCTGCCGGCGAAGCCTGCTACGGTGCAGAGCTGTCGCCGGCGGGCGCGCGGGTGGGCGCCGGTGCGGCCCTCCCCGGCGGGCGCGAGCAGGGCATCACCTTTCAGCTACGCGACCGTCCCGTGATCTACCTGATGTTCGATGACGGAACGGGTATTGTCTCCGGCGGCAAGTACCTGATGCAGAGCGTGCTGGACGAGTTCGGCGTCAAGGGGACGTTCTTCCTCACCGGTCCCGCGATGCGTACCTATCCCTCGGCGGTGCGGGCACTGGTGGCGGGCGGCCATCGCGTCGGCAGCCACACCTGGAGCCATCCCTTCCTCACCCGCCTGTCTGATGCCGCCGTCGGCCAGGAACTGGACCTGACCGAGCAGCAGTACCGAGCCACCATTCCCGGCGGCACGCTCCGCCCCTGCTTCCGCGCGCCCAACGGCGATATCAACGCACGCGTGCTGGCCGTGCTCCACGCCCGCGGCTACCAGCAGTACACCCAGAGCATCAGCAGCGAGGACTATGCCGGCGTTCCCGCCGCGCGCATGATTCGTACCGTCCTGGCCGAGGCTAAAGACGGTGCGTCCATCTCCTTCCACACCCAGGAATCCCAAACCGCCACCGCCCTCCGCACCATCATCCCCGCCCTCCTGGCCCAGGGCTATCAGTTCGGCATCGTGTGCTGACGGGGGCTGCAGCTCTGCCGCCCGGTACGCTTCGTCGTTTCTGTTTGGGAAGACGGGCTGCCAAGCCAGCATAAGCCGGATTGACCGGATGGATATCGTGCTACGGTATCGCGCCGCTCCTCATCCGGCGCCCCGCTTCATCCTGGCTTGGCAGCCCTCGCTCGCCCGGCGCGCGACATGGCCAGCGTCGCCAGCAGGAGCAGGGCCGCGCCGGTGAGGTAGGCCGGACGCAGGCCGGGCCAGCCAGCGAAGGTGAGGGCCAGCAGCGGGCCAAGCGCCGCGCCCAGGTCGGCCCAGTCGGCGTAGCTGCTCATCACGGCGGCGCGCTGCTCGGGCGGGGCCAGATCCCCCGCCGCGGCATCGAGCGTGGCGCTCAGCCCGGCGGCCGCGACGAACAGCAGGCCGGCCGCCGCTGCTACCGCCAGCGCTCCCGGCGCCAGCGCCAGCGCCATCACGGCCGCTGCCGCCACCAGCAGCCACGCCATCGCTGCCCCTATCCTCCCCACCCGGTCCGACAGCGCTCCCAGCGGCGCGGCCAAGCCGATCTCCGCTGCCCAGCGCACGCCAATCAGCCACGCCGCCGCGGTTGCGACCCCCACCGGCCCCAACCGCTGGCCGAAGCGGTCACGCAGCAGCAGTGCCAGTGTCGCGGTTACCACGCCGCGCACCACGAACGAGAGCGCGAAGGCCGCAAACTTCACCGCCAGCAGCGCGGCAGCCGAGGATCGAAGAGCGGAGAGCGGGGAACCGGGGAGCGGGGTTCCGCTCCCTCCAGACAAAGGATGCCGGATACCCGAGGCCGCCGTCGCGGCCAGCGGCACTGCCAGCAACGTGCCCGCTGTCATCGCCAGCAGCGCGGCCCGGTAGCCGAAAGCGTCGAACAGCGTACCTCCCACCATCACGGCGGTGAAGCTGCCTGCGCGGGAGATGGACTGGTACAGCCCCATCAACCGGCCGCGGCTGCGGTCGGTGGCGGCGGCGAGCACCGTGAGAAAGCAGCTCAGCCGCAGCGCCGAGAAGGACAGCCCCCACAGCAGCCGCGCTCCCAGAAAGAGGGCGAACGGCGGTGCAGCGGCGTACAGCGCCGTGGTCAGCGCGGCCAGCGCCGCCGCTCCTGAGAACAGCGGACCGGCGCGCATCCGCCTCCCCAGCCGCACCGCCGCGCCGTTGGTCACCATCCGCACAAAGCGGTTAGCGCTCAGCAGAATGCCGGTCTGCAGCCCGCTCAGCCCAAGCGCCGCGGCGTGCAGCGGCAGCACCACATACAGCAGCGAGTCACCCAGCAGCGCCAGCGCCATCACCAGGGACGCCGCCACTACCCTGCCCGTACCACCAGCCTCGCGCTTCATCCCGCCGATGATAGCCGCCGGGTTCGGCTTGACGCACGGTGTGAACCGGCCGGGTTCGGATAGTCCCCTTCAGCCACATGCCCCACATGTCGAACCTTACACAAGCAGCCTGAGCGGGAGCGTGACGCCGTGGGATGGTGGTCGAGCGGCCGAACGACCGGAGCGGCGTGGGTGACAGCCACGCTCCTGCCGGGTGCTGCCTACGCCCTGCTCGTGAACGTGCCGGCGCTCGACCCCAAGGTGCTCTCCGGCGGCCAGCACTTCATCATCGTGGGGACAGTGTCGCTGGTGGCGCTCCTGCTGGCCGGGGCGGTCGCATGGGCGGCGTATCATACTCCCGATGCGCGCACCGTGACGCTGGCACTGGCGCTGATCAGCATGTCCGGCATCTTCCTTGCCCACGGCGCCGGTACCAGCCGCTGGTTTCCGCTGGCCCCGGCCGTCTCCACCACCGCTCACGCCGGTCATGCCCCCGCCTATAGCGACTTCGGTGGTGCGTACGGCACGCCTGCTGCCACGCGCGCCACCCCACCGCCCGCCGGGAAAGTCCAGGCGGCCCGCCGCCAGGCGGTGGGGCTGTCGGCACGGCTGAGCCTGATGGTCAGCGCTCTGTGGCTGGCGCACGCGGCGGCCGGAATGCCCCGGCGGGTGGCCGATTGGGTAGTACGGCAGCGGCTGGCACTGGCGTCGGTGATGCTGGCCATAACAGCCGGCTACGCCGTGGTGGCGCTGTGGTTTCCGGTCTGGCTGTCATGGGCGCCAGTGCACTCACACGAGCTGAGCTGGGCAATCGCCGTCATCGCCTGGTCAGGTTTCGGCTTCGCCGGCTGGCGGTTTGCCCAGGCGTACCGGCTGGCATCGCTGCCACTGCAAGGCACGATGGCGCTGGCGATGGCGTATCTGATGCAGGCGCAGTGGTTCATGCTGCGCGGTGAACTGTGGCGGTTGTCGTGGTGGGAGTACCACGTCACCATGCTGGCCGGCTTCCTGCTGCCCGCGCTGGGGTTACTGTGGCAGTACCGCATCAACGGTGACCTGGGCGCCGTGGTGGAAGGGCTGTTTCTGCGCGATACGGTTTCGGGGCTGCGCCAGGGCGACCCGCGCGCGCTGGGGGCGCTGGCAGCGGCGGTAGCGGCGAAGGACAGCGAGACGGACGAGCATACCACCCGCGTCGGTGATCTCGCCGTCGCCATCGCCCGGCGGGTGAGGCTGCCGGAGGAGCGGATAGAGCTGCTGCGCTGGGCGGGGCGGTTGCACGACGCCGGCAAGATCGGCGTGCCCAACCGCATCCTACGCAAGCCCGGCCCGCTCACCCCCGCCGAGTTTGCTGTCATCCAGCGCCACGCCGCCCGTGGTGGCCGGATCGCGCACCGATCACGCCTGCTGGCCAGGGCCGCCCCCATCATCCGCGCCCATCACGAGCGGATGGACGGCTCGGGCTACCCCGATGGCCTGCGTGGCGATGCGATCCCGCTGGAGGCCCGCATCATTGCGGTAGCCGACGTGTGGGACGCGCTCACCTGCGACCGTCCGTACCGCGCGGCCATGCCGCCCTCGCGTGCCCTCGCCGTCATCCATGCCGAACGCGGCACGAAGCTGGACTCTGCCTGTGTCGATGGCCTGCTGGATGTGCTCGCCACCGAGCCGCACACCACCGCTGCCTAGGTCGCCTGCGGCCGGTTTTCGCCGGTCCAAGCCCCTTGTCTATGCGGGCAGCGCCGCCCACTTCTCGGTAATGGCGGCGAGTTGCTCGCGCAGGCGGTTCTTGGCGAACTTGCCGACACTGGTCTTGGGTAGCTCATCCACGATCAGGATCTCATCAGGTAGCCACCACCTGGCGACCTTGTCTGTGAGGAAGGCGCGGATCTCCTCCGGAGTCAGATCGCCGGCGTGCTCTGGCTTGGCTACCACCGCGGCAACGGGGCGCTCGGACCAGTGCGGATGGGGCAGCCCTACCACCGCCGCTTCCAGCACCTTGGGATGCGCCATGATCGTCCCCTCTAGCTCCACGGAGGAGATCCACTCGCCACCGGACTTGACCAGGTCCTTGGTGCGGTCCACGAGCTGGATGTACCCATCCGGGTCGATGGTGGCGACATCGCCGGTGCGCAGCCAGCCATCCATGAACTTCTCCGCGGCGGTGGGGTCGTTGTAGTAGGTGCCGGTGATGTACGGGCCGCGTACCTGCAACTCGCCAAAGGCGGTCCCATCCCACGGCAGTTCCTGGCCGGTGCCGATATCCATGATCCGGCACTCGACCGTAGGAACGATCACCCCCTGCTTGGCCAGATAGCGCAGCTTCTGATCTTCGGTCAGCCCCTCCATACTTGCCTTCAGCCGGGTGAGCGACGCCAAGGGTGAAGTTTCGGTCATGCCCCAGGCATGCAGCAGGTGGATGTCGTGCCGTCGCAACCCGGCGATCAGCGCGGGTGGGGCCGCCGAGCCGCCGCACAGCACCGTCCGCAGCCGCGGCAGCCGCCGCCCGCTCTTATCAAGCAGGTTGAGCACGCCCAGCCAGATGGTGGGCACCCCGGCGGTGATGGTCACTCCCTCTGCGTCGAGCAGGCTCAGGATGCGCTCTGGGTCCAGATAGCGATCGCTGAAGATCTGCGCCGCCCCGGCCAGCGCCGCAGCATACGGCAGGCCCCAAGCGTTGGCATGGAACATCGGCACGGCGTACATCACGGTGTCGCTCTCGCCCAAGCCGACGTTGTTGGGCAGCGCCGCCACCAGCGAGTGAATCACGGTCGAGCGATGTGAGTAGACCACCCCCTTGGGGTTGCCGGTGGTGCCGGATGTGTAGCACATTGCCGCGGCGGCGCGCTCGTCCACCTCCGGCCATTCGTACCCAGCGTCGCCGGTAGCAAGGAACTCCTCGTAATCCACCACGTTGGGCAGCACGCCGGTGGACTCCGCGCCCTCGTTCATCAGCACCACCAGCCGCACGGTTGGTATCTTGCCCGCCAGCCGTTCCAGCACGGGTAGCACCGAGCGGTCGGCAAAGATCACCTGGTCTTCGGCGTGGTTAATGATGTATTCAAGCTGGTCCTCAAACAGGCGAACGTTGAGGGTGTGCAGCACCGCACCCATACACGGAATGGCAAAGTAGCACTCCAGGTGGCGCTGGGTATTGAAACCAAAGGTGGCCACCCGGTCGCCCGGGCCGATGCCCTGCTGCGCCAGCGCGCTCGCCAGCCGGCGGGAGCGGCGCGCCACCTCGCCGTAGGTCGTGCGGTCCGGCTCCCCCGCCGCCCGCTGAGTCACTACGGGCTTATCCGCGTACAGCCGTTCGATTCGCCAGAAGATGCTGCTGATGGACAGCGGCGCATCCATCATCGTGCTGAGCATGGGTGTCGCTCCTCCCGCGTTCTGTTCCCCTATTTGGGGCCATCGCGGAAGGGCGGTCAAGGGCAGGTGCTCAGCCGTCAGCGGTCAGCATGACGGCGGCCCGCCGGTACAGCGGTGCGCTCGGGGGTGACAGGGGCAGGCGCGTGCTCAGGAACCTCCGCCGGCACGGCGATCGGCGGAGCCAGCCGGTCGGGCTCGCCGGTACGGGTAACACCGAAGCGTTCAGGTGGCGGTGCGACTTTGGCGGCCATGCGCGGTTCCTTCACAATCAGCGATCCAGCATCACGGTCAGTGTATCGCCGGCGCGGCTAACCATCGTCACCCGCCGGCCGTCGCGGATGGCACGGCGAACGGCTCGCAGCCCAACGCGCACATTGCGTACCCGCACACCGGCGGGATAGCCGGGGCTGCCGAAGCGTACCCGCCGCAGCCCGCCACTGCTGCGCACCCGGTCTACCGCCATCTGCAGCTCCACCATCGCCAGTGCGGCATCGCGCTCGCGGCGGGCTCCCCGCGCCAGTTGCGGCGCCACCGCCTTCGCCGCCAGCAGCCGCTCGATGCTGGGACGCACCTCGGCGAAGGGAGTGCCGAGATAGGTGGCGCGTACCGCATCCGCGACGCCCCACTCCGCGCACAGCGCGGTGATCCCCTGGGCGAACTCGTGCCAGCGCGCCGCCAGCCGCTGCGCATGCGGGCCCGCCGGAGCGCCTCGCGCCGCCAGCAGCGCGGCCGACAGCGTCTGCGTCACGCGCAGGTCACCATGATGCTGATCGGCGTAGCCTTCCGGCACGTCAGGCACGACGCTCCATACCAGGCTGTACAGGAAGTCGGTGCGCGTGCGCCCGACCACCCCGCCCACCGGCTCGGGCGTGAACTTGCCGCGGGCGATGAGGTTGCCCTCGTCGCCACGGCGCTCCGGCCCTTCCACGCGCAGATCCATACCACTGGCCAGAAGCTGAGCGATGGCGATCAGCTTGGCGTCATCACCCAGCGCACCCTGCACGGTGATTTGCAGCGGCAGCGGACGGCCGCTGTTCGCCACTCCGGCGGCGGTCAGCGCATCAATCAGCACGGCGATGGTGCGATAGGAGCAGGCCGGGGGCACCAGCAGCACCTGGCCGTTCCAGAAATAGTTGAGCCGGTCGGCGACCACACCGTACCGGGCGGCGATCCGCCGCACCTGCTCCGCCCGCAGTGACAGCGGGTCATGGCGCACGTACAGCTTCGCTCCCACCGGCGGCAACCCCGCCGCCTGCTCCTCCCAGCGCCGCACACGGGCAATGCACTCGGTGATGACGGCCTCTGCCGCCGGGCCGGGCTCCAAGGACGCCAGCGCGGCGGCCAGCTCGGCGGTGAGCGCCGCCCGCGCCCCGCGCGAGAGCGTCTCCACCCGGCCGGCCTGCGCGCAGATCGCGGCAGCGTGGAGGCGCAGTGCGGGCAGGGCGAGCGCGCCGTGCGGCAGCGGCCAGGCGCGTGCCCGCCCCGCCCGCCGCCACACCCCCATCTGCGCCGGGCCACCAAGCTGGCGGAAGTCCGGGGTCAGCCGCTGCGCCAGCAGCACCCCAACCACGGGCAGCGCCAGCGTCGCCCCGGGCAGCAGCCCGGCGGCAATCACCAGCTTGGCGGCGGCGGGCACCTCCAGCACCAGCGACTCGACCCAGGCCGCCAGGCACAGTACCGTCAGCACCGATGCCGAGCCGGTGGCGCGACCGGCATCGTTGAACAAGATCGCCAGCAGGCCGGCGATCCCGCGCGGCGGTGGTCCGGTTGGGTACACCCGCTCCGGCGCGCGTGGCTCCTGCTGCATGTGCCACTCCCCGTTTCCGCCTCTGCTGAGCAGCGTAGAACCGGGACCGGGTGGCCACCATACTCCGGTGTGGCAGTCTTCGCACCGTTACCATCCAGCGCACATCCGGACGCCATGTCCGCAATCCGCCGTGCGCCGGACACTGGCGGCACGTTGTTCTGAGGGGGATTGCCATGCTCATACCTGCTCGGTTTGGTCCGCGTCCGGCTGCTTTCGGCGCTGGTAGCCGGGCGCGACAGCGTCCACTAGCCCGCCTGTTCGCCTTGCTCACGAGCTAGCCTTGCCCATCCCACCGCTGCCGGCGCCGGCACGCTATCCTGCAGTTGTGATGCGCAGCACGAGCGCAACCAGGGATGGGCGGCATGGCGGGGACGGTGGTGGTGGTGGAGGATGATGCGACACTGGCAGCGGCGGTGCGCTACAACCTGGAGCGTGACGGCTATCAGTGCCTCGTCGCGGCCGATGGCGCGCGCGGGCTGGAACTGGTACGACGGGAGCGGCCGGCGCTGGTGCTGCTGGACGTGATGCTACCGGGGCTGGATGGGTTGGAGGTGTGCCGCCGCATCCGCGCCGAATCATCGGTGCCGATCATCATGCTGACGGCACGGGTGGAGGAGACCGACCGCGTCGTGGGGCTGGAAGTGGGGGCCGACGACTACATCACCAAGCCGTTTGGCATGCGGGAGCTGCTGGCTCGGGTGCGGGCAGCGCTGCGGCGGGCGCAGATGCGGCCGGACAGCGAAATCAGCTCCCAGGCCGTGCGCTTCGGCCGGCTACGGCTGGACCCCGCCCGCCGCGAGCTGACGCGTGACGGCGCGACGGTAGCGCTCAAGCCCAAGGAGTTCGACCTGCTGTGGTTCTTCGTGCGCCATCCGGGGCGTGTCTACTCACGTGAGCAACTGCTCGGCCAGGTATGGGGCTACGACTTTCCCGGCGGCAGCCGCACCGTCGATGTCCACATCCGCTGGCTGCGCGAGAAGCTGGAGGAGGAGCCCGCCGCCCCCCGCTACCTGCGCACCTCCCGCGGCGCCGGCTACCTGTTCGATATCAGCAGCAATCACGACGTTTGACCCTTGGCGGCTGGCGCGGCATCGTGTCCCCGAGCATAGCGCACTTTGCGAAGGGACACAGCAGCATGAGCGAGCCCAAGGTCAACCCCAACGGCGCCCTGGCCGGGCGTGTGGCCGTCGTCACCGGCGCCAGCCGCGGTATCGGTGAAGCCATCGCCCGCCGCCTGGCGATGGAGGGGGCGAAGGTCGTCGTCTCCGCGCGTACCGTCGAGCAGAGCGAACACCCGCTGCCCGGTACCATCACCGATACCGTCAATCGCATCAAGGCAGCCGGCGGCGAAGCGATTGCCGTGCGCGCCGACGTCTCCCGCGCGGAGGACCGCGAGCAGCTGATCAAGGCGGCTGAAGCGGCGTACGGCCCGGTAGACATCCTCGTCAACAATGCCGCCGTCACGTACTACATCCCCATCACCCAGTTCCCGGAGAAGCGGGAGAAGCTGATGTTCGAGGTGCAGGTGCATGGCCCCGTGCATCTCTCCCAGCTCGTCTACGATGGCATGAAGACCAAGGGCCGCGGCCACGTCATCTATATCTCCTCCGGCGCCGCCCGCCATCCGCGGCAGCCCTATCCGCCCGGCGCGGCGCGCGGCGGCACGGTGTACGGAATGTGCAAGGCGGCGATGGAGCGCTTCTCCACCGGCTACGCCTCTGAGGTGTTTGAGGACAACATCGCCGTCAACGCCATCTCCCCCGGCCTGGTGGCCACCCCCGGCACCGTGCTGCACCGGCTGGTGAACGAGCAGAACAAGGCGATGCAATCCCCAATCGAGGCCATCGCCGAGGCCGTCTGCTTCATCGCCCGCAGCGAGCCCAAGCAGGTCACGGGCCGCGTGGACCAGATCCAGGAGTTCATGAAGGAATTCAATCTGGAGCCGGTGGAGTTGATCTAGCCTTCGGTGACCAGCTTTCTCCCGTCAGCAGGAGACGGCCCCTCACCGCTCGCTCCCCCCTCTCGCCCGCGGTAGCGGGGAGCGGGCACATGGGCCGCCTCATCCCGCCGATTGCCGAAAGCTGGCTGCTAGCCGCTGCGAAAGGGAGCGTGGCCATGGCCCTGTATCACGTTGCCGGAGACCGGACGTACAAGCAGGGGGTAACCGCCTCCCGAGCGGTGGTAGCCTCCAACCATCCGCTGGCCTCGACGGCGGGGATGGAAATCCTCAACCTGGGCGGCAACGCCGTGGATGCCGCCATCGCCACCGTCGTCGCGCTTACTGCCGTCGAGCCGATGATGGTGACGCCCTTCGGCGCCGGCTTCTTCGTGATCCGCGATGGCCGGACGGGTGAAGTGGCGACGATTGACAACTACTGCACGGTCCCCGCCGCCGCCACACCGGACATGTTCGACCCCGTGCCGGACGACCTGGACTACGCCACCACCGATGGCGCCAACGACGTGGGCTACCGGGCGGTAGCCACTCCCGGCAATCTCAAGGGCTGGGCGCACGCCTCGGCTCGCTTCGGGCGGCTGCCGTTCGCGCGGCTGCTGGAGCCGGCCATCCGCTTCGCCGCCGGCGGCTTCCCCGCCACCGAGTACCTGGTGCGCTGCATCCGCCTGTCAGAGGAGGGCATCCGCAGGAACGCCGCCACGGCGGCCGTCTTTCTCCCGGATGGCCGCGTACCGGAGGTGGGGCAGATCATCATCCGCACGGACTACGCCCGCACCCTGGCGCAGATCGCCGAGGAAGGTCCGGAGACGATGTACACCGGCGCGCTAGCGCGTGTCATCGCCGAGGACATGCGCGCCGCCGGCGGGTTGATCACCCTCGATGATCTGGCGGCGTACCGCGTGCACGAACGGCCGCCGGTACGCGCTGCCTACCGCGGCCACGAGCTGATCGCGATGGGACCACCCTCCTCCGGCGGCACGCACATCGCCCAGATGCTGGCGCTGCTGGAGGCCTTTCCTATCGGCAAGGGCGAACTCGCCTTTGGCCGTCCCGGCTACGTGCACCTGTTCGCCGAGGCGCTCAAGATCGCCTTCGCCGACCGCCGCCGCTACATGGCTGACCCGGATACCACCCGTATTCCCGTGGCTGCGCTGATCTCGCCGGAGTACGCTGCCCGTCGCCGCCGCGACATCGACCAGACACGGGCCATCGACCACACCCACGGCGAGTTTGCCGAGGTGGCCGCCTTCATGGGCGGCGAAGGCGCCAACACCACGCATCTGACGGTAATCGACGAGGAAGGGAGCATCGTCGCGGCGACGCAGACGGCACAATCGCTGTTCGGAGCCAAGGTAACGACACCGGGAACGGGCCTAATCCTCAACAACTGCATGTTATTGATGGACCCGACGCCAGGACGCACCAACTCCATCGCGCCGAACAAACGCATTTTGTCCAGCATGTCGCCGAGCATCGTGCTCAAGGATGGCCGGCCGTTCATGGCGCTGGGCACGCCCGGTGGCAAGCGGATCTTTGCCGCCGTAGCTCAGGGTATCCTCAACGTCATCGACCATGGCATGACGCTTCAAGAGGCGGTGGAGGCGCCGCGCGTATGGACGCAAGGGGCAGAAGTGGAGCTGGAGGACTGCTTCCCCAACCTGGACGAACTGCGTGCCGCCCTGGAAGGGTTGGGCCACCGCGTCTTGCCCGTGCAGAAGGTGGCAGGTGGTATGAACGGCGTGCTGGTGGACGGCGCCGGGCTGATCCACGGTGCGGCCTGCTGGCGGGCCGATGGCGCGCCGGTTGGCGTCAGCGGCGGCCCGGCCCAGCCGGTGTCCGATGCCGGCGTGCCGGTCTAGGGCGTCAGCGCCGGGGCGCCCCGGCACGCCGCGGTAATTGACCGGCCGCGGCGTGCCGGGGCAGGGTGATTCGATGCTAGTCCGCCGCTGGGGCGGGCAGTTCGAAGGTCGTTTCGACCTCAGCCGACAGGTCAAAGAAGCGTTGCAGGCTCTCGTTGAAGCGGAAGAACTTGTCCATCCGGTAGCCATCACCCATGGCGTTGATGGCGAGGCCGTCCGGCAGCTTCAAATCGAGCGTGTTGAGCGTGTAGTCCAACCCGGCGTGGCCTTCAGCCTTGACCGAGTCCAGCATCGCCTGCCAGCGCTCCGGCTCCATGAGCAGGAAGAAGTCGAGGTCGCGCAGATCCTCGTTGGCGATCTCGCGGATATCGCGGATGTCAAACACGTCGAAGGTCATGCGGAACTGGCGGTCACCAACCTTGATCCCCACCAGCGCATCAACGCGGCCGTAGCGGCGGTAGCGCTCATCGGCCATCGCGCGTTGCGCCACGGCCTCCAGCCATTCGGTTGAGGGGAAGACCGGCATCGGTGTTGCTCCTAGAATTTGATCGGGTCGCCGGCTTCCGGCGTGCTGCTGAAGGGCGTCATCCGCGCCAGGTGGCGCAAGGGATCGGCCTCCGGCGTATTCGCCATCGCCTGATCCACCCGCTTGTAGTACATCGGGTCCAGCGCCGCCAGCCGGTCCAGCTCGGAGCGGTAAACGGCGAACGGCGTGAACACCCGCTCCACATCGGCAGACTTGCAGAACTCGCAGGCGACGGCGCTGCCGGCCGTCATCCGCCGCTGGAAGACCTCGGTGCGGCAATCACACCGGCGGCATTGGTACACATAGATGGGCATCACGCCTCCAGGAGCCGGACGTACTCCGGCGACAGCGCAGCGCGGTGATCGATGCCGATCCACGCCAGACGCTGCAGATAGTCTTCCACGTAGGTCCGGCGCAATCTGGCCACGACCTTCATGCCGGCATCCATGCCGCGTACGCCACCCCCGAAGATGCAGGCCAGGCACTCCCACAGCACCGGGTCGGCATCGTCACGTGCGGCCACCAACTCGGCCTGGGTCAGGCCGGCGTTGAAGGCGCGGCCCTGGCCGGGGACGTGATTGACGGCGTACTTGATGTGCTGCATGGCATAGGCGATGTGGCGCGTCTTGTCCTGCGCCGCCCGCCGGCCGATGAGCATCTCCACCTCGGTCGGGGCGTAGGCCGCCAGGTAGCGGTAGACCGTGCGGGTAAAGACGCCGCGCAGGATATGCACCAGCAAGGACGTCTCCGTCCAGCCGGCGCGGCTCTCCAGCAACATGCGGTTGACCTGACCGGGGCTCTCCAGCCCGAGCCCGCCGCCATTGACCAGCGCCCGCTTGCGGAACACCTCGAAGTGGCGGCCGGCATCGAAGTTCTCGGTGGCGAGAAACACCTTGACCTCGTGGTAGCCGTAGCTCATCTGCTGCAACCACGAGGAGACGACTTCAATCTCGATGGACGCCTGCTGGCTCAGCTCAGTGCTGACCTGGGCAATGGCCATCTCCACGTCGTCCGGCAGCCCGCGGCACTTCTCCCAGGGGATGCTTTCGGCCGACGACCAGCGCCGCGAGATGGCTTCCTCGTACAGCTCCGCGGCGTTGTCTGCCCACAGGTCGGACTTGTGGCGCAGATAGTAGCCACCGATGGCGACGCCGCTGGAGCCGGGCGGATTGAACGCCCCGCGTGGCATGCGCGTGCGGTCTTCCCAATAATCGGGGATCTCGGCGTAGGCGCCGGTGTTGATCGCCTCCAGCGTGAGGCCGCCATCCTTGTGCACGGGGGCGCGCGTCCCCCATTGAATCGTCTGCGTCTTCCAGCTCATATCCAGCGACGGCAGCGGCGGCCGCTCCTGCTGGCGCTCCTGAACCATGGTGCTCACCTCGTCAAGGGGCAGCCGGCAGGCAGACTGGTAGCCGGAAGGAGCGCTGGCCGGCTGGCCACGCCGCTCCGGCTGCCGGTTACCTGTTGCCGGCCGGCCGCTAGTAGACCTTCAGATACTGCTCGAGCATGGGGTTGGCGCGGCCATTCTCGAAGCGCTCGCCGAAGCCGGCCACGCGCACGCGCTGGACGTATTCCTTCACCTGGCGCTGACGGACGGCGAGCAGCGTCTTCATACCCTCGTCCACCTTGTCATCGCCACCGCCGAGCAGCACGGCCAGCGCGGCGTTGGAGGCCAGGCCGCGCGCCGCCGGGTTCTGACCGGAGGCGCCGGTCACCAGCGCCCGCTCGGCTTCGTCCAGGTATGACTGGATCTCCTCGCGGCGGTCGGTCTCAATGCTGCCGAGATACTGGAGATGCATGACGCCGAAGGCGACGTGGCGGGACTCGTCCTGGGCGCACAAGCGGTAGATGTGCTTCTCGGCGTCGTTGTAGGCCATCAGCTCACCCATGCGGAACAGGGTGAGCACACTGCCCTCGCCGCTGATGTGCAGGCGGGCGGACATCTCCGTGAAGTCGCGGGCGGAGTCGATGTTGCCGCCGACGACGCCCTGCGTATTGCCGGTGCGGCGCATCAGGCCACCACCGTTGACGAGCGCCCGCTTGCGGAAGACGTCCAGGTGACGGGCCTCGTCCATCACCTGGGAGATCAGGTACATGCGCGGCTCGTAATAATCCGGCGTCACCGCCGAGATCCACTTGCCGGGTACGTCCCCAGCGACAAACTCCACCTCGGTGATGAAGGTGGCGAGCTGGCACTCGGCCCGCTCGATGTCGTCCGGCAGCGGCTTAATCGTGTGCCAGGGGATATCCGTGGCGGAGGCCCACTGGCGGGCGACCGCCTCCTCGTACAACTCGGCGCCGTTGCGCAGCCAGATATCGGCCTTGGTGCGAACGGAGTAGTTGCCAACGCGCGGCACGCCCGTGCGCGGGATGGAGCCGCGCGTGCGGCCGGTGAGATTCCGGCTCTCATCCGGCACCTCAGCGGCTACGCCGCTGTCCACATCCTGCAGTAGCAGGCCGCCCTTCTTGGCGGTACTGTCCAGTTGCTGGCCCCAGACATCCCGCCGCTCCAGCCAGCGCAGGTCGTACCCCTGCTCCTTGCCGTACTCCTTGTACGTGGCAAACGGATCGTTCGCCGTCACCATGTGGCGCCGCTCCTCCCCGGGGCCCGGGTGGCCCCAATTCTTACCGTTGGGCAGAACCCTCTCCGCGCGACGATTGTGCACGTTCCCCGGGCATTCTGCAAGCGCCTATCCGTATACGGATGGGCCGGGTTCTGCGCCCGCCCGGTTTCCATCCGGCGCACATCCGCCCGCCATGGTGAGCACCACCCCACCGCCCGCACACTGCCCCTGACGGGCGGGTGAAGGAGGTGACGTGTGGTGCAGGCAAAGCCAGGGTACGGGCTGGTTCCGGTGGAGGCGGTGGCAATCCTGACGGCGGCCTGCACGGCGGGGGCGGCAGATAACGAGGCGTTGCCGCCCTGCGCCTGCACCCCGCCCGTCACCACCGCCGCCGCGATGGCGAGGGCGTTCACGCCCATAGACGGGGAGGTGCCGCATGCTGTCTAGGACCAAGCGCAGGCTGGCAGTGGTAGGTGCGGCCACCGCCGCCGCCGTCGTGATGGTGGCCTTCGCGGCTGCCTCCGGTGGGGGCACGCCCGTGTGCGGCTGCCGCACACCGCCGCCGTACATCCCCACCATCCCGCCAACCGCGACGCCGGTGGCGGAGGTGGCCGCCGAGGCATCCACGTTGCCGCTGGAGGTGTGTCATGGGTCGCAGGACTATTAGCATGCGTGCGCTGCTGCCAGCCATCCTGGCACTTGCGGCGCTGTCGCTGGCCTGCACGGCCGCCGCCCAGCAGGCCCCGGCCACGGTCACGGTCACTACGCCCACCGCCACGCCACCGCCTGTGTACCCGATTCCGTGTGGCAACGGCGGCAGCGCACCACAGACCAGCGCACCGGGTGGGGCGCCGCGCCTGCTGGCGATGAGCTGCAAGCCACCTACGCCGCAACCGCCTGCGCCGGTTCCTCCGTGCGGCAAGGGCAGCAGCTCCGGCGCGCAGACCAGCGACCGCGAGGGTGAGCCGCGCGTGCTGTTGATGACCTGCCGGCTACCCAGCCCGCCCGCTCCGTCACCGACAACGGGCGTGTGACCGTCCCGCGTTGCTCCTATGCCGCCGCCGCCGTACGGTTGACCGCGGAGTACGGGTAGGAGGACGTTATGATCGCGGTGGTGGCGACGCTAAAGACGCTGGACGGCAAGGGCGACGACTTCGCCGCGGCAGCGCGGCAAATGATCGCGGCGGTGGCACAGCACGAAGCGGGCCGCACATTGATGTACACGCTGCACCGCTCCCAAGCCGACCCCAACACCTTTGTCTTCTACGAGCAGTACGCCGACGCCGGCGCGCTCGCCGCCCACGGCCAGACCGAGCACATGCGCGCCTTTGGCGGCGCCATCCGCGGTCTGCTCGACGGCCGCCCCGATATCCAGCGGTTCGACCTGGTGGCGCAGCTGTAGCGAGATTCATCGCACCCAGATCCCAAGCCCGGGTGCGGTTCGCAACACCGAAACGGGATTGAAACAGTGACCAGCTTTTCTCTCGCGGGCAAAGTAGCAGTGATCACCGGCGGCAGCCGCGGCATCGGCCGGGCAATCGCCATCGGCATGGCGGAAGCGGGCGCCAATGTCGTGCTGGCGGCGCGCAAGGCCGCAGACCTGGCCGAGGCAGCGGAGCGGGTGAAGGAGACAGGGCGCGAAGCGCTAACGGTGGAGACCAACGTCCGCGACGGCGCCGCCCTGGAAAACCTCGTCCGTCAGACGGTGGAGCGCTTCGGCCGGCTGGACATCCTCGTCAACAACGCCGCCACCAACCCCGTGTTCGGCCCCATCGCCGGCATCGATGAGCGGGCTTTTGACACGGTGATGAACACCAACGTCAAGTCGATGCTGATGCTCTCCAAGCTGGCGCGCGAGCAGATGAAGCAACAGGGGACCGGCGGCAGCATCATCAACGTCTCCTCCACCGGCGGCTTGCGCCCCGGCCGCGGCCTGGGCATGTACTCCGTCAGCAAAGCGGCAGTGATCATGCTCACCCGCGTCTGCGCCGGCGAGTGGGGCAGCGATGGCATCCGCGTCAACTGCATCGCCCCCGGCCTGATCAAGACCGAGTTCTCCCGCGCGCTGTGGGACAACGAAGAACGGCTGGCTGCCACCACCAGCACCATGCCCGCAGGCCGCATCGGCCTGAGCGAGGATCTGGCCGGCGCGGCCGTCTATCTCGCTTCCGACGCCGCATCATTTGTCACTGCCCAGACCATCGTCGTGGACGGCGGCCAGACCGGGGCGTAGCCACTGCCCGAGGCGGGCCTACCCCGTGTGAGCGACTGCCGGGCGGCCTGCCTCCTCGTACGCTGGAGCTACGTATCCGGCGAAACGGGGAGGACAGGCCATGCGCAGTCGGGTTTCCATTGCAGGACACCCCGTCCATCCAATGCTGGTGCCGCTGCCCATCGGCCTGCTGGCCGGGAGCGTGGTCGCCGACCTGGGCTACATCGTCACCGGCCGTGAGGAGATGTGGGCGAACATCGCCTTCTGGACGCTGATCGGCGGGCTGATCACCGCGCTGATTGCCGCCGCGGCCGGCATCGCCGAGTACTTCTTGATGGCCCGCCGCACCGACGCCGCTGAGATGGCGCGCTGGCACGGCATGCTCAACGCCGGCGCCACGGTGCTGTTCGCCATCAGTCTGGTGCTACGGCTGAATGAGGTGTCGCTGAGCGGCGGCCGGTTCGGCGCGGCATTTGCGCTCTCCGTGGTGGCGCTGGGCATCCTGGCCATCTCCGGCTGGCTGGGTGGCGAGCTCAGTTATCGCAAGCACCTCGGCGTCGCCCCAGACACCGCCCAGCAAGAGGCGCAGGAGCGCGAACGGCACCTGATCGAGCGCTAGAAACCCGGTGAGCCCGCCCCCTGACCTCCGCGCGTTCCCCTCCGGGGCAGGGCGGGCACGACGGTAGCGTACCGCCGGCTTCCTCCTCGTGCGTAGGAGCGGATCGCGAGCGCAGCCGGCGGGAAGCCCATCCACACGCGTCCCCGCCGGCGGCTGAGTTGTGAGTGCAGATGGCTACGGGCCCATGACATACGACGTGATCATCGCAGGTGGCGGGCCGGCCGGGCTGTCGGCGGCGGTGTATCTGGGCCGCTTTCTGCGCCGGACGCTGGTGGTGGATGCGGGGCAGGGACGCTCGGCCTTTCCCCAGATCAACGAGAACTACCTCGGCTTCCCGCGCGGGGTGGCGGCGCGGCGGCTGCGGGAACTGGGACGGCGGCAGGCCGTGCGCTTTGGGGTAGCGTTCGCCGAGGGGTCCATCACCGCTGTCCGCCGAGAGGCGCGAAGCGGCCTGTTTGCCGTCGAGAGCGGTAGCGGCGCCTGGCAGGCACGGGCACTGATTCTTGCCACCGGCGTGACCGATATCTGGCCCGCCTTCGCCGGTGCGCACCGCTACGTCGGCCGCTCGCTGTTCTGGTGTATCACCTGTGACGGCTTCCGCACCCGCGGGCAGCAGGTGCTGCTGATCGGCGCGGCAGACAGCGCCGTCACCACTGCCTGCCAGTTCTTGCGCTACACCGACCGGCTGACCTTCTTAGCCGTGGACAGTGGCTGCTCCCCGGGGGGGCTCCGGACACTGCGGGAGCATCGCATCGCCGTCGTCGAGGGCGCCATCGAGCGAGTAGAGGGGGCACGGGGCCTGGTACGGCGGGTGCGGGCCGGCGGCCGGTGGCTGGAGACGGACCTGATGTTCAGCCTGTTGGGCGCTGTGCCCAATACCGCGCCGGCGGCGCAGCTGGGTGTGCTGCTGGATGACACCGGCTATATCCGGATTGACCGCGAGCAACGCACCAACGTGCCCTGCGTCTACGCCGCCGGCGATGTCACCGGCCCCTACGCCCATCAGGTTACCTCGGCCGTGCACGAGGGGGCGATGGCCGCGCAGGCCGCCAACTACGACCTGTATGAAGACTTCCAGCAGGAGTGACCGGCTGTGGCGGAATCACGACCGGTAGAGCGGCTGGCCGATGAGCCAGCCCGGCGCAACGGCCGGCCGGTCGCGGCCTTTCCGCGCGCTATCCCCGGGTACGAGGGGCTGCAGCGCTATCTGGACCTGTTCGCCGCCGACCACCCGCACTACGACACCAATGTGTTCGTGATGATGCGCTTTCGCGAGGACCCGCACTATCACCAGATCTTCGGCGTGCTGCGCCAAGCCCTGGCCGAACACGGGCTGCGCGCGCTGCGCGTGGACCAGAAGGGCTACGTCGATGATGACGACCTGTGGGACAACATCGCCGTGTACATGATGGGCTGCAAATACGGCATCGCTGTGTTTGAGGACTTCGACGACCGCGACTTCAACCCCAACGTGGCGATTGAGTACGGCTTCATGCGCGCGCTGAACAAGCGCGTGCTGACGCTCAAGGAACAGCGGATGCCCGCCGTCCCTTCGGACGCCACCGGCAACCGGTACCGCCCTTTCGACATGATGAACCTGGAGCCCACCATCCGCGCCCAGGTGACATCATGGCTGCGCGATATCGGCGTGCTGGAGGTCGAGTGGTAGGCTAGGGCTGGTTGCGCATGAACATTGCCGCATAGCTGAAGTAGTTGCGCATCTTGGTGCGAGAAGGCTCGGTGATGCCCGTCTCATCGATGGCGGCGAGCATGTGGCTCAGCCATGCCTGCGCCTCGGGCGTGCCGATGGCGAATGGCAGATGGCGGGCACGCATCCGCGGGTGACCGCGCTGTTCGGAGTAACGCATCGGCCCGCCGAAGAACTGGGTGAGAAACAGGAACTGATGCTCTTTGCCCTGCGCCAGGTCGGGCGGAAACAATGGCCGCAACAGCGGGTCTGCCTCGATGCGGACGTAGAAGCGGTCCACCAGGTCGCGGATGGTGGCGTCACCGCCCACATCGGCATACACGGTAGACGCGTCGGCCGCGCTGGGAACGGCGCCGGACAGGGGTAGCTGGTCACCGGGGGCTGATCGCTGATTCATCGCCGGCAGCACTCTCGAGAGGGTACGGCGCATGCCGCTCTCCTCCATGCTAGCTCACGGCGCGGCCAGCGGCAGCCGCACCGTTACCGTTGTGCCCGCGCCCTCGGTGCTCTCCACGGTGATCGTCCCGCCATGCTGCTCGATGATCTGGCGGGCGGTGGATAGCCCCAGCCCGCTGCCGGCCACCTGGCCCGTCGCATTGGCGGCGCGGAAGAACGGCTCGAAGATGCGTGGCAGGTCAGCGGCGGGGATACCCCGGCCCTCGTCTTGCACGGAGAAGCAGGCGGAGCCGCCCTCCCGCCAGAGGCGCACCTGGATCAAGCTCCCCTCCGGGCTGAACTTGGTGGCATTGGCCAGCAGATTGGCGGCCACCCGCTCCAAACGGACGGCGTCCCAGGTGCCCGTCAGGTCGCCTGGTGCACGCGTCAGGGCAAATGCATGGGCGTGCCGCTGCTGCGCCACTTCCTCTGTGGCGCGTTGCATCAGCGCCGCCAGGTCCAGCGTGACGCGGTCCAGTTCCAGCGGCCGGCCGCTCTGCGTGCGCGCGATATCGAGGAAGTCATCGAGCATCACATCGATCCGCCGGGCGGCGTCGATGATG
The DNA here is from genome assembly GCA_963170165.1 of Chloroflexota bacterium. Classification (GTDB taxonomy): domain Bacteria; phylum Chloroflexota; class Dehalococcoidia; order CAUJGQ01; family CAUJGQ01; genus CAUJGQ01. The sequence continues at coordinate 5,228 of CAUJGQ010000009.1, read as the reverse complement.
CCGTCGAGCGGGGCGGTCAGCGCCTGGACATCGGGGCCGGTGGCGCGGGTAGCCGTCCGCAGGGCCAGTTGCGCTACCCCTCGAATCACCGCCAGCGGGTTCTTAAGGTCATGACTGATGCCAGCCAGCAGCGCGTCCCGCTCCAGCTCGGCGCGGCGGCGGGCGGTGATATCGACGGCCACGCCGGTGATGCCGGTCACGGCGCCGGTGGTGTCGCGTCGCGGCTCGATCATCAGGTCAAAGGCAATCACCTCGCCCCCGGCGTCGGTCTCAATCTGCTCGCGCAGCGGCTGGCCGCTGTCCAAGACGCGCTGCTTGAGCGCAGTGAGCTGGGCCGCGTACTGGGGCGCCATGAAATCCTCGTCGCGCCGGCCGATGGCGAAGTCCGGCGCAAAACCGGGGGCGGGATTGAACATGAAGGTATAGCGCAGATCGCGGTCCTGGGCATACAACGTCACCGGCGTGGCCAGCAGTGCCAGCCGTAACCGCTCGTCGCTGGCCTGCAACTCCGCCTCCATCCGGCGGCGGGCGGTGAGGTCGCGTACCACGGCCAGCCGTCCTGCCGGACTGCCCTGCGGGTCACGCACCGCCGTCAGCGAGACCTCTACCGGTAGTTCGCGTCCGTCGTGAGTAAGGTGCGTTGCCTCGCCCAGCCAGCGGCCGCTGTGCGCCAGCGTGGCCAGCGCCTCCGCTTCCGCTTCGGGCGCGGGCCACAACGGCCGGTGCGACAGCTCCAGCGGGCGTCCGACCATAGTAGTAGCGGGCAGGCCGTACAGCCGCTCGGCGCCGCTGTTCCAGTACGTCACGCGGTCGTCGGTATCCACGGCGATCACCGCGTCACCCGCATCCGCCAGCGCCGTGGCCTGCAAGCGCGCCTGCCGCTCCGCCCGCTGCCGCTCGGTGACGTCTTCATTCATCACTACCGCGCCCAGGATCTCCCCCGCCGCCCCCAACACGGGCACGCAGGAGGAGAGGATCGTGCGCCGCTCCCCATCGGCCCGCTCAATCTCGATCACCTCCTCCGGCGTGGCGGCGCCGTCCCGCAGGGCGCGGTCGAGCGACCACTCGCCGGCGCCGATCTGCCGGCCGGTGTCCGGTAGCCAGGCACGCGCGGCGCCGGCGTGTCCCTGCTCAGTGAAGCGCCTGCCCCAGATACGCACCCCCGCCGGATTGTCCAGCAGGATGCTGCCCGCGGCGTCCGTCAGCCACACGGCAACGGGCAGGTGATCAAGCACGGTGCGCAACTGGCCGGCGGTACGCTCGAGCTCGGCCTCCATGCGGCGGCGGCTGGTGATGTCCATCACCGCCCCGGTCACCTGCTGGATCTGCCCGGCGGCGTCGTGCACGCGCGCCCCTTGCGCCAGCAAGATGCGCTCGCCGCCGTCAGGCAGCTGCACGCGGAACTCGAGGGTGCGCTCCTCGTTACCCTCCGCGCGCCCCAGCGCCGCCATCAACCGTGGCCGGTCCTCGGGGTGGACGGCCTCCAGGTAAGCGGCGATGACATGGGAACCATCGCGATGCAGGCCGAACAACCGGCCTGTCTCGGCAGAGGCATCGACGCGGCCGGTGGCCAGATCAATGGTGAAGGCGCCCATCTGGGCGGCGCTGAGCGCGGCGCCAAGCCGGGCCTCGCTGGCGCGCAGGGCGTCCTCGGCGCGGCGGCGCTCGGCCAGCTCATGGCGGGCGGCGCCGTCCTCACGCGCGCGTTCCCACGCCAGCGCGCACTGTCCGGCCACGATCTCGATGAAGGCGCGGTCGTCCGCATCGAAGGGCTGATCGTGGGGAAAACTGAGGCCGATGGCGCCGATAACGTGGCCGTGCAGCCGCATCGCGACGGCGACGGCCGCACCGTCACCGCCGGGTGCGCCCAGCGCGGCATGCGCCGGATAGCGGGCAAGCCGCTCCGCGCGTGATGGCAGCGCGATCAACGCGCCGGTGCGGGCGGCATCGGCCAGCATGAAGCCACTGTCAATCGGGCAGGTCATCTCCTCGGCCAGCGCGTCAGGCGCAAAGCCGGAGACGCGGACAGTGTGGAGTGTCGTGCCGTCCGCGTCCAGGATGCCGATCACCGCGGCGGTGGCGCCGAGGGCGGGCGGCACGCAGTCGATGATGGCGGTGGCGACCTGCTCGGTAGTGCGTGCACCACCCAGGGTGGTGGTGAGGACGTGCAACTGCGACAAGCGCCGGCGCGCGCGCTCGACGGGGGCAGGCTCGCCCAATCCGGCAACTGGCAGGGTCATACCGGCCGTCCTTCGGCAGCGTGGCGCCAGGATAGGGCGCTGCCACCTTCCGCCGCGCCCCCGATCCGTGGTATTTGTGGCGAGACCGTCCGAACAAGGAAGCGGCATGCCGCTCGATGTCATCGAACTGACCGTCCGCCAATTGCTGTCGCGCGGGCGGCTGCTGGGGCTGGCCGGGGTGATCATCCTCCCGGCCTTTCTCTCGTTCCTGTTTGCCGCCAGCGATAGCACGCTCTCCTCGGAGGAGTTCCTGACCGGCCTGTGCGACGGCCTGGTGCTGACCACCGTGCTGCCGCTGGTAGCGCTGATCTTTGGTGGGGCCACCTTTGGCAACGAGGTGGAGGACGGTACGCTGCTGTACCTGCTGATGAAGCCGGCGCAACGGGCCGGTATCGTCGCCGCCAAGGTGCTGCCCGCGATCGTGATTGTCGCCTCGCTGGCGGTGACCAGCGTGCTGCTGGCCGCCTTTGTCGCCGGCCAGGACGCGGATACGCTGCGCGCCGGGCTGGGCTTTGCGGCCGCGGTCACCACCGGGGGCGCCGCCTACACCGCCCTGTTCGTGTTCGTGGGGCTGGTCACCAGCCGCACGCTCGTCATCGGCCTGGTGTATGTCTTCCTCTGGGAGGGGGTGCTCACCGCCCTGTTCGAGGGGCTGCGGCTGCTGAGCGTGCGCGAGTACGCCCGGGGCGTCGCCGCCGCCATTGCAGACGTGCCGGAGGATACGCTGTCGGTCGATATGTCGCTCACCGGCGGGCTGATCGGCGTCGCCGCCGTCGTGGTGGTCTCCTGCGTGCTCGCCACCTGGCGGCTGAGCCGGATGGACGTCGAATAGCTTACGATTCGTTGCCTACTGGCAATTCGTTAGCTACAGTGCTACCCTGGAGGCATGCCCCAGGGGAGGACTGCCATGACCATCACGAACGACCATCCGGCCCCGATGCCGGCGCTGTACCTGGGCCACGGTGCGCCGCCGCTGGTCGATGACCCGGTGTGGCCGGGTGAGCTGACCGCCTGGGCCGCCCGCCTGCCGCGGCCGTCATCCATCCTGGTCGTCAGCGCCCACTGGGAGTCCGCGCCGCTGACCATCGGCGCAACGCGCCCGGCGCCGCTGGTATATGACTTCTCCGGCTTTGCCGCCAAGTATTACCAGGTCCGGTACGACGCCCCCGGCGCGCCGGACTTGGCCGCGCGGGTGCGGGCACTGATGCCGGATGACGAGCCGGTAGCCGAGGCGCCCGGGCGCGGACTGGACCACGGCGCCTATGTGCCGCTGACGGTGATGTACCCGGCGGCCGATATCCCCGTGCTGCAAATCTCCATGCCCAGCCAGGACCCGGAGCGGTTGCTGAGGCTGGGCCGGCGGCTGGCGCCGCTGCGTGAGGAGGGGGTGCTGATCATCGGCAGCGGCTTCATGACCCACGGCCTGCCGTACATCACATCCTGGGAGCCGAACGCCCCGCCGCCGCGCTGGTCCGCCGAGTTTGACGCCTGGGCAGCGGAGGTGCTGACAGCGGGCGATGTCGACGCACTGCTCAACTTCCGCCACCGCGCCCCGGCGGTGCGCTACGCCCATCCGACCGTCGATCACTTCACGCCGCTGTTCATCACCCTTGGTGCAGCGCACGATGCGGCCGCCGCGCCCGCGTTCACCGTGGAGGGCTACTTCCTCGGGCTGTCCAAGCGGTCCTTCCAGGTGGCGTAAGCGCCGGTAGCAGCGGCCGCCAACCCCAGCACGTACCGAAACGGCCGGTGTACGCTACGAGCAGCAGCCACGGCGATCCGTGGGAGCGCACACGAGAGGGTCACGGCATGAACGGGCTACCGAAGCGAACACTCGGGCGGACGGGATACGAGGTCACCGTGCTGGGCTACGGTGCGATGGAGCTGCGCGGCGCCCCGGCCGGTCCGGAGATCACCGAGGAGCAGGCCGGCCAGGTGCTGAATGCCGTGCTGGACGCCGGCATCAATCTGATTGACACCTCGCCGGATTACGGCCTCTCCGAGGAGCGCATTGGCCGCCACATCGCCGGCCGGAGGGGCGAGTACTTCCTCGCCTCCAAGTGCGGCTGCGTGCCCGGAGCGGGCATGGGCGGGGCGCACCTGCACACCGCCGCCAACATTCGCGCCGCCGTGGAGCAGTCGCTGACGCGGATGCAGACGGACTACCTGGACCTTGTGCAGTTCCACCGCAGCCTGCCGCCGGCCGAATACGAGGCAGAGGGGGCGCTGCAAGAACTCCAGGCGCTCCAGCGCGAGGGGAAGGTACGCTTCATCGGCGTGTCCGGCACGCTGCCCGATCTGGATGCCCAGGTCGCCACCGGCCGGTTCGACGTCTTTCAGATCCCCTACTCCGTCCTTCAGCGCGAGCACGAGCCAGTCATCGCCCGCGCATCCGCGGCGGGGGCCGGTATCCTCATCCGGGGCGGCGTAGCGCGTGGCATGCCCTCGGACTGGGAGCGGCGCAGCTACTACATGCTCCCCGGCAGCGTGCCGCGCGACCGCTGGGAGCAGGCGCAGCTGGATGAGCTGCTGGACGGCATGGACCGGATGGAGTTCACGCTACGCTTCACCCTGGCCAACCCCGACCTCGACACCACCATCGCTGGGACGCGCAACCCCGAGCACCTGCGCGCTAATCTCGCCGCGGCGCTCAAGGGTCCCCTGCCCGAGGACATCGTCACTGAAGCCAAACGCCGCCTCGACGCCGTGGCGGCCACCTCTCCCTAGCCCCCTTGCAGGGTCTCACGTGCAGCGCGCCGCTCGTGAGGCTCCATGCAGGGAGTCGCGCGCGCAGCTCGTTGCCCCCTGGCAGGGGCCGCGCCCGCCGCTCGTTACCCCCCCTAGCAGGGGTCGCGCGCCTCTCGTCAATCCCCTAGCAGGGGTCGCGCGCGCCCCTCGTTACACCCCCTAGCAGAAGTCGCGCCCGCCCCTCGTTGGCCCCCTAGCAGGGGGGTTTAAGGAGAAGCGGGCGCGCGGGGGGGTCTTGGC
>CAUJGQ010000008.1 GCA_963170165.1 Chloroflexota bacterium | reverse complement strand
GATGACCCGGCGGCCTTGCGCGTGGCCGTGCAGGCCGACCGCCAGCGCCTGCGCCAGATCGTCCTCAACCTCGTCGCCAACGCCATCAAGTACAACCGTGAAGACGGCGCCGTCACCCTGCGCATCAGCCGCGCGCCGGATTCCGCTCCGCCTTGTATCCGCCTGACCGTCGTGGACACCGGACCGGGGATTCCCGCGGAGCAACTGGACCGGCTGTTCGCGCCGTTCGAGCGCCTCTCGGCCGATGGCAGCGGCGTGGAAGGGACGGGGCTGGGGCTGGCGATCGCGCGCGGGCTGGCGGAGGCGATGGGCGGCGCCATCGGCGTGGCCAGCGTGGCCGGCGAGGGCAGCGAGTTCTGGGTAGAGCTGCCGGAGGCGGTGGTGATACCGCCGCTACCGTCTGCCGGCGACCTGGCAGGCGCCGGCAGTGATGGCGCCGAAGACGAGCACATCGCCACGATTCTCTACATCGAAGACAACCAGCCCAACGTCGAGCTGGTGCAGCACGCGCTGGAGTTCCGCCCGGGTGTGACCCTGCTCACCGCGCCGGACGGCGCCACCGGTCTGCGGCTGGCGATGCGCTACCAGCCGAACCTGATCCTGCTCGACCTCAATCTGCCGGATCTCAACGGCGATGAGGTGCTGGCCCGCCTGCGCGCCGACAGCCGAACGGCGACGATCCCGGCAGTCATGGTCAGTGCCGACGCGACGCCGGGGCAGGTGGTGCGGCTGCTGGCGGCGGGCGCGCGGGCGTATCTCACCAAGCCGCTGGATGTGCGCCGCTTCCTCAGACTGATCGACGACGTGATTGCCGAACGGGGATGAAATGCCTTTGGTACGTGATCGGGTACTCAGGATCGGCTAGAGTGCATGGCGTACCTCCTGCCATAGGTGCGCCATGCTCCGGCCCGACGCCCTCACCGACGCCCGTATCCTGGTGGTTGATGACCAGCCCGCCAATGTGGCGCTGCTGGAGGACCTGCTCGGCCAGGCCGGCTACACGGAGGTGCGCGGCATCACCCAGCCACGCAAGGCCGAGGCGGTGTTTGGCGAGTTTGCACCGGACCTGGTGTTGCTCGACCTGCTGATGCCGGGGCTGGACGGGTTCGGCGTGATGGCGCGGCTGCGACCGCAGATCGTTGATGGTGAGTTCTTGCCGGTCCTGATGCTCACCGCCGACATCACACCGGAGGTGAAGCGGCGGGCACTGACCGAGGGCGCCACCGACTTCCTCAACAAGCCGCTTGACACGGTTGAGGTGCTGCTGCGTATCCGTAACCTGCTGCATACTCGCGCGCTGCACCTGGCGCTGCAGGGCGAGAACGAGGTGCTGGAGGGACGGGTGCAGGCGCGCACCCGCGAACTGGAAGAGGCCAAGACCGAGGTGTTGGGCCTGTACCGCGAGCTGGCAAAGCGCAACCAGGAGCTGCACGAGCTGGTTGGCAAGCTGCTGCAGACCGGTGACGAGGACCGCCGTCGCGCGGATGCCGCTGCTGTCCATCGTGACGGCGCGGAGGTGGTGGAGCGGCTCACCGGGCGCGAGCACGACGTGCTGCGGCTGGTGGCGCAGGGTCAGACCAACGCCGAGATCGCCCGCAACCTGACCGTCAGCGTCGCCACGGTCAAGACGCACATCGAGCACATCATCGGCAAACTCGGCGTGGCCGACCGCACTCACGCGGCGGTGCGCGCCGTTGACCTGGGTCTGCTTTCGGCACGCAGGCTGACCACCGTGCTGTTCACGGACATCGTGGGGTCAACCGAGATGGCCGTGGCGATGGGTGACGGCCGCTGGCACGACCTCAAGCAGCGGTTCTACGCCCTGATGCGGCGGGAGCTCGCTCGGTTCCAGGGCGAGGAGATCGATACGGCGGGCGATGGCGTGCTCGCCACCTTTGATGCGCCGGAGCGGGCGGTGCGCTGCGCCTGCGCAGTGCGCGATGCCGTCCGCGGGCTGGGCTTCTCGGTCCGCTCCGGCCTGCACACCGGCGAGGTAGAGCGGCAGGGCCGGGGCGTCAGCGGCGTCGCGGTCCATGTCGGCGCCCGCGTCTCGGCGCTGGCCGGCCCCGATGACGTGCTGGTCTCCGCCGTCGTGCGCGAACTGCTGCCCAGCGCCGGACTGACGTTTGTCGACAACGGCGCCACGCGACTCAAGGGCGTCCCTGGTGAGTGGCGGCTGTACACTGTCACCGTCCGCTGATGGTCGCTGCCCTTGTTCCGTGGCATGGCCCGGCCTAGAGTGGGGTTGGCACGCGGCCGTACAGGGGTGACCCGATGAGCGAACCGACACCGCCCCCAGATGCCCGGTTAGACGCCGCGATGGCGCGGGTGCTGGCGCAGCACGGCGCCCATCTCCCCGCTGCTGCCGAGGTGCGCCTGCGCGAGAATGTGCGCGCGCTGCTGGCCAGTATTGACGCGTTGCGGAACACGCCGCTCATCAATGCCGACGAGCCGGACCCGGTTTTCCGCGTCTACCGCGCAGATGCGCCCTGACGCACGACTGTCCCAGGCTGGGCCGGCCAGGAGGCAACACGATGGCCGTCGAGAGCACGGTAGTGACGCGCGCATCGATTCGCGAGCTGGGGGCGATGCTGCGCCGGGGCGAGGTGTCGCCCGTGGACCTGGCCGACGACGCCCTCCGCCGGCTCGATATCGACGGCCGGCGTCTGAACGCGGTGGTCACCCTCACCGTTGATCGGGCGCTGCGCGCCGCCCGCCGCGCCGAGGTCGAGCTGCGCTCCGGTGTGGACCGCGGGCCGTTGCACGGCATTCCCTATGGCGCCAAAGACCTGTGTGCCGTTGCCGGATACCCTACCACCTGGGGCGCGGCGCCGTTCGTTGCCCAGAGCTTCCCAGAGGATGCCACCGTCATCCAGCGGCTGGAGAGCGCCGGCGCCGTGCTGGTAGCCAAGCTGGCGATGGTGGAGCTGGCGGGCGGCATGGGCTACGACCACGCCAACGCCGCGCTCACCGGCCCGGGACTGTCGCCGTGGAACCCGAGTGCCTGGAGTGGCGGCTCCTCCAGCGGCTCTGGCTCGGCGGTCGGCGCCCGCTGCGTGCCGTTCGCCATCGGCTCCGAGACCCACGGCTCGATTACGACGCCGTCCGCTTTCTGCGGCGTCACCGGCCTGCGGCCCACCTACGGCCGCGTCAGCCGGCACGGCGCGATGGCGCTGTCCTGGACGATGGATAAGCTCGGGCCGATGGCTCGCTCGGCCGAAGACTGCGGGCTGATACTGGATGCCATTGCCGGGCCGGATCCGGCCGATCCCACCAGCCTCAACCGCGTATGGCAGTACCGGCCGGAGCGAGGGCGCGCCACCGGTTTCCGCCTGGGGTTGCTGCGGGGCGCGCTCGACGGCGCGGAGCCGGCCGTCGCCGCCAACTTCGAGGCGTCGCTGGCGGTGCTGCGCGACTACTGCACCATCGAAGAATGCGACCTGCCTGACCTGCCCCACGCTGCCGTGGCGCGCATCATTGTTGCCTCGGAGGCGTCGAGCGCCTTCGAGGACTTCATCGGCGAAGGCGGTCCCGCCGGACTGACCTGCGAGAATGACCGCATCAACCCCTACGCCTACGATGTGATCTCCGCCCGCGACTACCTGCGAGCCCTGCGCGTACGGCGTCTGATCGCCCGCGAGATGGATGCGCTGTGCGCCCGCTATGACGCCCTGGTCACCCCCACCCTCGTGAGCGTGGCGCCCCCGGCAGACCAGTCGTTTGCCACGGGGCCATGGCGGCGGGCGACCCTACCCCTGGGCGCGGCGGCGAACGTCGCCGGTATCCCGGCCATCAGTGTGCCCAACGGCTTCGGTGATCGCGGGCTGCCAACGGGCCTGTGCCTGACCGGCCGTGCCTTCGAGGAGCACACGCTGCTTGCCATTGCCCGTGCGTACCAACGCCGCACTACCTGGCACGAGCAGCGACCGCCCGGGATTTCCCCTTAGCGCGAATCGTTCCGCTTGTACGCGCGGCGCGCTACGCTGGCCCGCAATGGGAGGGCAGTATGCCGTACGAGCAGATCCTCGTGGAGCAAACCGGACGGGTGGCAGTGGTTACCCTAAACCGGCCCGAGTCGCTGAACGCTACCACCGGCGTGATGAACCGTGAACTACAGCAGGCTTTTCGCGAGGCTGGCGCGGATGCAGGTGTGGGTTGCCTGGTGCTCACCGGTGCCGGGCGCGCGTTCTGCGCCGGGGCAGATGTGCGTGCCTTTCAGTCCGGCCTGCAAGGAGGCGAGGGATACCGTGCCGAGCATGGCCCCGGCGGCCGGCTCGACACGTTGTGGAATATCCCCAAGCCGGTGATCGCCGCCATCAACGGTGTGTCTGTTGGTGTGGGGGCCACCATGCCGCTGGCCTGTGATATCCGCGTGGCGTCGGAGGCGGCGCGCATCGGCTTCATCTTCCGGCGGCTGGCGATGGCGCCGGAGTTCGGTAGCACCTACTTGCTGCCACGCGTCGTCGGCCTGCCCCGCGCATTTGAACTTTGCTATACCGGCCGGATGGTCGATGCCGGGGAAGCGCTGCGCATTGGTTTGGTGACGTCGGTGTTCCCGGTAGCGTCGTTCATGGACGAGGTGATGAAGCTCGCAGCGGACCTGGCAGACGGGCCGACCCAGGCGTTCGCCTACACCAAGGAGGGCTTCCATCGCGGCCTGGCCAGTTCCTTGACGGAGGCGGAGGCATGGGAATACACCGAGGCTAACCCGGCGCTGCGGGCGGCGCCTGAGTACCGCGAGGGCGTGGCCGCAACTCTGGAGAAGCGTGCGCCACGGTTCCACGGGTAGCGTCGATGAAGGCAGTCCCCCGCCTCGCGCTGCTCGCCGGCCTGGCACTTGCACTGCTGGCCCGGCCCGCACAAGCCCAGTCCCGCTGCTTCACAGCCGAGGAGGCGGTCCGCCACATCGGCGAACGTGCGTGCGTCGAGGGGCTGGTGACCGCCGTGGTATTTGCCCGCCAGAGCACGGGCCAGCCGACGTTTCTGGACTTCGGCTCCCAGTTCACGGCGGTGATCTGGTCCGAAGACCGGGCCAAGTTCGACCCGCCCCCGGAGACCTGGCGGGGCAGGCGCGCCCGTGTGATGGGTCGCATCGACAGCTACCGCGGCAAGGCGGAGATCGTGGTACGAGACCCTACCCAACTCGCCGTGGCGGGAAGCGCCACACCGGTCACCACCGCCACCGCACCCCCGCGCACCCAGGTGTCTGCCGCCGCCACGCCGGCCGGCACGGTGATCAGCTCCAGTACGGCCACACCGCTGCCGGCCGCACCGGCCACCGCACCCCGCCTGTCTCCTACCGTGGATGCTGCCACTCCCCCAATCGGTGCTACGCAAGCGCCGTCTCAGCCGGTATCTTCAGTCCTGCCGGTCACCGTGACCTCCCCGGCAGCGGTCACGCCGGGCGAGCGTGACGGTCCGTCATCAGCGCTGCTGGTGGCCGGTGCGGCGCTGCTTGCGGCCGGTGGTGGTGGCGGCGCGTGGCTGGCGCTG
>CAUJGQ010000007.1 GCA_963170165.1 Chloroflexota bacterium | reverse complement strand
ACGGCTGAAAGCGCACCATCATGCACCACCACGTACCAGAAGAAGAACCCTGCTTTGTGATCAGCGTGGCCGCCAAGATGCTGGGTATGCACCAGCAGACGCTGCGCTACTACGAGCGGGTCGGCATCATCGAGCCGTCGCGCTCGCGCGGCAACATCCGCCTGTACTCGCAGGCGGACATCAACCGGCTGCGCCAGGTGCAGCGGCTGATCGGCGACCTCGGCGTTAACCTGGCCGGTGCGGAGGTGATTCTCAAGATGAGTGCCCGCATCCGCCAGCTCGAGCAGGAGATGGAGCAACTGCGGTTGGAGCTGGATGCCCACCGCGCCCAGCTTCACCAGCGCCGGCTGGAACCCGGCGGCTAGCACGGACAGCCCGCGGATCGCCCCGCATGCCGAGGACTCCGTGAGCGGGCCTCGGCCCTTTTTCGTCCCTGACGGGGAGGTTATCCCACATGATGCGACAAGACCGGTTCACCGAGCAGGCACAGGAGGTGCTGGCAGGCTCTCAGGAGCTTGTCCGCCGCCAGCGCCACAGCCAGTGGGACGTCGAGCACGTCCTGATGGCGCTGCTCTCCCATCAAGGGCTATCCCAGGAGCTGCTGCGCCGTCTGAACGTGGACAGCACCCGCCTGCGCGACCGCGTCACCCAGGCGCTGGCCAAGTCCCCGCGCCTGGCGCACGACGTCGTCCAGATCTACACCACGCCGCGCATCGTCCGCCTGCTGGAGGAGGCCAATAACGAGGCCACCCGCCTGAAGGATGAGTACGTCGGTGTCGAGCACCTGCTGATCGCCATTGCCGACGAGCGCGACGGCGAGGCCGGGCGCATCCTGGCCGAGGCCGGCATCGACAAGGAGCGCATCTACCGGGCGCTGTCCGAGGTGCGGGGGAAGGCCCGCGTCGAGGACCCGCGCGCCGAATCGCGCTACCAGTCGCTGCAGAAGTACAGCACCGACCTGACCGAGCTGGCCCGCCAGGGCAAGCTGGACCCGGTGATTGGCCGCGGCGAGGAGATCAAGCGGGTGATGCAGATCCTCAACCGCCGCACCAAGAACAACCCGGTGATCATCGGCGAGGCCGGTGTCGGCAAGACCGCCATCGTCGAGGGGCTGGCGCAGCAGATCGTCGCCGGCGACGTGCCGGAGAACATCCGCGGCAAGCGGCTGCTGGCGCTGGACATGGGCGCGCTGGTGGCCGGTTCCAAGTTCCGCGGCGAGTTCGAGGAGCGGCTGCAGGCGATCATGCGCGAGGTCAAGCAGGCCGAGGGCGAGATCATCCTGTTCATCGACGAGCTGCACCAGGTTGTCGGCGCTGGCGGCGCGGAAGGGGCGATTGACGCTTCGACGATGATGAAGCCGGCGCTGGCCCGCGGCGAGCTGCGCGCCATCGGCGCCACCACCCTGGACGAGTACCGCGAGCACATCGAGCAGGACCCGGCGCTGGAGCGGCGCTTTGCCCCGGTGTATGTCGATGAGCCCAGCGTCGAGGACACGATCGCCATCCTCAAGGGACTGCGCCCGCGCTACGAGGCCCACCACAAGGTGAGCATCACCGACACGGCGCTGGAGGCGGCGGCGCGCCTGTCCGACCGCTACCTCACCGAACGGCAGCTGCCGGACAAGGCGATTGACCTGGTGGACGAGGCGGCCAGCAAGCACGTGATCGAGGCGCAGAGCCTGACGCCGGATCTGCGCGCGCTGAAGGCGCGGCTGGACGGGCTGTCCCGCGAGACCGAGGCGGCAGCCGGTCGCCAGGACTACGAGGCCGCCGCCCGCATCAAGCAGGAGGTGCTGGGCGTGCAGGAGGAGTACGCCCGCCTCAAGGGCGAGTGGGAGACGGCGCGCGGCGTGGCGGCCGGCGGCACGGAGACCGTCACCGAGCGCGACATCGCCTCGCTGGTGGCGAGCATCACCGGTGTGCCCGTGGACCGGATGATGGAGGGGGAAGGCGAGAAGCTGCTGCACATGGAGGAGCGGCTGCACGAGCGCGTCATCGGCCAGGAGCAGGCAATCGCGGCGCTGTCCGATGCCATCCGCCGGGCGCGCGCCGGGCTGAAGGACCCGCGCCGGCCCATCGGCTCCTTCATCTTCCTCGGCCCCACCGGCGTCGGGAAGACGGAGCTGGCCAAGGCGCTGGCCGGGTTCCTGTTCGACGACGAGGACGCGCTCGTGCGCCTGGACATGAGCGAGTACCAGGAGCGGCACACCGTCTCGCGGCTGATCGGCTCCCCGCCCGGCTATGTCGGCTACGGCGAGGGCGGCCAGCTGACGGAGCTGGTGCGGCGGCGGCCGTACCGCGTCATCCTGTTCGACGAGATCGAGAAGGCGCACCCGGACGTGTTCAACACGCTGCTGCAGCTGCTCGATGACGGCCGCCTGACGGACGGCCAGGGGCGGACGGTGGACTTCCGCAACGCCGTGATCATCATGACCAGCAACCTGGGCACCAGCGCCGCCCGCAAGGAGATGGGCTTCTCCACCGGGCAGCGCACGGTGAGCCAGAGCCAGCGGGCCGAGCTGGAGGCGAAGACGCAGCGGGCGCTGCGCGAGCACTTCCGCCCGGAGTTCCTCAACCGCATCGATGAGATCATCATCTTCGAGCCGTTGACCGAGGCGGAGTTGTTGCAGATCGTCGAGGTGATGGCGGACGAGCTGGCCGAGCGTCTGGAGGAGCGGGGCATCACCCTGCGCCTGACGGACGCCGCCAAGCAGGCGCTGGTGGCGGAGGGCTACGACCCGGTGTACGGCGCCCGGCCGCTGCGGCGGGTGTTGCAGCGCCAGGTGGAGAACGCCGTCTCCCGCCGGGTGCTGGCCGGCGAGTTCGCCGAGGGCGACACGGTGGTGGTGGACCACACCGCCGGTGGCTACCTCTTCAGCAGGGAGGCCGCTGCCGAGCCGGTGACGGTGTAGCCTTCCTGCCGCGCGCAGGCGTAAGCGGCCCTCGTTCCTATTGAATGGAGCGAGGGTCGCTTGCGTGCGCGGCCGAACCCGGTGGCTGTCCGGAAGCCGGCGCGCGGGCGCTAATCAGCCGGCAGCGGCAAGACGCGGCTGCCATGGATGACACCAATGACCTGCACGACGTTGCGGTCTGCGCGAAACCGGTACACGACGCGATACGGCCCGACGATAACTTCTCGGATAGCCGGCTCGCGATACTCCGGCACGATCCGGCCCATCTCAGGGAACTGTCCCAACCGCGCCGCGTCCGCGCGAATTCGCTGAACCATTGCCCGCGCCGCATCGGGTGAGTCTTGGGCGATGTACGCGCGCAGCCGGCGCAGGTGACCGGCCGCGGTCGGGGTGAAGACTACTCGGGCCATTCATCAATCAGTACGTCGATCTCTTCCAGCGAGACTTCTTGGCCTGCATCGGCCTCGGCGAGGCCCCGGTCGATCTCGCGCCGGAAGTGCAGCGTGTAGATCAGCTTGTCGACATCAAC
>CAUJGQ010000006.1 GCA_963170165.1 Chloroflexota bacterium | reverse complement strand
CAGCCCCCCGCCGGGGCGGCCCCGGCCGACAATCGAGGGGTAGTTGAGGGCCTGCTCAGAAACGCGAGCATGGACGAGCATGGACGAGCAAGAACGCGCAAAGTTATTTGATGGGTATTTGATGGCGAGCGATGTGAGGAGCGGTGGGGCGCTTGGGCGAGGGGTTGGACTTGGGTGACGAGACCGGCGATAGCCTGGAGGATGGTGACGAGTCGTCGGCAGAGGATGAAGAGTCGTGACAGCCAACCGCAGCCGGACATACCTGATTGGCCTCGTGCGGGAGTTGTGCAAAGAGCCCAGTGAAACGGAGTGGGTTGAGTTCAAGCACAACGACAAAGAGCCACAGGAGATTGGCGAGTACATCTCAGCGCTCTCAAACTCGGCTGCGCTTGCGGGCAAGGCGAACGCGTACATAGTGTGGGGAATCGATGATACTACCCACGCCATCATCGGCACGACCTTCTCACCTCGGAAGGCGCGCGCCGGCGGCGAAGAACTGGAAAGCTGGTTGCTGCGGCTGCTCGATCCGAAGATTCACTTCACCTTTTCGGAGTTCTCTATTGATAGGGTGCCGGTGGTTTTGCTGGAAATCAGCCGTGCTCTTACCCGTCCGGTTCAGTTCAAAGGACAGGAATACATCCGTGTCGGCTCGTACAAGAAACCATTGAAGGGCTTTCCCGAGAAGGAACGGGAACTGTGGCGGATATTCGACCAGACACCCTTTGAAACCAATGTCGCTCTTGCCGATATATCGAGTAGTGACGTTCTCAAGCTACTCGATTATCCCGCGTACTTCGATCTGCTCGGCCTGCCGCTACCGGAACACAGAAGCGGCATTCTGCAAGCCTTGGAGGCAGAAGGATTCATCGCCCCGACCGCGACGAAGCAATGGAATATCACCAACCTCGGGGCCGCGCTGATCGCGAAGTCCCTGCATGACTTTCCCACGCTGCGGCGCAAGACCATTCGCATTATTGTCTACAAGGACGACAGCCGGATTGAGACCCAGAACGAGATAGGGGCTGCACGTGGGTATGCGAGTGGCTTCGATGAGTTGATGGCACTCGTAAACGGCCTGATTCCAGCCAGTGAGGTTATCGGGCAAGCCAGGCGCGAAACGGTATCAATGTATCCTCCGCCTGCCGTTCGCGAGTTGGTGGCGAACGCGTTGATTCACCAGGACTTCGTCATCACTGGTACCAGTCCCACCATTGAGTTCTTCAGCGACCGCATTGAGATCACCAATCCTGGTGCTCCGCTCGTCGCGAAGGATCGGCTGCTTGATATGCCGCCCCGTTCCCGCAACGAGGCGCTGGCGTCGTTCATGCGGCGCGTTGGCTTCTGCGAGGAACGAGGGAGCGGCATTGACAAGGTTGTGTTTCAGACGGAGTTGTACCAGTTACCGCCCCCGGAGTTCGAGGTGGCAGGAGAGAATATGCGTGTCATCCTCTTCGCGCACCGGCCGCTGAACAGGATGGATCGTGAAGACCGGGTGAGGGCCTGCTACCTGCACGCATGCCTGCGGTATGTGAACCGGAAATTCATGACCAACAGTTCATTACGTGAGCGTTTCGGAATTGAATCACGCAACAGTGCCCTGGCTTCCCGTCTGATCAAGGAGGCAGTCGATGACGGCCTCGTGTGTCCGGATGACCCCGGCGCGGCCAATAAGCTCATGCGGTATGTTCCCTGCTGGGCCAAGCCGGGAGGTAGTGGCCGGTAGTTATGTATCGTTTATTTGATGGGTATTTGATGGCCTGCTCAGAAACGCGAGCATGGACGTGCATGGACGAGCATGAACGAGCAAAGTTATTTGATGGGTATTTGATGGCGGGCGATGTGTGGGGCGGTAGGGTGCGATGGCAACAGACACCACGGAACGCGGGCTGGAGAACCTGATCGTCGCGGCGCTCACCGGTGTGCGCGCCCCGGCCGCCGCCGGCCCGGCGGTGCGCGAGGAGGGCACGCCCTACGGCGGCGCCGGGTATGCCCTTGGCGACCGGGAAGACTACGACCGGGCGCACGCCGTGGACCTGCCCAAGCTGCTCGCCTTCCTCCAGGCAACCCAGCCGCGCACCGTCGAGCAGTTGCGCGTGCAGGAGCCCGGCCCGACGCGCGATCAGTTCCTGGCGCGGCTGCAAGGCGAAGTGGCCAAGCGCGGTGTGGTAGATGTGCTGCGCAAGGGCATCAAGCACGGCCCGGCCGCCGTCACGCTGTTCTACGGCACGCCCAGCCCCGGCAACGCCGCCGCCGCCCGGCTGTTCGCCGCTAACATCTTCAGCGTCACCCGCCAGCTTCGCTACAGCCTCGATGAGACGGCGCGGGCGCTCGACCTGGCGCTGTTCATCAACGGGCTGCCGGTGGCGACCTTTGAGCTGAAGAACCGCCTCACCGGCCAGACCGTCGCGGACGCCGTCTCCCAGTACCAGCGCGACCGCGACCCGCGCGAATTGCTGTTCCAGTTCGGCCGCTGCCTGGTGCATTTCGCCGTGGACGAGGAGGAGGTGCGGTTCTGCACGGCGCTGCGCGGCAAGGAATCGTGGTTCCTGCCGTTCAACCAGGGCTGGAACGACGGCGCCGGCAACCCGCCCAACCCGCACGGGCTCAAGACCGCCTATCTGTGGCAGGAGATCCTATCGCGCGAGGGGCTGACCGGCATCATCGAGAACTACGCCCAGGTGGTGGAGGAGCGGGACGACCGGACGGGCAAGCGGCGGCGCACGCAGATCTTCCCCCGCTACCACCAGCTAGATGTCGTGCGGCGGCTGCTGGCGGATGTGCGGGGGCACGGCGCG
Source organism: Chloroflexota bacterium (assembly GCA_963170165.1). Classification (GTDB taxonomy): domain Bacteria; phylum Chloroflexota; class Dehalococcoidia; order CAUJGQ01; family CAUJGQ01; genus CAUJGQ01. Next base: position 25,155 of record CAUJGQ010000006.1, on the reverse strand, counting down.
GGCCGGCGCTACCTGATCCAGCACTCGGCCGGCAGCGGCAAGAGCAACTCCATCGCCTGGCTGGCGCACCAACTGGTCAGCGCCGAGCGCGGCGGCGCGCGTGTGTTCGACTCGGTGGTAGCCGTCACCGACCGGCGGGTGCTGGACCGCCAGATCCGCGACACGATCAAGCAGTTCGCCCAGGTGGGGGCCACGGTCGGCCACGCCGAGCGCTCCGGCGACCTGCGCCGCTTCCTGGAGGGCGGCAAGAAGATCATCATCACCACCGTGCAGAAGTTCCCGGTGGTGCTGGCCGAGATCGGGGACGAGCACCGCGGCCGCACCTTCGCCATCGTGATCGACGAGGCCCACTCCAGCCAGGGCGGCAACATGGCCACCAGCATGAACCGCGTGCTGGCGGATTCGGCGGGCAGCGATGATGACGAAGAGGAGACGGTTGAGGACACGATCAATCGCATCATGGAAGGGCGGAAGATGCTGCCCAACGCCAGCTACTTCGCCTTCACCGCCACGCCCAAGAACAAGACGCTGGAGATCTTCGGCGAGCCGTGGCCGGAGGGCAGCGTCACCAAGCACCGGCCCTTCCACGGCTACACGATGAAGCAGGCGATCCAGGAGGGCTTCATCCTGGACGTGCTCCAGCACTACACGCCAGTCGCCTCCTACTACCGGCTGACCCAGACCGACGAGGATGACGACCCGGAGTTCGACAAGAAGCGGGCGCAGAAGAAGCTGCGCCGCTACGTCGAGGGGAACGACCACGCCATCGCGATCAAAGCGGGCATCATGGTCGATCACTTCCATGACCAGGTGCTCGTCCGCCAGAAGATCGGCGGGCAGGCGCGGGCGATGGTGGTGTGCGGCAGCATCGCCCGCGCGATCCAGTACTACCACGCGATTGAGGCCAACCTGCGTGAGCGCCGCAGTCCATACCGTGCCCTCGTCGCCTTTTCCGGCGAGCATGAGGACGGCGGCCGCCAGGTGACGGAAGCGACGCTCAACCGCTTCTCCAGCGCGCTGATCCCGGAGCGCTTCCGCGAGGACGGCAGCTACCGCTTCCTGATCTGCGCCGACAAGTTCCAGACCGGCTACGACGAGCCGTTGCTGCATACGATGTACGTGGACAAGCCGCTGTCCGGCATCAAGGCGGTGCAGACCCTCTCCCGGCTCAACCGCGCCCATCCCAAGAAACACGACACCTTCGTGCTCGACTTCCAGAACGACGTGGAGACGATACAGGCCGCCTTTGCCGGGTACTACCGCACCACCATCCTCAGCGCCGAAACCGACCCGAACAAGCTGCACGACCTCCAGGCCGACCTAGACGGGTACCAGGTGTACGGCGATGCCGCGGTGGACGAGCTTGTGGCGCGCTACCTAAGCGGCGCGGATCGCAGCCAAATCGATCCGCTGCTCGATCCATGCGTGGCCGTCTACCGGGAGACGCTGAGCGAGGATGAGCAGGTCGACTTCAAGGGCAAGGCCAAGGCCTTTGTGCGCACGTATGGCTTCCTGTCGGCGGTGCTGCCGTACACCAACGCCGGGTGGGAGAAGCTCGCCACCTTCCTCAACTTCCTGATCGCCAAGCTCCCGGCGCCGCGCGAGGACGACCTATCCAAGGGCATCCTCGACGCGGTCGATCTGGACAGCTACCGGGCCGAGGTGCAGGCGGCCATGAGCATTGCCCTGCCGGATGAGGATGCGGAGATCGAGCCGGCGCCGGCGGCTGGTGGCGGGCACACGCCCGAACCGGAGCTGGACCGGCTGAGCAACATCCTGCGCGTGTTCAACGATCACTTCGGCAACATCGAGTGGAAAGACCCGGACAAGATCAAGAAGGTGATCAGCGAGGAGCTGCCGGCGCGCGTCGCGGCCGACCAGAAGTACCAGAACGCGATGAAGCACTCCGACCGCCAGAACGCCCGCATCGAGCACGACGCGGTGCTGCAGCGCGTGATCATCGACCTGCTGAACGATCACACCGAGCTGTTCAAGCAGTACACGAACAACCCGGACTTCAAGCGGCTGCTCACGGAAACCATCTTCGACGCCACGTACACGCCCCAACCGGCGGCGCGGTAGCGGCACAGGTGGACCTCTCCCCCCCGCTCCCCGCTCCCGCGTTTGGGATGAGGTCTGTCGCCCAGATGCCAGATGCCGGATGCCGGATGCCGAAACCACGAAAGGACGGCGGCCATGCCCGTGAGTGAGGCCACCTACCGGCGGCTCGTGCTGGAGGACCCGGACTCGAAGTGGGAGCTGATCTGTGGTTATCTGCGCCGAAAGCCCGCGATGAGGTTTGAGCATTACCAGACCGCTATCGAACTCGCCTTCATGCTGCGGGAGCACCTGGGCTTGCGTGACTACCTCATCCGGGTCGATGCGGGGCGGGTACGCCGCGCCGGGCCACGCTACTTCATCCCCGATGTGTATGTGGCGGCGATGGACTCCGTCCTGCGCCAGTTCCCCGAGCCGGGAATGCTGGAGGCGTACCCCGAGCCACTGCTGCTCGTCGTCGAAGTCTGGTCGCCCTCCACGGCGGGGTACGACGTCACCGAGAGGCTGCGCGAGTACCAGGCCCGTGGCGACCGCGAGGTATGGCTGCTGCACCCCTATGAGCGTACCCTCACCCGCTGGGTCCAGCAGGCTGGTGGCTCCTACACCGAGCGCCACCAGCAAGGTGGTATCGTGACGCCGGCGTCGCTGCCCGCTGTGCACATCGACCTGGACGCGCTGTTCAGCATGGTCCGCCCCGAGCCAAGGGATAGGGAATAGCGTTTCTCCCCAACCGCTCCGCCTACCCGAAGCTGTCCGGGGTGCCGGCGCTGCCGTCATCGCCACCCAGCCAGATGATGCCGCCATCGCCGCCGGGGTCACTGCTTGCGCCGGCGGCGCGGGCGATGCCCTGGTAGACGGCGCGCAGCAACCGGGCGGGGCGCAGCGCGGACAGCTCGGCGCTGTGTCCCTCCTCCAGCCAGCGGACTTCCTCCGGCGTGTGCCGCACCCGCACCGGATCGCCCGCGGGGCGCCGTTCACCGCCGGCGTCCAGCAGGCCCAACCGCCAGGCATGGGCCGGCCGCAGCCCCAGATCCACCAGCCGGACGGCGGGATCGGGAAACCAGCGCTCGCCGCGCAGCACCGCGGGCATGGCGCAGCCGCCGTGGGAGGCGTCGTGCAGCGCGAAGACGGTCAGCGCCGGATTGCGGCGGAGCATCATCATCACCGTCTCCGCCAGGCCATAGGGATAGCCGCGCAGGCCGAGCACGGCGCAGTTGTTCTCAAAGTGGAAGTTGCTCGCCACCAGCATCGCCGCCAGCGCGTCATGCTGCACCACGATCGCCCGGTCAAAGCTGAAGGCGGTGACGTCCGGTGGCGGCGCGGGGCGGGCGGGTGCTGCCTCGGCCACAGGCTCGGGCAGCAGCCCGGAGACGGGGCCGTGCGTCTCCTGCCAGCGGCGGAGATACTGCGCGCGGAAGCGGTCCAGCGCCACCCGTGGCCGGCGGTCCCAGCGCGGCCGTTGCCGGATGGCCCGGCGGTTGAGCACCACGGCAGCCATCGCGATCACCGCCCCTGCGGCGAGCGGTATGGCGCTCTGCATCGCCACGGCCAGCCCCACGCCACCCGCGCCGGCTGCGACCGAAGCTGGCCCCCAGGGCTGCCGCCACTCCCAGCGGGCGCGCGCCCACCGGCGGTTGAACTCCCACCACAACTGCCGCTCGGTAAACGGCAGTGTGCCCTTGGCGGAGACACGCTCGACGCTCTTGTGGAAGTAGCCATCGGTGACCGAGAGCGTGTCCGTGCCCGGCTCGAAGGCGAACGGATGCTTGCAGCCCTTACAGCGCTTCTCCTTGCCCCGCTCACGCAGGGTGCTGTCGGTGCCGCAGTGAATACACTTCACGCCGGCATTCTACCCACGCCGCACGGGTGGGAGACAAGTGCACCCTTCCCCGAGGTACGCGCCCCGGCGCCTTGGGACCGTGCGTCCAGGGTCAGCCACCGGCGGCAGACTCTACTGGTGGGGCCGCGGGAACGGCTGAGGCGGCGGGGGGCATGATGATGCTGAAGGTGCTGCCCTGGCCGGGCGCGCTCTCCAGCGTGATGCGGCCGCCCTCCTGCTCGACAATCCGGCGGCAGATGGCGAGCCCCATTCCGGCCCCCCGCTGGCTGCCTTCCAGCCGGGACGCCCCCCGGTAAAACCGGTCAAAGATGCGCTGGTGCTCCTCGGGCGGAATGCCGTCGCCGCGGTCAATCACACGCAGCGCCGCTTCACCGGCAGCGGTGGCATCCACGCGCAGCACCACCGGCGCAGCCGGAGGTGAGTAGCGGGCGGCGTTCTCCAGCAGCACTTCCAGCGCCTGGGCCAGCCGGCCGGCGGCGGCCCGGATGGGAGGCGGCGTGGTTCGTTGCTCGATGACGAAGGCGCGGCCCCGGAACCGGCGGCTCACGGCCTCCAGCGCGGCCGGCGCCACCTCCACCACGCTGATGACGTCACGGCCGGCCGGCGCCAGGTCGTGCTCGATGGCGGCAGCGGCCACCAGGCTATCGACGAGGCCGGTCAGCCGGCCCGCCGCCGCCTCAATCTCCTGCAAGAACTCGCCCCGCTCCAGCGGGGAGACCACGTCGCCAAAGGCCAGCAAGGTGCTGGTGTACCCCTTGATCGCGCCCAGTGGCGTGCGCAGCTCGTGGGAGATGGTGTTGACGATCTCGGTGCGCAACCGCTCGGCGGCGGCGGCGGCCTGCGCCTCGGCGGTACGGGCCTGCAGCGCCTCGCGCTCTTCCTCGGTCCGGCGCCGGTCGGTGACGTCCATCCCCACCAGGAGCCCGGTGCGGACGGTGCCATCCGCATCGCGCACCGGGTGCAGATGGACGTCGTACCAGCGGCCACGATAGCTGCCGGGGCGCGAGAACGACTGCCCCGCCAAGACCTCCTGCCACCAGGGCGCCGCCTCCGCCTTCAGTCCGGGGGGCAGGAAGGCGTCGAGTGGCTGCCCGACCATCGCCGCCGGCGCCAGATCCAGCGCGGCCAGCGCCTCACCGCCGGCGGCCAGGCAGCGCTGCCCCTGGTCGAACAAGATGACAGCGCCGCTGGGGAAGTGCTCGGTGATGGCGCGATACACCGCCTCGCTGCGCGCCAGCCGGTCTGTGCTCTGGGCCTGCGCATCCAGCAGGGTGTTGAGCGCCAGGGCAGCATCCGCAATCTCGCGGGGGCCGCCGGTCGTGGCGCGGATCTGCGTATCGCCTCCGGCCACCGCCAGCGATGTCCCCGCCAGGGCACGCAGCGGACGGGCGATGCGGGCGTTTACCAGGTAGACGGCCAGCGCCAGCGCCGCCAGCAGCGCCGCCCCAGCCAGGCCGCCGTACTGCAGCGTCTCCCACGCCTGCGCCGTCACCCGCCGCTCGGGCATGCCCAGCAGCACGGTCCAGCCGGTACCGGGAACGGGATGCAACCCGGCAATCTGCCGCTCGCCGTCTTGCCCGGTGACAGTGAGCACGCCACGGCGCTGATTGAGCAGCCGGCCGCCCTGGGGCAGATCGGTAACGCGCGCCCCGGCCCACCGTTCGGCGGCGGTGGAGCCCGCCAGCACCGACCCGTGCTGGTCATACAGCAGTGCCACAGAGCCGGGACTGAGCTGCAGCCGGGCAAGATGCTCCTGGAGGTGCGCCAGCCCGAGTGTCAGCACCAGCATGCCGCGCGATGCGCCGTCGCTGCCGTAGATGGGAACACCCAGCTCGGCGCTCCAAGCACCGGCGACGGGCCAGTAGATAGCCTCTCCAATGGCGGCCCCGTCACCGTGCAGCGTCTCTGCCGGCACGGCTCCAGCCACGGGCGCGCCTGCCTGACACACCGTCATGCCGGTGGGGGAGATGGCGCGGACGGCGCGCACCCGCGGCTCCAGGGTAACGACCTCCGCCAGCAGCGGGTCGCAGCGGACAGGGTCCATGGCCACCACGGCGGGGCGGGCGGCGAGCGTCTGCGCCAGTTGCCCGGCATCCGTCACTGCGGCGCCGAGGTCACCGGCGACGGTGCGGCTGACAGCGGTGACGGCGGCTTCGGTGTCCTGCCGTTGCCGGCCGGTCTGGTACCGCCCGACATACAGTGCCAGCAGCACCAGCGGCATAAAGGCCGCAAACGCCAGCAGCAGCAGCCCGGCGCGCACGCTCCACCGGCCCGTCATCAGATCGCGGCTACGCATCCCGTGCCACTCCGCCTGCGCCCCCTGCGAGCACGTCACCCCTGCCTTCGATGGTACGGTACGGCCCCTGATGAAATACGGGTAGACCGCTCACAGCGCGGTCACAAACGAGGGCGAGTAAACAGGGGACCGGGCATTGGCGGTCCGCCGCCCGCGCCGCTCTGATTGCCACCTTCGTCATCCCGCCTGGCAGGGGAGATGACTGGAGGGCAGGGGGATCCGGCTGCCGTGTCTTCTCGCTCCCAATTCCCCACACCGGTCATTAGAGAAGTACCGGCTTCGTAAAGGGAGGTTGCCTGACAGTGTGCCGGGCGGCGCCGGACCACAATCAGGATGTATCGCGGCACGACATAGCACCGGGGGGCAATGAAATGGCACTGGCAACGGGCGAACGCCGGCAGGGGTTCCGGCCATCGTTGAAGGGAATTGGCGCGGTCCTGGGCACCGGCGCGCTGGTGTGGGGGGCGCTGGCCGTGCAGGCCGCCATCGTCGGCGAGCGGCAGGAGAGCACCACTGCCCGGCTGGAGCAACAGATCGCACAGGTACAGGCGGGTCCGCCTGCCCAAGCGCAGCGCTACACCACGGAGGTATCGGACCAGGCGAAAGCGCAGCCGTTCGACGCGACGCTGCCACCGGCCACCACTGCGCCGGTCAAGGAGATTACGCTGACAGCCACCGACGACACGATCGTCGGTATCGCCAAGGACATCAACTTCACCGGCTGGACCTTCGGCGGCAGCGTCCCGGCCAAGCCGCTGCGCGTGCGCCAGGGCGACACGGTGAAGTTCACCCTGGTCAACAACGGCAAGGTTGGCCACAGCATGGACTTCCACGCCGCCTCGATCAACCCGGGCGCGGCCTTCAAGACGGTGCTGCCCGGCCAGTCCTTCAGCTTTGAGTGGAAGGCGGTCAACCCCGGCGTGTACATGTTCCACTGCGGCACGCCGCCGGTGATTGAGCACATCGGCAACGGCATGTATGGCGCGATCATCGTGGACCCGGCGGAGGGGCTGGCCCCGGCGAAGGAGTTCGCCCTCGTTCAGTCCGAGTACTACCTGGACAAGAAGGGCGAGGTCTATACCGGCCACGTTGGCAAAATGATGGAAGGCACGCCCGACTACGTGGTGTGGAACGGCATGGCCAACCAGTACGTTGCCAGCCCGCTGAAGGCGGACCCGGGCGAGTTGATCCGGCTGTGGGTGGTGAACGCCGGCCCGTCCCAGACCAGCGCCTTCCACGTCATCGGCGCGGTGTTCAGCGCGTACTACCCGGATGGCAACCTGGCCAACAAGCAGGTGGGGGTCTCGACGGCGACCATCCCAGCGGGCGGCGCGGCGATGTTCGAGCTGACAATCCCGGATGCGGGTACCTATCCCTTCGTCACCCACAGCTTCGCCGATGCCAGCAAGGGCGCGATCGGCGTCCTCCAGGTGGGCACACCGGCGGCGGGTGAGGCGGACGGCCACACGATGGACGCCCCGGCCAGCGGCCACGGCAGCGCCGCGGCGGTGAAGCTGGATGTGACGATGCTGGACAACAAGTTCGCCCAGCCGCAGCTGTCGGCCAAGGCGGGCGAAATGGTGAGCGTGAATGTGGTGAACAAGGGCAGCGCTCTGCACAACCTCCGCATCGCCGGTGTGCCCGGTGACGGCGGCAAGGACGCCCAAAGCGCCCTGCTCACCGGCGGCGCCAGCGGCTCCTTCACCTTCACCCCGGCCAAAGCCGGCACCTACAAGTTCATCTGCGACGTGCACCCAGTGGAGATGACGGGCACGCTGACGGTGAAGTAACGGAGGAACTGGAGACTGGCCCTCACCTCCCGGCCCCCTCTCCTGCAAGCGGGAGAGGGGGTGACGGCGCTCACAGACGGCTCCCTGCAGACGCTCCCCCGGCTCCTTGCTCGCCGTTTCCCCCTCGCCCGTCACGCGGGATCGGGGAGACGGCGAGCCGGTTCGTTCCCCACCCCTCCCCCGGTTCCCTCTCAGTCGCTCAAACCAGCACGGATTTCGGCCAGCTCGCGGCGCAGCTCGGGGTCGGTGGCGAGGGCGTCCTCGATCTTACCGGCGCCGTGCATGACGGTGGTGTGGTCGCGCTTGCCCAGCAGGCGGCCGACCTCGGTCAGCGGGCGGCCGGCGTCGGCCCGCAGTAGGTACATCGCCACGTGGCGGGCGTGGACCAGCCGCTTGTCGCGCGCCTTGCCCGCCAGTTGCTGCGGCGGCACGCCGTAAAAGGCGGCAACGGCATCGATGATCACCTCCGGGCCAGGCAGCCGGCGGCGGGGGGCGGGGGCAAGCCCGGCCAGCGCCTGCCCGGCCAGCGCCGATGTCACCTCGCTGCCGGTGAGCCGGGCGAAGGCCAGCACCCGGTTGAGCGACCCCTCCAGCTCGCGGATGTTGTCCTGAACGCGCTGAGCGATGCTCTCGAGTACGGCATCTGGCACGCGTGCCCCCTGCTCCTCCGCCTTGGTGCGCAGGATAGCGAGCCGCGTCTCGTAGTCCGGCGGCTGGACATCGGCGATCAGACCCCACTCGAAGCGCGAGCGCAGCCGGTCCTCCAGCAGCGAGATCAGCTTGGGGGAGCGGTCGGAGGTGATGACGATCTGGTGATGCTGCTGGTGCAGGTCGTTGAAGGTGTGGAAGAACTCCTCCTGCGTCTGCTCTTTGCCGGCGATGAACTGGATGTCATCGATGAGCAGCAGGTCAGCACTGCGGTACTTGGCGCGGAAGTCGTCGCCACGGCGCTCGCGGATGGAGTTGACGAATTCGTTGGTGAACTGTTCGGAGGAGACGTAGACGACGTTCAGCCCCTTGGCCACGGCCTCATGCCCGACGGCCTGGAGCAGGTGTGTCTTGCCCAATCCCACGCCGCCGTACAGGAACAGCGGGTTGTACGAATAGCCGGGGTTGGCGGCCACCGCCTGCGCCGCGGCGTGGGCCAGGTGGTTGGAGGCGCCGACGATGAAGGTGGCAAACGTGTACTTCGCGTTCAGGCGCAGGCCCGTCTGCTCCGGCGCCGCCTGGGGGATACGGGTGCTGCTCACGACCTCCGGCGGCGGGGGTGTGGCGGGCAGGTCCAGCTCCGGCGGTGGCGCTCCGGCTACCTCGAAGTCCACCTCGGCCGGGCCGCCCAGCACGCCGGTGAGCGTGTGCACCACCAGCGGCCGCAGCTTGCCCGCCAGCTGCTCGCGCACAAAATCGCTGGGCGCGGCCACGGTCAGCTTGCGGCCGTCGAACCGGGCGCCGGTGGTATCGCGCAGGTAGGTCGCGAAGATCGGCCCGGTGACCTGGAGCTGGAGCGCGCCCAGCACCGTCTGCCACATCTGGGCCGGTGAGCTGTCCATGCCGGCCGTCCGCACGGCTGGCCCTCGGTCGGGCGCAGCGGCGATCCTGACGGTAGCAACGCGCTCCCAGGCCGATCAAGGCTCTTCTGTCGAGCCCCCAAAGTTTGCCCAAAAACACCGGCAACCGCGCGCGCAGCGCAGCGAAGCGCCCGGGCGTTTACTCTCAGGGAGGGTGCCCCAGAGGTACCTTTGGCGCCGTTGGTGGCTCCCTGCCAGAGCTTTCCGGAGAGGGCACGGCGGGCACAGAATGGAAGTCTGAGGCCCAGCAGCGCGCAACGAAGCGGATGAGGATGGTGCAGCGATGGCGGACGAGGAGCGGCAGAGCAGCGGCGGTGCGGGGGAGCGGGAAGGCTCGGTGGGGCGGGCGCGGGTCGCCATTGTGGATGACCGCCACGAAGCGCCACCAGGGCCGCGCACCGTGCGCCAGCAGCCGGTACGCGAAGATGTCATGCCGAAAGAGGGCATGCAGCTCCCCGGCGTACCGGTGGACTCGCTGTTTGACTGCACCATCATCGGCGCCGGTCCCACCGGGCTGTTCGCCGCCTTTTACGCCGGCATGCGCGAAATGAGCGTCAAGATCATCGACTCGCTGGGCGACCTTGGCGGCCAGGTCAGCGCGCTGTACCCGGAGAAGCACATCTACGATGTGGGCGGCTTCCCGGCGGTGAAGGGTAAAGACCTGGTGGCTGCCTGTGTGGAGCAGGGGCTCCAGTTCGGCCCGACCGTCTGCCTGGGCGAGCGCGTGCAAAAGCTGGGCCGCGCCGATGATGGCACCTTTGTCCTGCAGACGGATAAGCACATCCACCACAGCCGGACCGTGATCATCTGCGCCGGTGTCGGCGCGTTCACCCCGCGCAAGCTGCCGAATGCGCCGGCCATTGACGACCTGGAGGGGCGCAGCGTCTTCTACTTCGTGCGCGAGCCGGATGTGTTCCGCGACCAGGACCTGCTGATCGTCGGCGGCGGTGACAGCGCGCTAGACTGGGCACTGGCGCTGGAGCCGCTCGCTCGCAGCACCACGCTGATTCACCGGCGGGATCGCTGGCGGGCGCACGAGGACACCGTCAACAAGGTGCTGGAGTCCTCGGTGAATGTACGCACCTTCCACGAGGTGAAGGACATCCAGCGGGCGAACGGCCGGCTGACGGGGGTGACCATCTACGACAATCGCACGCAGACGGAGACACAGTTGCCGGTGGACCGGCTGCTGCTGTGCCTGGGGTTCATCGCCAACATCGGCCCGATTCGTGACTGGGGACTGGAGATGGTGGATGGCGGCATTGCCGTAGACAGCACCATGGCGACGAGTATCCCCGGCGTGTACGCGGCCGGGGATGTGGCGCGATTCCCTGGCAAGCTGCACCTGATCGCCACCGGCTTCGGCGAAGCCGCCACCGCCGCCAACCATGCCAAGAGCTTCATCGATCCCCAAAGCCGCGTCTTCCCCGGCCACTCCTCGGAAAAGTCCAAAGAAGGCCAGTAACGCGCCACTGTTAAACGGGGCTTAACACGTCCGTTCTGTATCGGAATGCTATCATGCGGGCGATCCGGTGGTGGAGACGCGCCGCCGGGTATTGACATACCCCCGGTGTCTGTGGTGACGGACGTCATCTCAGGCCGCCACGAGGAGGCTCCCCATGACCAGCCTGCCCGGCGCGGTGACTGCGCCGCTCGGCCGTGCCCGCCGTGCCCGCCTGCGCGGGATGGGGCCGTTCCGGCTGGCTTCCCTGCTGGTGGTCCTGGTGCTGACGGCGCTAGCCGGCTACTGGCTGTTCCAGCGGTTCTGGGGCAGCGGCGAGCAGGCCGCCCCCACCTACTCCATCGGCGCCGCCTCCCGCGGCACCATCACCTCCCAGGTCAGCTCGACCGGCACCGTGGCGGCCACCCGCCAGGTAAAGCTGACCGCCCCCTCGGCCGGCAAGGTCGCCACCATCCACGCCCGCCAGGGTGACAGCGTGCAGGAGGGGCAGCCGCTGGTGACGCTCGATACCAGCACGCTGCAGATCCGGCGCGACACAGCGGCCTCGCAATTGGCTTCGGCGCAGGCGCGGTTGCAGTCCACTCTGGCCGGCGCCACCGCTGCTGACCTGGCTGCACAGCAGCAGTCTGTTGCCTCGGCGCAGGCCTCGGTGACCCGCGCCGAGAACGACCTGAACAATCTCCTCACCGGCGTCACGCCCGAGGACATCGCCGCCGCCCGCGCCAGCCTTGACCGCGCCACCGCCAACCTGGAGATTGCCCAGGCCAACTACGACAAGCTGGTGCGCGGCGAAGACCTGACACTGCGGCCCGAGTATGCGTCGCTCAACTCCGCCAAGTCCGCTTATCAGGCAGCGCTGACCAACTACACCAACAAGATGAGCCCCAACCCGCAGGACATCGCCGCGGCGCAGTCCTCGCTGCAAAGCGCGCAGGCATCGCTGGCCTCCGCTCAGGCACGGCTCAACCAGCTGCTGAGCCCCAACCCGGCCGATGTTGCGGCGGCACAGGCCGCGGTGCAGAGCGCGCAGGCAGGGCTCGAGACGGCCCGCGCCCGCTTCTCCGCCGTGTTCATCGGTGGCACGCTGGCCGAGCGGCAGGCGGCGCAACTGGCGGTCGATGCCGCACAGGCGAACCTGGATGCTGCGCTGGCCCGGCGTACCGCTGCCGGGAACAACGACAGCGATTACTTCACCGCGCAAGCTTCCGTCATCCAGGCGCAGGCGGCGCTGATCCGTGCGCAGAATGACCTGGCGCGGATTCAGGGCGAAAGCTCCGGCGCCAACTACACCGCCGCCGAACAGGCTGTTCGCCAAGCGGAGTCCAGCCTGACCACCGCCCAGAACAACCTGAACAAGCTGCTCAGCCCGCCGGCCGCCGACCTGCTGGCGGCGCAACAGACGGTCGCCTCTGCGCAGTCCGTCCTGGCCAACGCCCAGAACAATCTGGACAAGCTCATCTCCCCCAGCGCCAACGAGGTGGCGCAGGTGCAGGCAGCGCTGGACAGCGCCAAGGCGGCGCTGGATACCGCCCAGACCAACTGGGACCGGCTGTCCAGTGGCTTTGACATCGCCTCCCGTTCGGAGACGACAGCGCTGAACGCCGCCAAGGCAGACTATGCCAGCGCTCTCAACAGCTACACGCTCAAGACCTCCGGCGCCAAGCCCGGTGATATCGCCGCCGCCCGCGCCAGCATCGACAGCACCCGCGCCGGGCTGAACGCGGCCCAACAGCGGCTGGCGCAGTTGCAGGCTGGCCCGCTGCCGGCCGACCTGCAGCAGGCGCAGGAGACGGTGACGCAGCTCGAACTTTCGCTGAAATCCGCCCAGACCGACCTGGACAACGCCGTCGTCCGCGCCCCCTTCACCGGCGTGGTCACCGCCATGACGCTGAACGAGGGCGATGCCCTGGGCGCGAACGGCGCCGTCGCCACCCTGCTCGATCCCAAGCTGGTGCGCGTAGACGCCTCGCTCGACGAGTCGAATATCGGCAAGATCAAGGCCGGACAGCCCGTGGTGATCACCTTTGACGCCGTCCAGGGCCGCACCTTCACCGGCCTGGTGGCGGCCGTGACGCCGGCGGGCGTCACTCAGCAGGGTGTCGTCACCTTCCCCATCACGATCGTCTTCGACCCGCAGGGAGCAGTGATCCCGGCGGGGCTAACGGCCACGCTGCGCATCATCACCGACAGTAAGCAGAACGTGGTGACCGTCCCCGCCCGCGCCATCAAACGCCAGGGCGCCACCACCGTGGTTGACGTTATCGGGGCGGACGGCAAGATTGAGACGCGGACGGTCACCGTGGGGCTCACCGGCGATTCCGGCTCGGTGGAGGTCACCTCCGGCCTGAACGAAGGGGAGCAGGTCGCCATCCCCACGCAGCAGCGCACGACGAGCACCACAACGGGTGCCTTCGGTGCGGGTGGCGTGCCCGGCCTGGGCGGGACAGGCCAGCGGGTGCCGGCGGCGCCCGTGCGGCGGTAGTAGGAGTATTTCGTCTTGCGTATTCCGTGGGGCAGCTTGGCAGTGAAGCGACACACAAGCGGCACGTACCACGAAATACGCGTCCCGAAATACGCAATACGGAATACGAAATATCGATGATTACACTGCGGGACATCACGAAGCGCTACCACATGGGCGAGTTCGAGGTGCACGCGCTGCGCGGCGTCTCGCTGGATATCCATGACGGCGACTTCGTGGCGATCATGGGGCCCTCCGGCTCGGGCAAAAGTACGCTGATGAACGTGCTCGGCTGCCTCGATGTGCCCACCTCCGGCAGCTACCTGCTGGACGGTATCGAGGTGGCGGGCATGAGCGAGGACGAACTGGCCACCGTGCGCAACCGCAAGATCGGCTTCGTCTTTCAGTCGTTCAACCTGCTACCGCGCATGTCCGCCATCGAGCAGGTAGAACTGCCGCTGTCCTATGCGCGCACGCCCAACCGCCGGCAACTGTCGATGGCGGCGCTGGAATCTGTTGGGCTGGGACAGCGCATGTTCCACAAACCGGCTGAGCTATCCGGCGGCCAGCAACAGCGCGTCGCCATCGCCCGCGCGCTGGTCACTCAGCCCAGCATGATCCTGGCCGACGAGCCCACCGGCAACCTCGATACTCAGGCGAGCGAGGAGATCATGGGGCTGTTCACCCGCCTCAACGAGCAGGGTATTACCGTCATCTTCGTCACCCACGAGCCGGAGATCGCCGCCCATACCCGCCGGATCCTCACCATCCGCGATGGCCTCGTCCAGAGTGACCGCGCGAATACTCCCGTCCGGCCGGAACAACCGGACGATGTCACCGTCCGCACGCACACGCACGCGGCCGCGCCATCCGCCAACGGCGCGGCCGCGGCCACCCCTGCCGTCTCGGGGAGTCCCAGCCATGATCGGTGAATCCTTACAGATAGCGCTGCGGGCGCTGACGGCCAACAAGCTGCGCACGGCGCTGACGATGCTGGGCATCATCATCGGTGTGGGCGCGGTGATCGCGCTGCTCGCCATCGGCCAGGGCGCCTCGGCGGCGGTGGAGTCGCGCTTCTCGGCGCTGGGCACCAACACCATTTATGTCGTTCCCGGCCAGCAGAACACCGGCGGTGTGCGCTCGGCGGCAGGCTCGGCGCAGACGCTGAGTCTGGATGATGCCGAGGCGCTGGCCGCGGCGCAACTGCCAGCGGTGGTGGCCATCGCCCCGGAGCGCACCTTCTTCGGCCAGATCATCGTATCCGGCGTCAACACCAACGCCCGTATTGCCGGCACGACCCCGGCCTATCAGGACGTGATCTCCTTTTACCCCGCCTCCGGCGAGTTCTTCACCGACCAGCAGGTGGAAGAAAAGGCGCTGGTGGCAGTGCTGGGCCAGACGACGGCGACGAACCTCTTTGCCGACAGCGACCCCATCGGCCAGACGATCCGCATCAACGCCGGCGGCGGCGCCTCGGTCAACCTGCGCGTCATCGGCGTGATGCAACCGAAGGGCGGGACGGGTTTCACCAACCGCGATGATCAGGTGCTGGTGCCGATCACGACAGCGCTGGCCAAGCTGCAAAACGCCCGCACGGCCACCGGCGCCCAACAGATCCAGCAGATTGACGTCAAGGCCCGCTCCTCCAACGATGTGAACCTGGCCGTGGAGCAGGTGACGGCATTCATGACGGAGCGGCTGCGCAACCCAGACGCCTTCCAGGTGCGCAATGTCCAGGACCAGATTGACGCCCAGAAAGAGGCCTCGGACACACTGACAATCCTGCTCGGCGCCATCGCCGGCATCTCGCTGGTGGTAGGCGGCATCGGCATCATGAACATCATGATCGTCTCGGTCACCGAGCGGACGCGGGAGATCGGCATCCGCAAGGCGGTGGGCGCCAAGCAGAAGGACATCCTGTTGCAGTTCCTGATGGAGGCGCTGGTCGTCTCCGTCTTTGGCGGGCTGCTGGGCATCGGCGCCGGCATCGGTACGTCGTACCTGGTTGAGGGGCAGAGCCTCAACGGCCAGGAGATCCAGACGGTGATCGCACCCGCGTCAATCGTGCTGGCCTTCGGCGTATCGGCTGCCATCGGCCTGTTCTTTGGCATCTATCCCGCATCCCGCGCCGCCCGCCTCAACCCAATCGAGGCGCTCCGGTACGAGTGAGGTACGGCATCCGGCATCCGGACCACGCAAAGGACGTTGCATGAAGAACACGTTTACCGCGCTGCTGGTGGGGATGGCCGCCCTGGGGCTCGGGCTGGGGCTGGCCTTTGGTGGCGGCGTGCTGTACGGCCGCGAGACGGCGGACCCGCCCAAGGCTCCGGCCGTGGTCACCACGGCGGCCGGCGGCGGCGCGGCGAGCGGCCTCACCTCCAGTGGGGCGGGTGGCCTGCGCACCGGTGCAGGCGGTGGCATCGCCGGGGTGGTAGAGAAGGTAGAGGGCAACACCGTCACCATCCGCACTCAGCAGGGCACGACCAATGTGCTGCTGGCCGCCGACACGGAACTCCGTCAGACGGCCGGCGCCCAGGTCACCGATCTGAAGGCCGGTCAGACCATCACCGTCACCGGCGCGGGCAACGCCGATGGCACCTACCAGGCGCGCACCGTCACCATCGCCCCCGCCGGTGGCGGCGGGCAGGGCCAGGGCTCGGGTGGTCCCGCCGCTGGGGCCACCGGCACCCCCGGCGCCCGCCGCGCCGGCAACGCCAGCCCAACACCGTCCCGGTAAGGTGGCGCGCCCCTCACTACCGCCGCCAGATGCGTAGCTCGGTATCGCCGAGCTGCTGGGCGAACCGGCCGCCGGCGGCAGCGGCGCCCAGCAAGGCGCGCAGCTCGGCCTCGAACGCCGGCAGCCGGCTGCCGAACAGGTGGGGCGCCGAGCTGGAATGGGAGAGGACAGCCGCCACGATGTCATCGATGGAGCGGGCCAGCACCTGGCCGCCGGACACGGTAACGATCTCCGGCGGGCCGAACCCCACCCGTGCCATCACCGCCGGCTCATCATCCGGTGTGCCGTGGCGCAGCACCCCCTGGCCCGCCCGTCGCTCCGGCCCGAGATAACGTCGTACCAGCGCTTGCATCGCGGCGGCCGGTGGCGGTGGATACGGCAGCGTGCCCGGCGGTGCGGTGGCCTCGGTACCGCTGATCTGCACGACCGCCCCGCCCGGCTCCAACATCCCGCGCACGGCCGCCGCCACCCACTCCCGCTCCATCCAGTGGAACGATGCGGCGAAGGTCACCACCCGAAAGCGGCCCAACCCGGCGGGAAGCTCCTCCGCGCGGCGGCAGACCCAGGTCACGCTGGCAATGCCCCGTTCGGCCGCCCGCGCCGCCGCAACCTCCAGCATGTCGCGATCGGCGTCCAGCCCCACCACCGCGGCGAACCGCGGCGCCAGCCGCAGTGCGACGGTGCCCGGCCCGCAGCCGGTATCGAGCAGCCGCCCGCGCCCGTCCAGTGCCAGCGCCGCCGTCAGCGCCGCCTCCAATCCGGGCGGATACGGCAGCCGCCCCCGCTCGTAATAGGCTGCACAGCCCTGAAACAATGTCGCATCCCACTGCCAGCCAGGGAGCGAGGAGCCGGCCACGGCACCGTTCGTCGCGTCTTCCATGCTGCGTAGCATAACCATTCCCGCCCATCGGGAAGCGGAGGTGAGGAATGGGGGACAGGGCAGGCCGGTTGCCTCCCCTCGACCACACGGGCGCCGTCTCCCGCGACACCCCGCGCGCTCCCGGTTCCCTCTGCGCGGGCGGGATGCCTGCTCTCCGCTCCCTCTTACCCTTCGCGGGAGAAGTGACCGAACGCCCAGTCGAGCAGGGCGCGGCTGTCGGCGATCTGGCGGGGGCTGTCCAGCAGAGTGACGAACAGGCGGCGGCCATCGCGCACGGCGGAGCCGGTGATGGTCGGCCCGGCCTGCTCGTGCCAGCCGGTCTTGACGCCATCGGCGCCGGGATAAGCCCAGAGCAGGGGATTGAGGTTGGTGACGGTATACGTACGGGAGCCATGCACCGTCCACAGCGGTGCGGCGGCGATGGCGCGGAAGTCCGCATTCATCATCGCCCACAAGCTGAGCTGGCTGATGTCATAGGCGGTGGTGTAGTGATCGGGATCATGCAGACCGTGGACATTAGCGAAGTGGGTGTTGTGCAGGCCCAGCTGTGCCACCTTGGCGTTCATCCAGCCAACGAAGATCTCCTCGCTGCCGGCCAGGTGTGTGGCGATGGCTACGGCGGCGTCGTTGCCGGAGGGCAGCATCAGCCCGTACAGCAGGTCACGTAGCGTCAGCCGGTCGCCCGGCAACAACCCCATGATTGAGCTGTCGGTTGCGATGGCGAACGCCGGACCATCGATCATCACCGTCACCACGTCATCGAGCCGGCCGCGCTCCAGCGCTACCATGGCGGTGACGGTCTTGGTGATGGATGCAGGCGGCAGGCGGCGGTGGGCGTCCTTGCCGTACAAGAGGGCGCCGGTCGCGCCGTCTACCACGACGGCGGCGGCGGCAGACACCGGCGGCGCGACGGCGCCATCCCAGGCCGGCGGAGCGGACAGCCGCCCGGCGGGCGCGAGCACGGCGACGGCGGCAGACACCTGGCCGGTGACAGTGGCCATCACCGCGCGGGGTGGGGCCAGCACGCCGGGGGCGGCCGGCTGGGCGGCGACGCGGCCCAAGGCGGATACGGCGGTGAGGGACAGGGCGAGCACCAGCGCGGCGGCCACACGGGTAGCGCGCGGCCGCCCCGGGCGGGCGGGGATCGGGGGGGACACGGCGGGGACCTTCTAGACACGACCTCCCGGCGGCCAGAATGGCGCTGCCAGGGTTCTCGGCTCACTGTCGCGCGGAGACGAGCTATCTGTCAAAGAGGTTGTCTGGCAACCGGCACGGATACGAGTCATCCACGCTCACACCAGGTCACCCATGCCCGCGATGATAGCTTTTTGCGATACCGCTATGCGCCCTTAGCCTGGCCGGTCAGCCGGCCGACGGTGCGCAGCAGATCGTCAAGGTCAAACGGCTTCGCTAAGTAGCCGTCGGCGCTGATCTCATCGGCCCAGCGGCGCGCGTTCTGGGCGGCGGTCATCACCAGGATGGAGAGTGCCAGCCCGCGGCGGCGGGTCTCTCGGGCGAAGGCCCAGCCGTCCATCACCGGCATGCGCATGTCGAGCAGCACCAGGGCCGGCTGCTCCTGCTCCACCGCCGCCAGCGCCTCGGCGCCGTTGGCAGCGGTATGCACGGGGTAGCCCTCCAGGTCCAGCATTTCGGCCACCAGGCCGCGGATTGATGGATCGTCATCCACCACGAGAATTGTCGGAGCCGTCATAGTCAACGCTCAGTTCTTGGCAATGATGATCTGCGACCAGGCGTCACGACGCGGCCAGTGCGGGTACGGACGCCGGCAGGCTGACATGGAAGGTGCTGCCCTGCCCGGGCACGCTGGTGACGGCAATGCTGCCGCCGTGTTGCTCGGCGATGCCGCGACAAATGTACAGCCCCAGCCCCATCCCGGAGTAGCGCCGGTCATCGACATTGGCGCCGCGATGGAACCGCTCGAACAGCCGGGGCAGGTCTCCGGCCGGGATGCCGATGCCGTGGTCAGTCACGTCGATGCGGGCGCTGCCCTCGTGCTGCCAGAGGCGTACCGTCACCTGGCCACCGCCGGGAGTGTACTTGATGCCGTTCTCTACCAGGTTCTCGATCAGCTGCAGGATGCGCAGCGGGTCGACCTCACACTCCAGCGGGCCATCGGCCACCACGTCGCAGCGGTAACCCTCCGGCCGGGGACGCTCGCACACTTCCTCCGCCAGCGCCACCAGATCGGCCCGCTCCCGCGCGCCCACCAGGCGGCCCTGATCCACGCGGGCGGCGTCCAGCAACTCCAGCACCAGCGTCCGCAGCCGCCGCGCCTCGCGCAGCATCCGCTGAATGCCCGCCAGGTCTGCGGGGGCGGCCGGCTGCACCTCTGCCCGCCGCTCCATCAGTTGCGCCTGGCCGATAAGCGTCGTCAGCGGCGTCTTCAGGTCGTGAGCGGCGGCCGAGAGGAAGTCGTCTTTGAGCCGGGTCACCTCTTCCCGGGCACGGACGCGAGCCGCCTCGTCGATCAGCGCACGCGATTCGAGGATGACTGCCGCCTGGTCAGCCAGCAGTTGCACCAGTGCGAGGTCGTCCTCTACGAAGATGGGCGCACGCGCGGCGTACACGCTGAGCACGCCCAGCCGCTGATGCCCGGCGATAATCGGCGCGCACATCGCGGTGCGCGAGCCGAATGACGCGTACATCTGCGCGTGATCGGGGTCGTCGCGGGTGGTGTCGGCGTAGTACAGCGCCTGCCCCAGCGCAAAGCTGCGGCCGCCGATGGCCACGCCCGGCAGCAGGAGCACCTCCTCCGGTTCGCCCTCTGCGACGACGGCCGGGCGCCCGCCGGCGAGCGGCGGCTGAGCGTGGAAGCGCAGCGCCCCGACAGACTCGTCCCACAGGCCGATGGCGGCGCCAGAGGCGCCCAGGGCCGCCGCTGCTCCCGTCTCCAGCTCGGTAACGATCGCCGCCGTGTCCGGCAGCCGCGGCAGCCGCGCCGCCCGTCCGAGGAAGGCGCGCAGCTCCGGCTCCTGCCAGGCGCGGCGCAGCATGGCCGGTGGCGCGAAGCCGGTGAAGTAGGCCAGCCCGGAGCACAACGACGTCGCCTGCACCAGCAGCTCCGGTATCTGGCTGTCCGGGAGCAGCGCCAGCAGGCCGGAGAGGAAGATGGTCGTACCCAGGAACACCGAGCCGGCCGCCACCGCCTGCATCCGGCGGCGGGTGACGCCGGTGGAGTGGCGCGCGGTCCCAGCGAAGCGCACGCCGCTGTATACCTGCAACCCGAGGAAGTACAGCACCAGCAGCAGTGTGACCGCGCCGGGCAGCGGTGGTACGAGCACCGCCAGCGCCACAGCAGACAGCGCTAGCCCCGCCTCGCTTGCCCGCAGCAGCCAGCGCGGCACCCCGGCGAAATCGTCCACCAGCCGCAACAACAGGTAGGGCAGCGCCATCAGCAGCGTGCCCAGCAACGCCCCCACGGCGCGCGGTGGCGTGCGGTCCAGCAGGTTGAAGATATCGGCGATGGTGATGATGACCGCGACGGCGCCGAACAACAGCGCCGTATTGATGCTGGCGCGCTGTGGCTGCTGGATGGCGCGCAGGAGGACCGAGGCGAAGATCAGCAGATAGAGGATCTGCGTCACGCCCTGTAGCAGTTCGGTTGCGCTCATCGGTCCTCGCCGGTGGTATGCAGGCTCCTCCGGTCACGGTACCGAGCGTGGACGATTGCTCGCATACTCCCTATGGGGGAGAGGCCTACTCCAATTGGAACAGCGGGCTGACGGAGGCTTCCTCATGGGTGCGGCGGATGGCCTCCGCCAGCAGCGGTGCAATGGAGACGATCTCCAGCGTGGCCGGGCGGCGCTCCGGCGGCAGCAGCACGCTATCGGTCGCCAGCACGCGGCGGATGAAGGGCTGCTCCAGCCGCCGTGGTGCATCGCTCACCAGCAACGGATGGATGATGACGAGGGTGATCTCCGGCAGCGCCCCGGCCTCCAGCAGCGCCGGCAGCTGGCTGGTGAGCGAGCCGCCGGCCATGATGTCATCGACGACGATCGGCCGCCGCCCGCGCACCTCGCCGACAACGTGCGTCACCTGCACTCTGCCGCCGATGCGGCGCTTGTTCATCAGCCCCAGCGGCAGCCCCAGCGCATCGGCGAAGCGCTCGGCCAGCTTCACCCGGCCGGTATCGGGCGCGACGACGATCGCATCTTCCAGGTTCAGTTCGGCCAGCCGGTGGGTGAGCAGGCTAACGGCGGTCAGTGCATCGACCGGAATATCGAAGAAGCCCTGCATCGCCGGGGCGTGGATATCGAGCAGCATCACCCGGTCTGCACCGGCGCCGGCCAGGCAGTTGGCCACGACCTTCGCGGAGATCGCTTCGCGCGGCTTGGCTTTGCGCTCCTGGCGCGAGTAGCCGTAGTAGGGGATGACGGCCGTGACCCGCCGGGCAGAGGCGCGGCGCAGGGCGTCGAGGGTCAGCAGCAGCTCAATCAGGTGATCGTTCACCGGCGGGCTGGTGGGCTGGATGACGAACACGTCACGGCCGCGCACACTGTCGTGAATCAGCGGGCTGACCTCGCCATCGGGGAAGCGGATGATATCCAGGTTGCCCAGCGGCACGCCCAGCAGCGCCGCCGCCGCCGCCGCCAGCGGCCGGTTGGCGGTGCCTGAGTAGATCAGCAGGTCATCCATCGTGCCACGCTCCGCGGAAGGTTCGGTATCGAGCATCTGCCATCCGCGGGTAGTATCGCGCATTTCGGGCGCCAAGGAGGGCGTCGCGAACAAGCGCCAAAACACGCCGCCCTTATGTCGAATCTGTGCCGTTTACCGCTTAGCTGCTGACACATCCACGCAATATCCTGTGTGCAAAGGGCAATAAACGCAGGGATGTGTGAACTTATGTCGCGATGGCGCGTGCTTGCGGTCGTGGCCGTTTTCGTAGCGGCGGGGGTGGTGTGGACCGATGCGCCCCGGGCGGCGCGGGCGCAGGGGGCGGTGTGGACGCTGGCCGGCAGCACGCAGAGCCAGGAGGTCGCACCGCCCAGCCGCTGCTTCAGCACGGAGCTGAGCGTCTCCAACATTGCCGCCAGCTTCATCACCAACCTCTCCAGCCAGTGCGGTGAGCGCGGTATCCACCTGGCCCGCCACCGCTGGGGGGAGATGCCAGCCACGCTGACGGCAGGACAGACGCACCGGTTCACCATCTCCGCTGATGTCAGCGGCAGCGAGGCAGAGTTGTGGTTGGTCACTACCCGGCTGTCTGTGCTGGGTGGCGATGAGATCGTGACAGCGAAGGCGGGCGACACCTTCATCCGCAACAACCGCGTGGTGGATTGGACGGTCCCGGACACCGCTCCCGGCGGCGATCTGGTGCTGGTGGTGCGCGCCGACACCAACGGCCGTGGCTGGGTGGAGACGCGCTTCCGCTACACGATGCCCGGCGCTGCACCCGCCGCCGCACCGGCAAGCATGGCGCTAGCGCCCGCTGGTTCTGCCGCCCTGCCGTATGACCCGGTGTTCCGGCCAGAGCCAGCGATCACGCTGATGGGGCCCACCGCCGCCGCGCCGGGCCTGGAGGTGACCTATACCATACTGGTGCGCAACGACGGCAACGGCCTGATGAACGGCGTCACGGTCACGCTCAGCCTGCGCTTTGCCGGCGAGATCGCCGGCGGGACACGGCTGGTGGCAGCGCGCGGCGGCTATCACTGTGCCATGTCGGAGAACGAGCCTGCCGTCACGTGCACGGGCGGCAGCATCTCCCCCGGCAGCGGCGCCGTGCTGGAGATCACGGTCAAGGCGCCGGAGAACGCCAACGTCATCACCGCCACCGCCGCCGTTCGCTGCACCGAGCGCGAGCAGCCCGTTGCCGCCGCCCCCGTGGAGACGGCCATCGGATAATCGGGGGGCAGCAGGCGTTATCCCTGCCAGAAGTCGGGGTTGCTGTACGCCTCGGCGATCACTTCCAGCATCCAGGCGACGGCGGGGCCGGTGTGGGGGCGGTGGAGGGCATACATGTGGCGGATGGCCTGGGGGCCGGTGATCGCCACCTGGTGTAGCCGGCCGGCGGCCAGGTCCTCGCGCACGGCGTAGGCACTGACGAAGCCGGCCAGCACCCCGGCCAGCGCGGCGGCGCGCACTGCCTCCGTCGCGCCGAACTCCACCGGCTGGGCGAGCGTCACTTCTTCTCCCAACAGCCAATCGTCGATCAGCCGCCGGGTCTCGCTGCCGGCCGGAATCAGGCCGATGCGGTACTCGGACAACCTCCGGGCTGGCACCGACCCCCGCTGTGCCAGCGGGTGGGAGGGGGCGCATACCAGGATGATCGGATCATCCATGCAGGGGACGGCCATCAACTCCGGATTGAGGTGGGCGGGCGACTGGATGCCGATGTCTGCGCGGCCGGTGAGCACAGCGTCGGTGATGGCCCGGCCTACGGCGGTGGCCGTCTGTACCGACAGCGTTGGATGCTCGGCCCAGAACCGGCGCAGCAGCCGCGGCATGTAGTGGCACAGCGCAGTAGGGCCGCAGGCGATGCGCACGGTGGTATGGCTCGTCCCGCTAAGCTCGGCCAGCTCCGTGCGCAGCTCGCGCAGGTCACGTTCGATGCGCACGGCCGTGTTGTAGACGCGCCGGCCCGCCTCCGTCACCTCGATACCGCGCCCAGCCGGGGTGATCAGCGTAGCGCCCAGCAGCCGTTCCAGGCCGCGCACCTGCTGTGACACCGCCGGCTGTGACAGGTCGAGCGTGCCGGCGGCGCGCGTGTAGCTGCGCAGTTCTACCACGCGCCGGAAGGTCTCCAACCACTTGAGGTTCATGCCGCCATGGTAGCGACCCTACGGGCGAGCCGCTCCCCGGCCGTCACCGAAGGGGTTGTCACGCCATTCCAGCGCCGCCTTCAGTCCCTGCTCACGGGCGATGCGGGAGAACTCCAGCGCCGCCGG
This sequence comes from Chloroflexota bacterium, assembly GCA_963170165.1. Classification (GTDB taxonomy): domain Bacteria; phylum Chloroflexota; class Dehalococcoidia; order CAUJGQ01; family CAUJGQ01; genus CAUJGQ01. Next base: position 1,155 of record CAUJGQ010000006.1, on the reverse strand, counting down.
GGTCTCGTGATAGATGGCATCGAACTCCGCCCCTTCCGCCGCGCCGGTGCGCAGCCCCATGATCTCGAACCAGCGGTTGACAACGTGCTTGTGCACCGTCAGCGCGTCCAGCGACACCATCGATACGCGCCGGGCGAAGTCGCGCACGAAGCCGTCCAGCTCGGCGGCGGGCAGCGCCTTATTGACCATACCAATACGCTCCGCCTCTTTGCCGTCGATGGTGTCGCCGGTGAACAGCAGCTCCTTGCTCTTGAGCATCCCAATCTTCACCGGCCACAGACCGAGCGTGGGCGGGATGCCCAGCGCACGGCCGGCGGGGTGGCCGAAGCGGGCGTCCTCGGCGCAGAAGATCAGGTCGCACATCCCCGCCAGCTCACCCCCGCCAGCCAGACAGTAGCCGTGGACCTGGGCGATGATCGGCTTGCGGTAGTTCCACATCCACAGCCAGCGCTCGATGCTCCGGCGCAGGCCGTCGCGGTCCTGGGCGATGGAGCGGCGCCCCCCATTGCCGGCGCCGGGCCGGGGGGTGATGTCGTAGCCGGCGCAGAACGCCCGCCCCGCCGCCTTGATCACCACCACCCGCACATCCTCGCCCTGGTCCAGCGCCCGTAGCGCCGCCTCCAGGTCATCGCGCAGCTGCGGGCTCATGGCGTTCAGCTTCTCTGGCCGGTTGAGCGTGATCGTCCCCACCGCGCCATCGGTCTCACACAGCACCGTTTCGTAGTCCATGACCGCCCTCCTTTGCCCGAGACTGAGGCTCTGCCGGCATTGTGGCCACAGCACCGCAGCAGGGGGAAGGGGGAGGTCGAAACACCCTCAGAACCCAAACTCCCCCCTCGTCCCGGAGGAGAGGGGGGAGCGAACGGGGGCGAGATCCCCAGGACCCGGCTTCAGGATTAGCCGCGCAGCAGTGTCAGGGCGCCCTGCGGCACCTGGTTGGCCTGCGACAGGATCGACGTGCCCGCCTGCGACAGGATCTGCGCGCTCACCATCTTGCTGGTCTCTTCGGCTACATCCGTGTCGCGGATGCGGCTCTCCGAGGCCGACAGGTTCTCAATCGCCACCCCCATGCTGGAGATGGTGTGCTCCAGCCGGTTCTGCAAGGCGCCCAGATTGGCGCGCGTCGTGCTCACCGTGCCAATCGCCGTGTCCAGG
>CAUJGQ010000005.1 GCA_963170165.1 Chloroflexota bacterium | reverse complement strand
CGCGCCCTACACGACAAGAGCCACACGGTAGAATGGCACTTCCGCAAGGAATCGCAGAACGATAGGCGATGACCTGGCGGGGCGGGCCACTCCCCGGATACCGATCACCGGTGGCCGCTGATACGCTGTCACGCGCACAAGGAGGAAGCATGACCCAGGTAGCCACGGTGGCGGCGGTCTGGCGCTATCCAGTGAAGTCAATGCGCGGGGAGGCGCTCGATGGGGCGGAGCTGACGCTGCAGGGCCTCCCGCATGACCGCAAGTACGCCTTTGTCCAGGCGCGCTCCAAGAGCCCGTTTCCCTGGCTCACCGGCCGGGAGCTGCCGGCGCTGCTCACCTACCGCCCGTTCCTGGACGGCGCCGAACGGCCGCGGGTGCTGGTGAAGACCCCGGCCGGCGCAGAGCTGCCCATCGACAGCGACGACCTCCGCGCCGAGCTGGAGTCTGCCTTCGGCGCACCATTGTTCTTGCTGCGCGACCACCGCGGCAATCCGGACGTTGCCCAACTGTCGCTGATCTCGCTGGGCACCACCCGGCAACTGGCCGAGGAGAGCGGCACGCCCCCTGAGCCGGGCCGCTTCCGCGCCAACCTCTATCTGGAGACGGATGCTCCCTTCGCCGAGCATGCCTGGGTGGGGCGGGTGCTGCGCATCGGCAGCCGGGCGCGCGTGGCCGTGACCGAGGCCGACGACCGCTGCGTGATGCTGACGCTGCACCCGCAGACAGCCGCTGCCGCCCCGGAGGTGCTGCGCGCCGTCGTCCAGCACCACGCCAACCTCGCCGGTATCTACGGCGCCGTCATCTCCCCCGGCCCCGTCCGCGTGGGGGACGCCGTCACCATCGAGGACTGACCCCGCACCAACAAACCGCCCCAGCCCGCGGGGCTCCCCTCAGCCCCCAACCCCCTCTCCCGCACCCAGGCGAGGGGGAGCCGGTGGCGGGGCAGGCGGAACGCTCCCCTCACTGGGCGGGAGCAGCCCAGCACCGCTGCCAGCGTTGCGCGACACGACGCGGCGGGAGCGGGGCCGGGAGGTGAGGGCCGCTCCGCTCCGCCGCTGATGAACGTCGCGCGCTCGCTAGTACACGCCGCCGAGCTTGCGGTGATCCCAGGAGTAGATGTTCTTGGGGTTGAGGCGGACGACGGCGCGCTTGGAGACGGCGCGGAGCGTCTGCTCGGTGGGGGGCGCGGCGGGGGGCTCGGTGGGGCGGCGCGAGCCGGACATCATCATCACCCGTGCGGCCAGCTCCGTATCGCCTTCGATGACGTCGGCGTCACCTTCGATCACCATGCCGCGCAGCTCGGTGTAGGGGCGGCCCGTCTCCAGCATGACGCTCATCTTTGGGTTGCGGCGCAGGTTCAGCACCTTCTGGCTGCGGGCATAGGTGGTGAAGTGGATCTTGCCGTCAATCACGGCGTACCACATCGCCACCATGTGCGGGTATCCCTGCGGGCCGATGCTCGAAACCTGGAGCGTATGGCCCTCGGCGAGGAACGCCTGCTGTTCCTCGTCCGTCATCGAAACCTGGCTACGCCGTTTGGGCATGGCGGCTGCTCCTCCTCCTCGCGGCCCGTGCGCCGGGGCCGCCGAAGGACAGCATAGCCCGCGGACGGGAAAGGGGCGCGCCGTCAATGATCCATGAACCAGGGCACACGGACTCCGCGTCTCGACGATGTGTCCCATCCTGGGCGGCAGAGCTGACGCCTTGACATCTGATCTGTCTTCAACCAGACTGCCAATCAGATCATTAGAAGTGGTTGTACGTATCATGAGATGCCAAGCAGGGAGGGGGACGATGCTCACCCGCCGACTCCAGAACCGCTGTCTTGTGGCTCTATGGATAGCGCTCCTCGTTGGTAGCTCTGGTACATGGCTGTCCACGGCTGTGGCCCAGAGATCCACAACGTTGACGGTGCCAGCCTATCTTGCCAATGGCCTCGCAACAGGGATTCACGTCCAGTGGGGGGACGTGCTCGCAATTGAAGCCTCTGGGCGCTGGTGCATGGGCGGTAGGGGGACCGATCCTGCGGTACCCAGGGGCGAGTGTGGCGGTCCCGGGGGTATTCGCTGGGCCAATCCGGTAGAACAACCGCTGCTGTTGCCCAGCGCACCGTTTGGCCTGCTTCTCGGACGTATCAGCGGCACGACCTTCTCAATAGGCAGCAGCGCGCGGATCACCGCTCCAGAATCAGGCGAACTCTTCCTCATCTTCAATGAGCGACAAGGCGCATTTGGCGACAATAGTGGTTCAGTCAGTGTCACGATCATCGTTAGTCAGGCGCCCAGCGGGCCACCGTCACTGATGGCCCCAATTGCCCCCAGGGAGACCTGGCGGGTGATTAATGGGTACAACGGTGGTGCCTGTCACTATCAAGCTTCTATCTGTGGTGGCAACACACATGACGAACGCTATGCATTTGATCTTGCTCCTGATGGAGAAGACGCTGGCGGCTGGTCAGTATTCGCACCCGTGTCCGGGACGGTGCGTGTGATAGATACAAGCGATATCGGTACGTTAGTGAAGATATCTACCAGTAACGGCTACACGGTGCATCTCTATCATCTCATGAATGTGCGCAATATCGATGGCACATATGTCGAGAGAGACGATTGGATCGGCAACGTCTGGGATAGCTATCCCGGCACGAACCATCTCCACCTCCATGTCTCGGATGACACTGGCGCATCGTTCCCGCTCACCATCGCCGGTCGCACATATGACGGCAACAGGCAGTGGAATGGCGAACTCATACGCGACAACATTCTGTTCTCGGATAACACTCTGAGCGGCACCCCATTGTACTTCACTGCGAGCATTCCGGAACTCTCTGCCACAAGGTTCGGTAACCGGCCCGTCTGGTCACTGCAATTGAACGAGGGCTGTTCCGTCACACTGTTTGAGCGTGCATGGTACGAAGGAGCCTCCCGTACCTATACAAGGTCCACCATCCTCGTTGAGGGATTCGGCGATAAAGTCCGCTCGGTACGGCTATCGTGTTGACCCAGCGGATCGCTCTCGCCTGACGCACGGTGCTTCGGCGAACGTATACTCCCGAAGGCTAGTGGGTCAGCGCGGGCGGGGCGGCGGACTGCGGCTCGGCCGGGCGGCCAGGGCCGGCGCCGGGGCGTGGGTCGTAGCGGGCATCGCTCACCCCTTCAGCACGCCCAACGGCCGCAGCTTGGAGACGGGCTCCACCAGGCCGGCCGGGTTGCGCATCACCTCGTCCACCTCCTCGTAGGCGTGGCCGGCCTCCTCGACGACAGCGAGGCAGGGGTACGTGCAGGCTGGCATTCCTCATCCGCCCCGGCTCCTGACCGGAGGACGTGTTGACATGCAGCGTACACTCGCCGCATGGTGATGCCGGCCCCTTGGGCGATACTCCCAACTCCGCCCACGCCGCTCATCGGCCGGGAGGTGGAGCTGCCGGCTGCATGCGCGCTGCTGGGGCGGCCGGATGTGCGCCTGCTGACGCTCACTGGCCCCGGTGGCTCCGGCAAGACCCGCCTGGCGGTGGCCGTTGCTGCCGCCGTGAGCGATGCGTTTCCCGATGGTGTGTGGTTCATCTCGCTCGCGTCGCTCCAAGATGCGGCGCGCGTGGGTGCGACTTTGGCCCAGGCGCTGGGACTACCTGACGTGCCGGGGAGCAGCCCGCTGGAGCGGCTGCGAGCGGCGCTGCACGGGCTGTCCGGGCTGCTGGTCCTGGACAATCTCGAGCATCTGCCGGAGGCGGCGCCGCTCCTTGCCGAGTTGCTCGCCTTCTGCCCGGGGCTG
>CAUJGQ010000004.1 GCA_963170165.1 Chloroflexota bacterium | reverse complement strand
CAGTCCACGGCGCGGAAGGTGAGCGCGTTCGAGCTACCTCCATCCGGGTTCGTCACGGTGACCGTCGCACTCGTGACGGTGGCCAGGTCAGCGGCGGAGAGCGCGATGGTCAACCGTGACGGCGAGACGAACGCCGTGGTGCGGCTCGACCCGTTCCACTTCACCGCCGCGCCGGAGGTGAAGCCGCGGCCAAGCACCGTCAGTGTCCCGCCACCCCCGCCGATAGTGGCCGTGTGCGGGTCGAGCGCGCCCAGCACCGGGCAGCCGCCGCCGCCGCAGAACCGGTAGGTGACCGCGTTCGACAACGCCCGGCCGCGCGTCACCGGACCATCGACGGCAATCGACGCCGTGCCTGCCGCCGCGATGTCGGCCGCACTCACCGGGAACGTCAGCTTGGTGGTCGAGACCTGGGCCGTCGCCCGCTGCACGCCGTTCCAGGTGACGAACGCGCCTGGCTGGAAGTTGCCGCCGATCACCTCCATGGTGAAGCCGGGGCTGCCCGCCGCCGCCGTCGGGCTGACCAGCGTCACCACCGGACAATCGCTGTCCACGCAGATGCGGAAGGCCGCCGGCTCCGAGGGGCTGCCGTCCGGGTTGAGCACCGTCACCGTGGCCGTGCCCGCCTGGGCCGGTAGGTCGCCCGCCACAATCGCGGCGGTGAGCTGGCTGTTGCTGACGTAGCTCGTCGCCCGCGCCATGCCGTTCCAGTACACCTGCGCCCCTGGGACGAAGCTGGCGCCGGTGAGCGTCAGCGTGAAGGCGCCGGACGCCAGCGTTCGCATCGGCGGGGTGAGCGCCGTGATCACCGGCACCGGCGCGGTGATGGTGAATGCCGCGCCGCCGGAGAGGCCGCCGCCCGGCGCCGGGTTGAACACCGTCACCGTCGCGCTGCCGGCGGCGGCGATATCGGCGGCGGTGATCTGCGCCGTCAGCCGCGCCGACGACACGTATGCCGTCACCCGGTTCGCCCCGTTCCAGCGCACCACTGAGCCCGGGACGAAGTTGGTCCCATCCACGGTCAGCGCAAAGGGCAGCCCGGCCGCCGGCATCGAGGAAGGCGTCAGCGCCGTCACCACCGGCAGCGGGTTGTTGACGGTGAACGTCACCGCGCCCGAGGCAGCGCTGCCGGGATTGGTGACGGTCACCGCGAAGGTCCCGGCCACGGCGATGTCTGCCGCCGTGATCTGGGCGGTGAGCTGGGTGGCGCTGACGAACACCGTCGGGCGCTCTGCGCCGTTCCAGCGCACTATTGCCCCCGAGATGAAGCCCGTGCCGGTGACCGCCAGGGTGAAGGCGGCGCCACCCGCAAGCGCGCTGGCGGGGCTGATGCCGGTCAGCACCGGCGCCGGCGCGGTGATGGTGAAGCTGGCCGCCGGTGAAGCCGGGCCGCCGGGGTTCACCACCGTCACGGAGACGGCGCCGGCGCTGAGCAGATCGCCAGCCGGAATGGCCGCCGTCACCTGGGTGCTGGACACGAACGTCGTGGTGCGCGGTGCGCCGTTCCAGTGGACGCCCGCCCCGCTCTGGAAGCCGGTCCCTGTGACCGTAAGGGTGAAGGCGGGGCCGTTCATCCCCGCCGCACTGGGCGACAGCGCGCTGATCGTCGGGCCCGCAGTGCAGCCGCGCGTGCACGGCTCGACGGTGAGGGTGAGCACGTTCGAGGCGCTGCCGTCACCGGTGTTGACCGCCTGCACCTGCGTTGCACCAGCGGCGGTGATGTCCGCGCCCAGGATTCGCGCCCGCAGTTGGGTGGCGCTGACAAAGCTGGTCGCCCGCTCGACGCCGTTCCAGCGGATGCGCGAGCCGGTGGTGAAGCCGCTGCCGTTCACCGTCAGGTCGAAGTCCGGCCCGCCGGCGATGATCACGGCCGGGGCCACCGTGCTCAGCAGCGGCCCCAAGCGGGTGCAGGTGCGGTCGCAACCGGCAATGGTGAAGATGGCCGGATCGGAGGCGGAGGTGTCCGGGTTGATCACGGTGATAGTAGCGGCGCCGTCGTCGCCGATGTCACTGCCGGGGATCTCCGCCCGGAGCTGCGTGGCCGCCAGGTACGTCGCGGGTCGCAGTGCGCCGTTCCAGTAGACCTGCGCACCGCTCTGGAACTCGCTGCCGGCGATGGTCAACACAAAGCTGGCGCTGCCCTCATAGACCGTGGCCGGGGAGAAGCCGGTGATGCGCGGCTTAGGCAGCGCCGGGGTGTATGTGTACGCCAGCGGCAGGGTGGCCGGGGCGCTGCCGGGGTTGGTGACCAGCACATCGACCGCGCCGGGGACATGGGCGGGCACGGTCAGCGTCGCGCTGGCGCCCGTGCCGTTGACCACGACGTTCGCCGCCGCCACGCCGCCGAAGCTGATGGTGGCGTCCGGCGCGATGCTCTGCCCGGTGAGCGTGACCGCCGTACCGCCGGTGGTGGGGCCGGTGGCCGGGCTGAGGGCCAGGCCGGAGGGCGTGGCGGTGACATAGCTGAAGGCGCGCGCCCGCATCAGCGTCAGGCCGGGATACGACAGCGTCACATCCACGGCGCTGGACGCACCGGCGGGCTTGGGCGGGACGGTAGCGGTGATGATGCTCCCACCGCCGCTGACCGACACGCCGGTGGCAGGCACGCCGCCGAAGGTGACGGACTGCAAGCCGGCCAGGCCGCTGCCGGTGATCGTGACGATGGTCCCGCCGGCCGCTGGCCCAAAGCTGGGCAACACCTCGCCCCAGGCGGGCGGGTTGTTCGCCAGAGCCGTGAAGGTGAACACGCCCGGTAGCACGCTCATGCCGCCGTCGGGGTTGAACACAGTGACCGTCACCGGCCCAGCCGGGTGCGCGGGCGTGGTCACCGTCAGGGATGACCCACCCGCCGCAACGGAGGTTGCCGCCACGAGCGCGCCGCCGAAGTCGACGCGTGCACCAGACAAGAACCCGACGCCGGTGATGGTGACGGGCGTGCCGCCGGATGCCGGCCCGTTATCAACGGAGATGCCGGTAGCCACGGGCGTCGACACGCCGCTGTACGTGTAGGTGAAGGCCGCCTGCCGGGTGACGCTCTCGCCGCCGGGGTTGGTGACCTGAACATCCACAGCGCCCGCGGCATTCCCGGGCGTGACGGCGGTGATTGACGTACCGCCCGCGCTCACGGCCACCTGCGTGGCGCTGATGCCGCCGAAGAGGACCTGGGGCACGGTAGGAGCCCCGCCGCCTGAGGTTGCGAAATTCGCCCCAGAGATGGTGACCTGGGTGCCGCCGGTCGGCGGCCCAAATGGCGGGCTGATTGACGTGATGGTCGGGGTGGTGGTGGCACTTCCGACGACGGTGACATGGACGCCGGTAGTTGCCTGGCCGCTGCCGGTAATGACCTGGATACCAGCTTGACCGGGTGTAGCGATGTCACTCGCCTGGAGTGTCATCAAGAGCTGTGTCGAGCCCAGCACGACCGTGGGACGTTGCTGCGTGTTCCAGTACGCAACCGAGCCCGCATCGAAGCCGGTCCCTGTCAGCACGAGCGTCGTCGCTGCGCCGCCCGCAACGAGCGTGCTGGGCTGCACCGACGCAAGACTAGGACGAAGAGGCAAGGGAGGGTCAGTCTGTGCTGGGCGAATCACAATGTCCGCAAATGCCGCGCCTAATGTGCTGTTGTACCAGACCCTCTTGAACTCAATGGAAGGCGTGGTGAGGTCTGAAGGCTGCACATGGATCATATCCGTGACAAGCATACCTCCGGTCGGCCGCCCAGTATCGATCAACTGTAGTCTGGGGAGAGCCTCCTCTACTCTGTGCACCACCACGGCTGCGTATGGGATACTGCCGTCGAACCCTGCGCGTGCACGATATTCGACGGAATACCACATTGCGGGGTTTGTAGACGGAATCTTGACAACGAGCGGACCTGAACCGGTTGGTCGCTGAGCAGCCTGCACCAAAGTCAGCTCTTGGGTCGTGCCTGACCAGACTACCGGTGTAGCCCAACCAAGCATTACCTTGTTAGGGGCGGCGAGGTGACCACACCAAACACCCCATGTTCCTGTGGCGCACCCACCAGGCACCAGCCAAGGCTCGCCCATAATGTCCCATTCGTCGCCGTATTCAGCGCAGCGTGCAGCCTGCATGTGTCGACAATATGTCGATATAAACCCGGAGTGCCCTAGCCCGAACGTGTGTCCCATTTCGTGAGCGATCACGGCAGATGCATCGTGGGCACCAGGTGGCAGCCATGTGACCGCATACGGAGCCCCCAGCCAGCCCGCACTGGGTGCCGTACCAAAGGCAGAGTCCTCCCAAATCGCAGCGGAGAACATGAGGTTTACGCCATAGTATCCCTGCATGGAGACCGCGTCGTATCCTGTTACCTGCAGGCAATCTGCCAATAGCTCCCTTAATCTCACATTCCTGTCACCTTGGTCCAAGTAATATGAATGCGGCTGTGGCATCACGTACCACACCGGAGTACGAATACTGCCGTCTAGCCATATCGTGCCGTTGGACACCTCTCGCCAATAGTTGCTGATCTCAGACAACATGCTGTCAAACTGCGAAGCACCCAAAGTAGGGCTAGCATCAGCAAACGAGCAAAGTGCATTCAACCATCTCTTGTTTCCCGAGAGATGGGGGGGAGCACTTCCCACTGTCACTGCCTCATCCGCGCGGATATCCTGTACACGGAATGTTCCCGAACTGGTGGCCGAATGGCGGTTTGAGTATCCGCCTCTGAGTACGACGCGGCGATTGTGCAGCCGGGACAGGCTACCTGCGCGCGACAGCACTTCGCCGGGGACATCGAGGTTGACAATCTGTCCAGCGTCATCCCGAAGCAAGTACAGCACATTGCTGCCCTTGGTCCGTGAATCCTCATGTGTGATGAAGAACAAGCCCGCTACTGTATCCGAAGCGTCGGCTGTCAATAGCAATGGAGCTTGCCCATCTGACAGAGCTAGCGCAACGACGAGAGTGATGGCCACGACGAGGCGGGGGCGGGTGATCATGTGCACCTGTCCTTGAGATTCGCGTGTTGTGCGTAGGATTAGTTCAAGGGCTCGCGAGGAGGATTACGCTCAAATCCGTCTGTGGCCGGGGATTAAATGGGGTCCCGTACGACGATACCCACACCGCCAGCCCATCATGGCCAGCTAGTCGTCTGATCAGACTCCGTCCAGTATCGGCTGGTATCGCGATCGCCCTATCGAACGCCGGTCTGGCAGCGGTAGTTTGGCTCACCAGGATAGTGCTCTGATAGCGCGGCCGGTCACGTTCACTCGACGGCCATACAGACGTCCCAAGCAGTAACCGGCTGTCCAGTACCAAGATGCCACCGAGAGTGACGTTACAACCCGGCATTGGCAACGGAGCAAGCGAGAGCCTCGCGATCTGGCCCGGCGAGCCCACAAGCTCAGCCGAGTCACCGATGGCAAGGCCGGCATTTCGGGATGGCTCGTTGCGGCCCGGTGAGGAGCGCTGTGCCAGTTGGGTAGCGACGAAGACTCGACTGCCGTCGGCGGCGAGCTGTACATCCTCGTAAACTGGGTTGCCTGGATGCTCCGGGCGTGGCAGGGCCGTCAATTCGAGGACCGCGAACAACTCGGCGCGGGCGAGGTCCGGACTGAAGGAGACCACCGCTGCCTTTTCCGCACCATCAGGGGAGAACGAACCATCGCCGAAGAAAACATAAGGCTCGCGCAGAACGCCGGCAAGCAGACCATACACCGGACTCATCACGAGTGAACTGATGAACAACCCTCCGCCACCATCGGCGAGATCTGCGTTGCTCAGCGCCAAGACACGCTGATCGTCGACCGAGAAGCTTAGCACCAGCGACCTGACGCGCAGCGGATCTGCCTCACGTCTGTCAGCTTCCCCGGCGATGTACAGCAGCCCGCTGTGGATCAATGACGCGTTCGCCTGGGAGTAGCTGGCATCCGGAACCGGTGACAGCATTCCGCCGCTGCCGAACGCGGTGTCGAATTCCCCTGACGAGGTTACCCGGATGATGAGCACGCCTACCCGCCAGCCGAGCGGCCCGGCCCGTTCCCGCGAGCTGTCTTGCTCCCTACGGTTCCCCACAACCACCAGCGACCCGTCTGCAAGCGCGTGGATGTCGGTGAGTTCCAGTCGCTCGACGGGGAGGTTGAGCGTGGCAAGCCCGCTGGCGCCAAAGGAGGCAACCGCGGTGCCCGTCCGGTCGATGCGATAGAGCAGCAACTGAGATGACGGCACAGTCCTCACGCCGGCAAGAACCACGTCGCCCGCGGGGCCAACCGCCGCGTGGGTGATCGTCCCGTTGGGACCGAGGTCAGGAAGCGTGACCACTGAGCGGGTGAGCAGAGTGTCGTCAGTGACGGCAGGCGTCCCATCCACACCGCCCAGGCAGGCGAGCACGCCGCTGGGGGTGGACTGGCCGAGGAACAGCGGAGACCAGCCACGCGAGTACGCCACGCCTGCCGTGGTGCCGGCCGCGAGCAGGAGCACCACGATGACCGGCAGCGCGCGTGCGATGAGCACCCGAACCGCACACCGCACCCGCGGCGGGCGTCCGTCCAACGTCATCGGTCTGCCCTTGTCTTGCATCCGCACGGGTGCTGCAATCCCTCTCGCTGCCTTCATCGTCGCCATCGCAAACGCCGCTTTAGCCCTGGGCTGCCCGGCGCGAGCGAGCGCACCGTTGGCGCCTGCTCGCGCCGCTCGGGTGCTGACCCCGTTGTACGACCGCCGCTTGGTGACGACAAGACCGGATTTCCGCCAATGTGGTGGCGGATTTCCGCCAGTTTGCCTGTCTGCTCACGGCCGCCGCTTCGGGCGCGGGCGCGCGTGGTAGCCGAGCCGGGCAGCGCGCTCCACCAGCACGGCGGTGGTGGGGGCGCCGTACTGATCGCGGAGCGTGGCGATGTGGCGCTCCACCGTGCGGCGGCCGAGGCCCAGCCCCTCAGCTATCACCCCTTGCGGCGTGCCGCGGATCAGCCGGTCGAGAATGCCGGCCTGCACCGGCGTGACCGTGGTGGGCGTTCGCTCCGGCAGCAGGCGCTCGGCGAGCGAGGCGGGCAGTACCACCGGCACGTGCTAATGTGTCGCGAGCGACATCTAGCTCCACGATGGTGCCGTTGTCAGTGCGGAGCGCGTAGAAGACTTCTCCGCCCCCTTGGAACGAGTCCGCGTAGGTTGTGAAGAACACGCCATCGAGGGGGAACGGGGATTGCGCGCGGGCGGTTGGCGGTGTTGCAGCCGCTGCGATGCAGAGTGCGATGAGGAACCCGAGGGACATGCGGAAGCGGGGGCGGGTGACCATCTGCACCTGTCCTTCCTGTAGGTCGCGTGTGTATCGCGCCGAGGCGCACTCAGGGGCTCGTGAGGATCATCGCGATGGGTGGAGACTGGGGTAGCGAGGTCGCAGGCGGTGGCCCGGGCCGGCGAATCAAGCCCACCGGGGCCCTGGAAAGATAGAGGGCCGGCCCACCGACCCCAGACACCAGCGCGCCGGTGAGGCTGACCTCCGCGCCGGGTTGGCCGGCTATCGCCGTATCGAAGACGAGTGGCGCGTCGCTGATCCGGCTCACCACCACCACGCTTTGCCAGCGGGCCGGGGTCAGCGTCGCTCCAATCAGCAGGTGCCCGCCGGTGACGACCACGCCCTTCGTGTTCCCCTCACAGCGCTCCGGCAGCACCAGGCGCAGCGGCAGCCGCGCCGGCCCGTCCGGCTGGGACACGAGCGTGGCGCTGTCCCCGATGGCGAGGCGAGAACGCTGCGGCGTCCCTTCGCCCCGTGTGGGGTCGCGCTCCCAGACGTCGGTGGTGACGAAGAACCAGGCTCCATCAACGGCCACCCGCACAGAATAGTGCATTGCGGCAGGCCTACCATTGGGAAGGGGCAGCGCGGATACGTCGAGGGCCGCGATCAGCTCGGCGCGGGCCAGGCTTGGGCTGAACGCGACGACGCCGGCCCGCTCGGTGCCCGAGTCCTCGGAGTAGGGGCCGAACCACACACCGGCGAGGATGCCATGCACCGGGCTCAGCGCCAGCGAACTGATGAAGAATGCCTCCTGGGTGCCGGTCAGCTCGGCCCTGCCCACTGCCACGGTGCCCAGATCGTCGAGGGCCAGCGCCAGCACCAGGCGGCGCTCGAGCATTCGCGTCTCGTCCACCAGCGTAGTGCCCCCGCCAATGTAGAGCCTGTCGCCGTGGACGAGCGACGCGTTCGCCCACGAGTGGCCGGGCCCGGGGAATGGCATGACGATCCCGCCCGTGCCGAAGGCGTCGTCCAGCCTCCCTGATGGACTCACCCGGAGCACTGTGAGCTGGCCGTCACGGGAGGCCTCCGCGAACCGGGTCCCCACGACGAGCACGGACCCGTCGGTCAGGACGTGCAGGCCGGCAATCAGGAAGCTCCCGAACGGCACCGCCAGCCGGGCAAGGCCGCCGTCTCCGAAGGTCGTGACCGGCTGACCAGTGCCATCGGCCCGGTAGAGCAGCAGCGTGGGCAGGGAGGAGATGCGATGGTAGCCGGCCAGGAGAAACCCGCCGTCCGCGGCAACGGTGGCCTCGCGCTCAGCGTCTCATACGGAGCGAGTGCCGGCAGGGTAACCAAAGCGCGGCTAAGCGAGGTATGGTCAGCGACGGCAGACGCACTGTCCGCACCGGCCAGGCAGGCAAGCATGCCGCCATCCGTACCGCCAAAGGGGGAAAAATGCCAGCCGCGCGAGTACGCCACGCCTGCCGTGGTGCCGGCCGCGAGCAGGAGCACCACGATGACCGGCAGCGCGCGTGCGACGAGCACCCGAACCGCACACCGCACCCGCGGCGGGCGTCCGTCCAACGTCATCGGCCTACCCTTGTCTCGCATCCGCACGGGTGCTGCAATCCCTCTCGCTGCCTTCATCGTCGCCATCGCAAACGCCGCTTTAGCCCTGGGCTGCCCGGCGCGAGCGAGCGCACCGTTGGCGCCTGCTCGTGACCCTCGTGTGCTGACCCCGTTGTACGACCGCCGCTTGGTGACGACAAGACCGGATTTCCGCCAATTTGGTGGCGGGTTTCCGCCAGTTTGCCTGCCTGCTCACAGCCGCCGCTTCGGGCGCGGGCGCGCGTGGTAGAGGTGGAACTCGCTAGCCGATCACCCATCACGCACACCTATGGACCCTCCAAGACAGAATTAGGGGTATTACGAGCGGATGATCGCTATTATGTCGATGCTAACGACATAGGAATTCCGCGTGAATCTGGGAGCCATCCAGCCGGAAAACGGGAGCCAAGTGCACGCAAGGACCTACGGAGGATATAGAGGCCCGCATGATTGTTCCCTATTGGCAACCGGAGAAATCGGCCACAGCCAATGAACCGTTCACAGGCGAGAGGCCGCGGTTGACGCCAAAACCTTGCAGCTGGCCGAGGGCCAGCTCCATCAGGGCGCTGTCGTCGCTTGCGTCGATTGAGATACTGACCGTGCCCGTCCAAATGAGCACGTTACTTCCTCCAAAGCGGACCATAGATGCACCACCGCGTACCTTCTGAGCTTTGCGGTGGTGCCTCCGGGTCCAACGTCAAAAGGGCTGACAAGTTAGACCGGACGAACGACATCACTCACTGGGATCGGGCAACTGGTCCAGCCCGGTTCTCGTACGCAGTCGCCGTAACCGAACGTCACCTGGTCTGTGCGACGCAGGTATGACGGCGCATCTGGCGCCCGGTCCACCCTGAGTTCCTGGACCCGGGTAAGGTGATAGCCACCGATTGACTCACCGAGGTAGATCAAGGGGTAGCGGGAAAACGCCTCCGCCTCCGCCGGAGCCATCTGTCCGGGAATCGTCCCCTGCCGCCAGGGGGTACCCGGCCGGAACAGCCGCGCCCGTGTGGAGGGGGACATGGTCGGCGGCGCCTGCGGGTCCGGCGTGGCCGGTTGCGCCGCGGAGGAGGCAAACATCAGCTTGCCGGCCGCAATCGATGCGGTGCTGACCACCAGCACGGCCAGGGCAATCCACAGCGGACGGCGCACCCTGGTACCCTCTGGTTCGCTGCGATGGCTGAGCGAACGTCTGCGCTCTTCGAACCGCACCAAGCATGCCGCACCCAGGACGCGCAGACTAGACCGGATTTCCGCTGTTCAACACCTGGCGAATGAGGGCGCCCGCGTCAGCTTCGGGGTGGCACGAAGCGCGGCCTGTCAGGCAGCGAGGCGCGTCAGCCAACCCTTCGGGCCAGGGGACCGCCCGTCATGCGCGTCAGCCGCCGATCGCCGTTTACTTGCGAAACGTCTCAGTCGAAGCGCCAGTGAAAAATCTCTCGCCGGCGATCGCCACGTAGAAGACCGCGCCATAGACGGCCGTGTCCTTGGGTGGGCGCCACACCACCTCGACGATGACCCGCTCGCTATTGGGCGGGACGTCAATCGCCTCCGGCGGCGCCGAGCCGGCCGTCGCCGCCCAGGACCACGAGTACGCAAATCCCTTCCCGTCAGTTCCAACACCGGTTCCCTGAGCAGTCACATCGACGAGCGGTGGGTCTACCACAATGACCCCCTCGTCACCGGTGCCCGTTCCACGCACCCGATACCGCAGGGGCGTCGTAAGCGAGCGATTCCGCAGCCAGACCTGGATCGACACCGGCTTGTCTGGCTTATGGAATCGCCTAGTTGAGTAATTGCGGACCTCGAAATCCCGAACCCCATCGCCATAACCCCAAGCGGTGAGTTGCGTGAGCCCGGTGCCGGTCACGCCGCTCCGCCCCACCTCGCGACTGCAGCCGGCGGCCACCACCAGACCGCCTACAGCGCCACTGGTGAGCACCCCGGCCACACCCACAAGCAGTGCGCGTCGGGTGAGTACCGGGGCTGAGCGCAAAGTCGCAGACCCGCGTGCACTCGACGTCATCGGCCCTCCGGCTCCCGGGTCAACAGGATCACGCATACCACCGCGCTGCTTCCGATACCCGCACCTCCCGGCTCAAGCAGGCGCCACCAGTGCGATCGGTCGTGTGTCGCACCAGCTACACGACCGACGATTGCTGACGACAAGAACGGGTCTCTGCCAAGAGTGACGAACTGCAACCACGTTCTACTCCGTTCAGCGCACCACGTATAGACCGGATTTCCGCCAAATTGGTGGCGGGTTTCCGCCAGTTTGCCTGCCTGCTCACAGCCGCCGCTTCGGGCGCGGGCGCGCGTGGTAGCCGAGCCGGGCGGCGCGCTCGACCAGCACGGCGGTGGTGGGGGCGCCGTACTGATCGCGGAGGGCGGCGATGTGGCGCTCCACCGTGCGGCGGCCGAGTCCCAGCCCCTCAGCTATCACCCCTTGCGGCGTGCCGCGGATCAGCCGGTCGAGAATGCCGGCCTGGACCGGCGTGACCGTGGTGGGCGTTCGCTCCGGCAGCGGGCGCTCGGCGAGCGGGGCGGGCACCAGCCGCGCGGTGGCCTGCTTCGGGGAGTCGCCGTGGTCGTTCGTCCCGGCCAGCAGCGCCGCACCCAGACCGGCGGCCAGCCCGCCCGGCCGCTTGTCAGGCCACAGCATCACGCCGCTCAGGCCGAGCCGGGCCGCCTCTGCGGCGATCACCGGGTCATACGCGCGGGCCAGCACGGCCAGCAGGCAGCCGGGTGTCCGGCGGCGGATTTTGGCCAGGGCGGGCAGCGTGGAGCAGCCGCCCAGCCGGTCAACCGCCACGAGCGCCTGTGGCGGCGCCTGCCCGGCCAGCGCCAGTGCATCTTCCGTGCTCATCGCCAGGTGGGGCGGGACGCCGGTCAGCACCTGGATCACGTGGCAGATCGCGGCGCGGCGCGGGACATCGGGGAACAGCACGATCACCCGCGGCGACGGATGTCAGGGGGGGGGGGAATGTCTGGCCAAGCCATACTCCTCCTGCCGTCACGCGCGGCATCGCTGCCATTCTGCTCCCGCGCGGTGCACCGGCATGGCGCGAGTGTAACCCGGTAGTCACCAAGCGGCCATACAGTTCTGTTAATGTCCTTGCACATCTGCGCCGCGGTGCGCGTCACTCGTACGGTCCGAAGCCGCTATACTCGCCCCACGCCGATACAGGGGGAAGATGCACGATGAGTCACACACCGACGGACGGAGCGGGACCGCTGGCCGGGGTGCGGGTGCTGGACCTGTCGGAGATCATCGCCGCGCCGTTCTGCTCGATGCTGCTGGCAGATATGGGGGCCGATGTGATCAAGATCGAGCCGCCCGAGGGCGAGCCGTGGCGGTTGCAGGCGCCCTTCTTGCCCGCCGAGAGCAAGGCCTTCATGTCCCTCAACCGCGGCAAGCGCGGGCTGGCGCTCAACCTGAAGTCCGCTGACGGTCAGGCGATTCTCCACGCGCTGGCGCGCGATGCCGACGTGGTGGTGATCAACTACCGGCCCGATGTCCCGGCCAAGCTCGGCATCTCCTACGAACAACTGCGCGCCATCAACCCGCAGATCATCTACGCCCAGAACACCGCCTTCGGCACCGAGGGGCCGTACGCCAACCGCCCCGGCTACGACATCATCCTTCAGGCGATGAGCGGGCTGATGGCCGCCGCCGGGTCGATGAACGCCGATGGCAACCCCACCACCGTCGGCGGGACAGCCGTGGCCGACTTCGCCGCCGGGCTGGTGCTGGCCTGGTCCATCTGCGGGGCGCTGTACGCGCGGGAGAAGACCGGCTGCGGCCAGAAGATCGACACATCGCTGTTCGGCGCGGCGATGCTGGTGCAGACCTCGCGCATCTTCAGTGTCGAGGCGCAGGAGGCGGAGACCCGCGCCAAGACGCTGGAGACGGTGCGGGGGCTACGCCAAGAGGGACGGCCGTACAAGGAGATGGTGGACGCCTCCCTGGCGGCGCGCGGCATGCTCGGCGCCACCCAGGCCAACGCCTACTACCGTGTCTACCAGGCCGCCGATGACTACGTGGCCGTCGGCTGCCTCTCCCATGCGCTGCGGGTGAAGTTCTGCAAGGCGATGGGAATCGAGGATCCCCGCCTGCAACCGGGCCGCTGGCAGCCGGGCACGGATGAGGCCAAGCAGATCGGGATGCACCTGGTGAAGCAGGCGGAGGCGCTGTTCCGCTCTCGCCCGGCGGCGCACTGGATCGAACACCTCCAGCAGGCAGGCATTCCCGTCGGGCCAGTGCTGTTCCCGGAGGACCTGTTCGACGATGCGCACGTCGCTGAGGCCGGGCTGATGTGCGAAGTGGAACACAGCATCGCCGGCCCGCTGCGGATGGTAGCGCCGCCGCTGCGGATGAGCGTTACGCCCGTGCAACCGCGTGCCGCTTCGCCCGCGCTGGGCGAGCACACAGACGCGATCCTGCGCGATCTCGGCTACGACAGCGAGCGCATCGCCAGGCTTCGTGCAGCGGGAGTGGTGCACTAAGAGGGAATTGGGCAGACGGCAGGCCGGCGGTCAGGGGGCCAGCGGCCCTGGTCGATGGGCCGGCGGAAGACCGGGACGGCGGGACCGCGCGCAGCAGGGACGGCTGCGCTAGCCTGAGCACTGCGCGGGGCAGCCGCGCTGGAGGTGTGTATGCGCGCATACGTACGCCGGGCCGGCCAAACGGCCCGCCTCGTCATCGTGGCCGGGATCACGGTGATCATGCTGCTCATGGCGGTCCGGCCCGCAGTGGCTCAGCCCGGTTCGCTGCGGTCCGTTGACTGGCGGGCGGTGCTGGAGAGCCATCCTCTGATCGAGATTCAGCGCGACTTGCCGCCACCGTGGGATAGCTTCGGCCCTTATGTCATCATCCGCGAGGGCGCGCTGCCGGATGCGGGCGAGGTGACGGGTCATGCCCGGCTCGATGGCATTCTGTACGGCGACCTAGACAGCGATGGCAACGAAGAAGCCGTCATCCCGCTCGACTCCGGCGGCACTGCCGGGGCCACCGGCTGGCTGTTGTTCCGCGCCACCAGCGCCGGACCGTCCCTGGTGCTGGCCCGCAACGGCTACAAGCTGGGATTCGAGCTGCGCGACGGGCTGCTGATCATCAACCAGCCGGTGTATGTCGGGTTCGAGGCCAACTGCTGCCCCAGCGGCTGGGAGACGTGGGGAGTATCCCTGTCCGGCAGCACGCTGGTGGAACGCAGCTACGTCACCGGCGGCTACCCCCAGGCCCGCGCCCTCACCGTCGAGGCCTTCTACCACGCCCTGAACGAGCGGCAGTACGAGGACGCCTACGAGTTCCTATCGCCCGAGTTCCAGGCGGCGCACCCCTTCGCGGAATGGGCCGCAGGCTACGCCTCCACCCAGCGCATCAACGTGCAGGCCGAGAACGGTCCCGGCGCCGACCAGGTGACCGTCCAGCTCACGGCTACGGATCGCACCGCAGGCGGCGCCCAGGCGGTCTCGCATTTCGCCGGCTCCTGGTTTCTCTCGTGGAGCGGCACCCGCTGGCTGCTGGAGCGCGCGGACATCCGGCCGCTATAGCCGGCTGCCGGTCTACCCACGCCGCTCGTTTGCCCCTGCCGTGCGCCCCTCGTATGCTGAGCCCGTTCCGCCAGGGGAGCGGGCTCAATTGCGGTGCCCTCCGCTACCGCCGCCCGCACTCCCGGCTACCTGACCGCTGAGGCCCGGCTGCATGGCTGCACGCGACCCTTCGACCCCGGATGGCTTCCTCAAGCTTGATCTGCACATCCACACCCGCTTCTCCGCCTGCTACATCGACCACATCCGCCCCGAGCAGGGCCGCGTGACTGCTCCCTCGGAAATCCTCGCCGCTGCCCAGGCCGCCGGTCTCGACGCCTTCGCCGTCACCGACCACAACGGCGGCGAGGTGATCGACGAGATGCGTTACCTGGCGCGCGGCACCGGCATCACCATCATCCCCGGCACCGAGATCTCGACGAGAGGCGGACACTGCCTGGCGCTGTTCGACATCGACACGCCGGTCGACGTGATCCGCGACCTGATGCTGGCGCTGGACCTGACCGAGGAGATCTGGGGAGATGGCTTCCGCCGCACTGAGCGCTGGATGGACGAGGTGTTTGCAGAGATCACCACGCGCGGCGGCATGGCCATCGCCGCGCACGTGGACCGCGAGCCGCGCGGCTTCCTCTTCTCCGATGAAAAGCCCTCCGACAAACTGCGCATCTACAACTCCGAGCACCTGAGCGCGCTGGAGGTGACCGACCCCAAGTTCAAGCGCCGCTACACCACCGGCGCCGATCCGCGCTATCGCACCCCCCGTGCCTGCGTACAAAACTCTGATGCGCACGCGCCCGAGGAGGTCGGCCGCCGCCCCACCCTGTACCGGATGGATGAGGTCTCACTACCCGCCCTCCGCGCCGCGCTTGCGGATTATCAGCGCAGCGTCCTGTTTCCCGAAGAGGCGTGACGCCGCCTGTACCGGGTGTGCCCGCGCCGCAGCTCGCATCAAGGAAGGAAGCACCCATGTCCGCCGTCCTGTATGAGCGCTTCGACAGCGTCGCCGTCATCACGCTCAACCGCCCCGAGGCGCTCAATGCCATGAACGCCGCCCTCTCGGAGGAGCTGTACGCTTCGTGGGAGCGGTTCATGAACGAAGAGGATGCGTTGGTGGCGGTGCTAACCGGGGCGGGGCGTGCCTTCTGCGCCGGCGCCGACATGAAAGAAGCGGCAGAGGCGCAACGCACCGGCCAGCAGATGCGCTTCCGTGGGATGTTCCCCGCCAACGAGATCACCAAGCCGGCGATTGCGGCCATCAATGGCGGCTGTGCCGGTGGCGGCGTCGGCTATGCGCTCGCCTGCGACATCATCCTGTGCGCCGAGAACGCGCAGTTCGTGCTGCCGTTCGTAGCCCGCGGTCGCGGTGGCGCGCCCATCGCCCTGGAACTGGCTCGCCGCACTAGCTTCAGCGCCGCGCTGTACGCCTCCCTCACCGGCGCGCGCATCGACGCCGCCACGGCGCTCCGCATCGGCCTCGCCAATGAGGTGCTGCCGCCGGACGACCTGATGCCCCGCGCTATGGAACTGGCGGAGAAGATCGCCGGTCACTCCCAGCTATCCGTCCGCTCGATGAAAGGCAATCTGCGCAGCGCTATGGACCTGGGCTTTGCCGAGGCAATGCGTGTTGCCTCCGAGGGCGACCGCCGCCTGCACCTCTCGGCCGACACGCGTGAAGGCACGATCGCCTTCGACGAGAAGCGACGGCCTCGCTACTCCGAGAGCAACGAGTAGTCAGGATAGGGGAGAGGCTGCGCCATGGCCGAACGACGACGACCCAAGCCTTACCCCGGCTTGCCTCCCGCGGCGGATGCCCCGCTCGCCGGGCTGCGCGTGCTGGACCTGACACGCACCATCGCCGGCGCCGTCGCCACGCTGTTACTGGCAGACTTCGGCGCAAACGTTTCCGTCGCTGAACCCAAGGCGGGCCACGCGCTACAAGGACATCCAGGCTGGCGCGTATGGCGGCGGGGCAAGACACCCGTCACTCTGGATATCACCACTGCCGCCGGCCGCCGGCGCGCGTTAGCGCTCGCCCAGGACATCGACATCGTGATCGATGACCTGAGCCCGGCTGAGGCCGCGTCCTCCGGCTTCCCGGCAGCGGTAGCCGCCATATCACCGCGCGTCATCCACACCACGATCACCGCGGCAGGCACCTCCGGGCCGTGGCGTGACCTGCCCGCCGATGATGCGCTGGCACTCGCCCTGTCCGGCGCGATGAGCCGTCAGGCCAGCCACCGACCTGGCCCGGCATACTTCGTCATGCCCATCGCCTCCTTCGGCGCGGCACTGCTGGCGCTGCACGGCACAGGCGCGGCGCTGGTGGCGCGCGAGCGCGGACGGCAGGGCCCGTGGCGGGTGGAGACGTCGCTGTTTGCCGGGGCGATGGCAATGGAGTCGTCGGCCTGGGTCAAGCCGGAGAACCCGCCTCAGATCGAATTCCCGATGCGCGGGCCACAGGGCTCGATTCCCCTGTACCGGCTATATCAGACACAGGACGGCCGCTGGCTGCACGTCGGCGGGCTGACGCCACGCTTCTGGCCGCGCGCCGCGATCGCCTTCGGCCAGCCGGAGTTGATCTCGGATGAACGGTTCCAGGCGCCGCCAGGGATGGGCACCAACGCCAACCGTAAGGCGCTGATGGATATCCTCGCTGCCGCCTTTGACAAGCGCCCGTACCACGAGTGGGACGAAATCCTCGAAGAAGCAGACATCCCCTTTGGCCCCTCCATGACGGTCGATGAGTACCGTGTCGATCCGCAGGTGCGCCAGCAGGAGTTGGTGGTAACGACGGACGACCCCGAGGTCGGACCATTCGAGCAGATGGGCCGGGTGATAAAGTGGTCAGCGCCCGGTACTACGACGGAGCCACCGCCGCCGCTGCCCGATGCGCCGCACACGCCGCCGCTGGCCGGCATCCGCCTGATCGACGCCTCCGGCTACATCGCCGGCGCATACGGCGGCGGCATGCTGGCTGATCTGGGCGCCGATGTGATCAAGGTGGAAAGCGAGGGCTCCGACGGCTTGCGCGGCAATATGGGCTTCCAGTCTTGGAACCTGGGCAAGCGCGCCGCCGCCCTGGACGTTCGGGACCCACGGGCGCGTGATGCCTATCTGCGCCTCGTCGCCACCGCCGACGCCGTGCTGGAGAACATGCGCCCCGGCGTGGCCGAACGGCTCGGCACCGGCTACGAGGCCGTGCGCGCCGTCAATCCGCGCGCCGTCTATTGTTATGTCAGCGCACACGGCTCCACCGGCCCCTACCGGCACAAGCCTGGCTTCGACCCGATCATGCAGGCACGCTCCGGCATCGAGCGCGCACAGGGGGGCCTGTTTGGCCCGCCGGTGTTCCTCATCCCGCCGGTGACGGACAACACCGCCGCCATGCTCAACGCCTTCGCCATCCTCATGGGCCTGTACAAGCAGGCGCAAACCGGCATAGGCATCTGGGTCGAGACCTCGCTGATGGCCGCTGCCGCCCTGCTTCAGTCCGACTCACTCACGCAGTACGAGGGCCGCCCGCCGCGGCCGGCCAACGACCGCGACCACCTTGGCCCCCACGCCCTGCGGCGCCTGTATCCATGCAAGGATGGCTGGCTGCTCCTCGTCTGCCAGGAGGAGCGCGAGTGGCAGTCACTCTGTGCCGTGGCGCGCCGGCCGTGGGTAGCTGACCC
This sequence comes from Chloroflexota bacterium, assembly GCA_963170165.1. GTDB lineage: Bacteria > Chloroflexota > Dehalococcoidia > CAUJGQ01 > CAUJGQ01 > CAUJGQ01. The sequence continues at coordinate 4,346 of CAUJGQ010000004.1, read as the reverse complement.
GCGCTTTGCCACCGCGGCGCTACGGCTACACAATGACCTTGCTCTGGCAGCGGAGATCGGCGGATGGCTGGGGGGACGAGCGCTTTCGCGAACGGTGGCAGCGTTGCGCCGGCGCGGCGTACCGTGCGTCCCGGCCACCGGCACCGGCATGTCGCTCGATGAGCCACAGGTGGCGGAGAACGGCTATCGTGGTCTCTTCCGGCACCGCCAGTACGGCCGAATTGGCCAGGGCGCGGGCTGGACCCGCGTCAACGGCGTGCCCAGCGCCTCCCGCTGCTCTGGCCCGATGATCGGTGAAGATACCCGCGAGGTGCTGCTCGAAGCCGGGCTGACCCACGCCGAGATCGACGCCCTCATCGCCGCCGGCGTCGCCCAGGAGGTAGCGCCCCCTGTGGCGGCGCGCGTCTAGCGGCCACTGACAACCGTCGTTACCGCTTCGAGGCGGGTCAACGGCGGTCGTTCGCTTGCTGCCTGCACCAACGGTGGACGGTGCCCGTGCTGGCCCCCGCGCGCTTACGCTGCAAGGGGTACCACTCACCGTGGTGCGCGCCAAATCGCTGCGCACCCTTCGGGTCGACATCCGGCGCAGTCGCGCGGCCGGACTGCATCAGATGATGTACGCGTCCGAGGGTATCGCGCTGGCGCAGTTCAACGGTGGGGTGTGGCCCGGCGAAGGCGTCGCCCGCCACGATCGAGATGGACGGCTATGCAGCACCACGAAGCCGCGCTGGATGCAGGAACGCTCATGCTGCGGGGCAACTCCATTCGGGGCTCCCGCAGACGCTTACGAATGGGAGCACCGCCATGACCGAACTGGCACGGGCACTCAGCATTGCCATCGAGGCGGCGCGCGAGGCGGGCGCGTTGATTCGGGCGGACTTCCACCTACCCGGCGGGCCGCGCGGCCACGGCGATCATGCTGAGGTGGACGTCGAGGCGGAGCGGCTGATCCGCGCTCGGTTGACGGCGGCCTTCCCGACGTGGGGCTATACCGGCGAAGAGACCGGGCGCGGCGGTCCGGCCACGGCGGCCACCTGGTGGCTGGTGGACCCCAATGACGGCACCAGCGCCTATCTGCGCGGCTACCGGGGTAGCGCCGTGTCCATCGCGCTGATCGCAGGCGGGCTGCCGGTCCTGGGCGTCGTATTCGCGCCCCTCGCCCCGGATGATGACGGGGACCTGATCGCCTGGACGCAGGGGCAGCCGCTGACACGCAACGGCGCACCATTCGAGCGTTCACCGCTGCCCGATACGCTCGGGCCGCAGGATGTCGTGTTCGTCAGCCAGGCGGCAGATGCAGCCTCGGTGGCCAACGCAGAACTGTGCGCCCCGGCCCGGTTCCGTGCGATGCCGAGCATCGCCTACCGGCTGGCGCTGGTCGCAGCCGGCGACGGTGAAGCGGCGGTGTCGCTCAACGGTCCCGGAGACTGGGACTACGCCGCCGGACACGCGCTGCTGCGCGCTGTGGGCGGCGATCTCGTGGATCAGCACGGCGCGCCGGTACGCTACCGGCGGGAGTTGTCTTCCACACGCTGGTGCATCGGCGGCGCGCCTAAGCCTGCCACCGCGCTCGCCGGGCGCGACTGGAATCGCGCTCACTTACGCCCGGCCCCTGACCCAACCGAGGCGGCCTACCCGCTGGTCCGGCCGGAGCGGGGACACGCTATCGCGGGCGCGGCCGTACTGGCGCGGGCACAGGGTTGCCTGCTGGGGCAACTGGCCGGCGACGCCCTCGGGTCACTGGTAGAGTTTCGCTCGGCGGAGTCGATTCGACGCCGGTATCCCGGCGGCGTGCGCGACATGGCAGACGGCGGCACATGGGAGACCATCGCCGGTCAGCCGACCGATGACTCGGAGATGGCATTGATACTGGCGCGGTCGCTGGTGCGTGCCGGAGGATGGAGTCACGAGCCCGTGCGGGCAGCCTACCGCGCCTGGTACGACAGCCGGCCGTTCGATATCGGCAATACGACGCGGCAAGGGCTGACCGGCAGACCCAACCCAGACAGCCAGGCAAACGGCTCATTGATGCGGATCAGCCCGCTGGGCATCTGGGGCCACGCGCTCGCCGCCGGGCAACTCGCGACGATAGCGCGCGCCGACAGCGCCATCACCCATCCCAACGCCGTGTGCGGCGACGCCACTGCCGCCTTCACGGTGGCGGTCGCCCATGCCATCGGCGAGGGGGACGGGCCGGCCGGCGCGCACGCGGCAGCGCTGCGCTGGTGTGACACCGCGGGTGCGGAGCCGGCAGTGACCGCGGCGCTGCGGGCGGCCGAGACGGAGCCCCCAGCCGATTACCTCACGAACGCGGGTTGGGTGCTGGTGGCACTACAGAACGCGTTCTACCAGCTGCTACATGCCCCAGCGCTGGAAGCAGGTGTGGTGGCCAGCGTCATGGCCGGTGGCGACACGGATACCACGGCGGCGATTGCCGGGGCGCTGCTGGGAGCGGTGTATGGGCGGCGCGCCGTACCTGCGCGCTGGCAGCGGGCCGTGCTTACCTGCCGGCCAATCGCGACGCTACCGGGTGTCCACCGGCCGCGGCCACGTCCGTTCTGGCCGGTGGACGCCTTGGAACTGGCGGAGCGGCTGCTCGTGGCCGGGAGCGCTACTTCCGCGGCCACGACGGATTGATGCTGTGGGCGAAGCCCTCGGTCAGCCGCCGGGGGCTGCCGCCATCGAGCGAGATGGAGAACACCTGCTGGTTCTCGCTGCGACCGGAGGCGAACACCAACTGGCGGCCGTCCGGTGACCAGGCGGGGTTGCGGTTGACCTCACCGCGCAGCGTGAGCTGGGCCGGGTCGGAGCCGTCCGGGTTCATCACCCAGATATTCCATACGTTCTCGCTGAAGGCAGCGAAGGCGATACGGCGCCCATCCGGAGACCAGGAGGGGTCAATCGAGGAGAAGTTGTTCCGCGTCAGTTGCTTTGGCTCGCCACCTGACAACTCTACGGAGAAGATCTGCGTCAGGTTGCCTACTTCCTGGTAGTAGGCGAGCTGCTTACCATCGGCTGACCAGGTGGGTTTGCCCGCTGCGCCGCTGCCCTTGGTGATCTGTTTCGGTTCTCCCCCTCCCGCGCCGATAACGAAGACCTGTTCCTTACCTGCATCCCGGTTAGAGATAAAGGCGATCTGCGAGCCGTCTGGCGACCAGGCCGGGTTGCGGTTCACCGACGAGCCGCTGGTCAGCCGCTGGGCGTTCGAGCCGTCGGCGTTCATCACCCACAGCTGGAAGCCGCCCTCGCGGGTGGAAGCAAAGGCGATCTTGCTGCCATCTGGGGACCATGCTGGGTCGACGTCGTTGCCATTGGAGCGGATCTGCCGGGGAGCGCGGCCGGCCGCCTCGATCACGCTCAGTTGCCAGCGGGCGCCGTCCAGCGCCTGGTAGACGATTGGCGCCTGATCGCCTGTGCGCGCCGGCGTGCCGGTGACCGTAAACGACACCGATACCTGCACATTGGGGCTCATGGGGATATGGCTATTCTCGCTCAGGACCACCCAGATGGTGTGCTTGCCCGGCGCCAGGTCGGCTAGGTAATCCAGCGAAGCGGTATGAATGATGTTGCGGTTGCCCAGCGGGATGGGCACACCGGCCTGCATCGAGGTGGACGGATCGATATCAATGAAGTAGTGGACGTGGCGAGCGTTTGGGTCACCCTCCAGCGGGTTCTTCAGGAGCGAGCCCTTCGAGGCGACCTCAATCCGCACCGGCGATTGCACCTCGGCGCCATCCTTGGGGAAGACAACCTCGACGGTGGGGTTGGGGCTGTTCTGCTGGCCGGCGACCGCCGTGGCGGTACGGCCGGCGCCGGGGGAGCCGCTGGAGGTGGCCGTACCACTGCTGCCGGTGCCGGCGATACCGGTTCCCGGCGTGGTGGTAGCGGCGCTCGATCCGCCGCTGTCACGCGTGAGGAAGAAGACAGCGACTGCCGCCAGGATCAGCGTCACGAGCGCTCCCAGCACCAGCGGCACCACCGGAGTCTTGCCCTTCGCCGGCGCAGGGGCCGCCGAAGGTGCAGCGTGCGGAGGAGCGGCGAACTCGCGGGAGTCCGGGCGACCCGCCCCGGCGGCAAACTCGCCAGAGCCGTGGCGGGCGCCGTTGAGCGAGTACTCACCCGAGGGCAAGGGCACCGTGGGCGCGGCGAACTCCCCAGACGGCGGCCGCGGATTAGACACGGCCGGGAGGTCCAGCGTGCGACCGGGCGGCACCGCCCCGGCCAGCCGCTGCGAAGTGTGCTCTTCTTGAATCGCGCGCTGCGCCTCCTGGATGGCGAGGATCAGCTCGCGCGGCAGCTGGTACCGGTCTTCCGGCCGCTTGGCCAAGCACCGCTCAACGATGGGA
>CAUJGQ010000003.1 GCA_963170165.1 Chloroflexota bacterium | reverse complement strand
CCGGAGGATACCGCAGAAGCGGCCGGCGATGCGGCGACGGTGATCTTCCTCGGCGGGCACCTGCTGTTTCTGCTGGTGTACGACGTGCTCTTCGAAGCGTGGCTGACGAAGGCGACACCCGGCCGGCTGATGCTGGGGGTGCGGGTGCGCGATCAGCACGGCGGGCCGTCATCGGCCCAGCAGGTGCTGGGGCGGGAGCTGATGCGCCTGCTGTCTACGGTGCTGCTGTTCCTGGGGTTTCTCGGAGCGCTGGGCAACCCCCGCCGCCAGACCATGCACGACAGCGCCGCACATACGGTGGTGTTGCGCAAGCCGCCGGTGCGCTATGCCCCGCCGATGCGGCCAATGTAGCGTGCCACCGAGCGCTCGACCGCCGCCAGCCCGTCCGCCATTACCACGCGACCGCTCCAGGCGCCGTACAGCCGCTCGCAGCGATAGCCACGCAACGCCGCCACAATCCGTTCGATCTCCTCTGCGGACAGCGGAATGAGGTTGGGGTAGCTGTACATGAAGCTGACGTAACGGCGATCCATTACCACCTGGATGGTATCGCCGCACAGCACCGCGCCGCGGCCATCTGCCCCGTCGGGCCAGTGCAACACCGCCGCGCCGGAAAAGTGCCCGCCCAGCCGTACCAGCGTCAGCCCAGAACCGGGAACGGGACCGGCCGTTTCGCCCTCCCACAGCACCACACGGGGATCGGGGCGCATCACCCACTGCCGGTCTGCGGCATGGATGAACACCGGCACATCGCCAAAGGCGGCGCTCCACTCGATGCAGGCGCCGTAGAAGTGGGGGTGGGAGATGGCGATTGCCGCCACACCACCCAGCGCCATCACCGCCTGGATGGTGGCCTCGTCGATGAAGCTCTGGCAATCCCACAACACGTTACCGGCTGGGGTCTGGACCAGCAGCGCCCGCTGACCGATGGCGAAGACCGGCACCGTGCCGATACTGGTCAACCCCGGCTCCAGCGTCTCCAGCTCGTTGCGGTATCCATCAGCCGCCATGGCGGGCAATGTCGTCCAGCGCTGCCCTTGCCAGCCGGTATACTGGCGCTCGTCCTGGCAGATGGCGCAGGCAGCCGGCGGCTGTGCAGATGGGGCGTGCTGAACGCCGCAGGTGACGCAGATACATGGCTGCACGGCAGCGCCCCCAGGAGCAGATGGGGCGCATGGTACCACGCGGCAGGCGCGCCGCCACCGTGGCCCGCACGCCCGCCCCCTGTGACCGCTGTCCGCGCTAGTTCTGGCTGCCTTCGCCTCGACGGATCGACCCGCGCCAGCCGCCGGTCTCGTGTCCGCGTGATTCGATGTACTCCTTGAACCGTTCCAGATCGCCTTCTACCTTGCGCGAGACAAAGCCGAGCGTATCGCCCGCGGTCTCCACCATGCCCTGTGGCTCGTACTCCATCTGCAACGTCACCCGGCTGGTGGTGTCGTTCAGATGGTGGAAGGTGACTACGCCCGCGTTGCGAGCACCGGAGGTGTTCATCCAGGCGATGCGCTGATCTGGTGTCTGCTCCGAGATGACCGCGTCCCATTCCTCGGTCTTTCCGCCGATGCTGGCCTTCCAGTGCAGGCGCCGGTCATCGAGCTGCCGCACCTCGTGCACCCCGTCCATGAACTGCGGGAACTCCTCGAACTGCGTCCACTGGTTGTATGCCGTGCGCACCGGCACGTTCACATCAATCGTCTTGACGATACTGCTCATCTGGCATTCGCTCCTCTACGCGCGCTACGTGCCCTAACGATTTCCAGCGTAGCCACGATGCTCAGCGGCAGCATTGCCTGATGGGAGTACGGCGCCGGACGGCGACCGGGAGGAACAAGGCGGATCGCGTCACTCCAACGCGGCCAGCAGGTCGCCGGCCTGGACACGGTCGCCGGGTTGGCAGTGCACACGGCGCAACACGCCATCAGCCGGGGCGGCGATGGTGTGCTCCATCTTCATCGCTTCCAGGATCATGAGCGGCTGGCGGGCACGCACCTCGTCCCCTTCGGCGGCAAGCACCCGCACCACCACCCCGGTCAGCGGGGCGGTGAGCGTACGCGCGCCGCCGCCCGTGCCGTGGCGGTGGCCAGTGTGCGCCACATCCGGCGGCGGCTGCCGCAACACCACTGCTGAGGCGCCGCGACCGGTGACGCGCAGCCCCTCACCCGCGCGCTCGGCGGTGAAGCCGTGCACCTCGGTGCCGGCGCGCACCAGCAGTCGCGCCGGGGCAGGTCGCACTATCTGGAGATCGGCGTACTTGCGGCCCGCAATGTCCAGATCCCAGGCGCCACTGGCCCGGCGGTGCGCAGTGACGGTGTAATCTGCGCCGTTGACCTGGTAACGCAGGGTGAGACCGGCGCCAGCCATCCGCCACGGGCCGGCCAGCCACGGATCCGGCGCGTCCACCGGCGCCGTCAGCTCAAAAGCCGCCGCGCCGAGCAACGCCTCTTCGGGAAAGCGCGGGGCCAGGGCCGAAAGCACGTGCTGATCAAGGAAGCCGGTGTGCGTCTCGCCGGCGGCAAAGGCAGGGTGGGTGATGGTTGCCCGCAACAACGGCAGGTTTGTAGCGATGCCTTCAATGTCGCAGCGGTCCAGCACCGCCGCCATCCGTGCGATGGCTTCCGCGCGGTCCGCACCATGGACGAGCAGCTTGGCGAGCATGGCATCGTAGTACGAGGTGACCTCGGCTCCCTCGTAGTAGGCGGCATCGACCCGCGCCCCGGCCGCGGGCAAGACGAACCGCTCCAGCAACCCGGCAGCCGGTAGGTAGTCGCGCGCCGGGTCCTCGGCGTACAGGCGGCACTGGATGGCGTGGCCGCGCAGCACAACATCTTCCTGCTGCAGGCCGAGCGGCGCACCGGTGGCTACCCGCAGCTGCAGTTGCACCAGGTCCAGCCCCGTCACCAATTCGGTGACGCCGTGCTCGACCTGCAACCGGGTGTTCATCTCCAGAAAGGCGAAGCGGCCGGTCTCGTCGAGCAAGAACTCGACGGTGCCCGCGCCGGTATAACCGATAGACCGCGCCAGCCGCACCGCCGCCGCACCCATCTCCCGGCGCAGTGCCGGGGTGAGCGCGGGCGAGGGCGCTTCCTCGATCACCTTCTGGTGACGGCGCTGGATGGAGCACTCCCGCTCGCCCAGATGGATGATGTTACCGTGCGCGTCACCGAACACCTGGATCTCGATGTGACGCGGCCGGGCGACGTAGCGTTCCAGCAGCACGGCGTCATCACCGAAAGCGGCCAGCGCCTCCCGCCGCGCCGCCGCCAGTGCCGCACCGAAGTCCGCGGGCGCCGTCACCACACGCATACCGCGGCCACCGCCGCCCGCCGAGGCTTTGATCAGCAGCGGATAGCCGATCTCCTCCGCCTGGCGGGCGAGCAGCGAGTCATCCTGCTCTGCGCCCTGGTAGCCGGGCAGCAGCGGCACCCCCAGCCGGGCGGCCAGTTGCTTGGCAGCGATCTTGCTGCCCATGGCCCGCATGGCGGCCGGCGGCGGGCCCACCCACGTCAGCCCGGCGGCGAGACACGCTTCAGCGAAGGTGGCGTTCTCCGACAGGAACCCGTAGCCCGGATGCACGGCATCGGCGCCGGCGGTGCGCGCCGCGGCAATGATCGCCGGGATGTTCAGGTAGCTGTCCACCGCGGGCGGCGGCCCGAGGCACACCGCCACGTCCGCCAGCATCACATGAAGCGCTGTCGCGTCTGCCTCCGAGTACACGGCCACGGGCACAATGCCCATCGTCCGGCAGGCGCGGATGATACGAGCAGCGATGGCGCCACGATTGGCGATCAGCAGGCGTTGGACCGGCATCCGGGGACGGACCTCCCCCTACCCCCTCTCCGCGGCGGGGGAGAGGACCGCCCTCGTTCCCCGCCTCCCGCCCGCGGGACACGGCGGCAGCCGCCGGGCCAGCATAGCGCTCCGCACCACAGCTGCATAGACAGGGCTACTCCGTCCAGGCGGGCGGCCGCTTCTCCAGGAAGGAGCGCAGCCCCTCCTGGCCCTCGGCGCTGGTGCGCAGCCGGGCGATGATGCCGGAGGTATAGGCGCCCAGTGCCTCCCCGTCGCGCTCGGCGATGCCGCGCAGCAGCGCCTTATTCTCCGCCTGGGCACGCGGCCCGCCGGCCAGGACATCCCGCACCGCCCGCTCCACCGCGCCATCGAGATCGGCCGCGCTCACCACCTGGTGCACCAGACCGATCGCGGCAGCGCGCACGGCGGGGAACCGCTCGGCGGTGAGAAACAGTATTCGGGCGTGCGAGACGCCGATCTTGCGGACGACGTACGGAGAGATGGTGGCAGGGACCAGCCCCAACCGTGCCTCGGTGAAACCGAAACGGGCAGTGTCAACGGCCACCGCGATATCGCAGGCGGCAACCAGCCCGGCGCCGCCCGCCAGCGCCGCGCCGTTCACCCGAGCGATCACAGGCTTCGGGCAATGGTCAATCGCCTCCAGCATCGTCACCAGCGCCTGGGCGTCGCGCTCATTCTCCTCCACGGTGAAGCCGACGGCGCGCTGCATCCAGCCCAGATCGGCCCCGGCGCAGAACGACGTACCCGCGCCGGTGAGCACGACGGCGCGTACATGCTTATCCCCCGCCAGCGCGGTGAACGTCTGCGCCAGCTCGGTAATCAGCGTGTCGTTGAGGGCGTTATGGATTTCCGGCCGGCAGAGCGTCACCCGCGCCACCGGGCCGGTTTGTTCGAGGGTAAGGGTTGCAGGCATGGGCGGACTCCAGCGGCGGCAGGCCGGTATCCGGTAACCACGTCCCGGATAATTGCTGATGATGCCATAGATCGCCGCAGGTATTGAACCGGCGCCCTCCCGAGCCGAGCGCCGGCGGTTTGCCTATAGCGCCGCGCGCAGACGCAGGGCGCTGGCGTCGCGCACGACGATGGCGCGGCCGGCGAAGCGAATGATGCCGGCATCCTGGTAGGCGCCCAGCAGCAGGTTGACGGGCGGGCGGGTGGCGCCGGTCATCGCGGCCAGGTCCGATTGGGTGAGCGGCACATCAATCACAGTGCCGCCGTGGCCATCCTCACCGTGATCCTCGGCCAGGCGCAGCAGCACGCGCGCCAGCCGGGCATCGAGCGCCAGCGAGCTAAGGTCCTCCACCAGCTCATCGGCGCGGCGCAGCCGCCGGGCTAGCGCCGCCAGCATGGCCGCGGCGGTGGCCGGGTCTTGCAGGCAGCCGAGCAGGTCATCGCGGTGCAGTGTCCACACCGTCACCGCCTCCAACGCCACCGCCGAGGCCGAGCGCGGGGCGCCGTCGAACACTGCCAGTTCGCCCAGCAGGTCGCCGGGCCGCAATACCGTGAGCACGACATCGGCGCCCTCATCGGTTGGCACGGTGACCTTCACCCGGCCTTCGGCGATCAGGTAGAGCGTTGTTCCCGGGTCGCCACGGTGAAACATCACCTCGCCACGGCGAAACCGCCGGGAGCGCAGCCGCGCCGCCAGCTTATCCAGCACAACCGTCGGGCAGGAGAGAAACAGTCCGGATGCCTCCAGCGCCATGCGCGCCGGGGATGGATCAGATGTGTGCGCCATCAGCAGGCCTCCCAAACGCTATCCGGTCCCAGCACAGACCGGGAGAGTTCTTCTGCTGGTAGCTTCGCAGGGGCCCCCGTCCAGCGCTGTCGTGCCACTGACAGCCGGTCTGTGCGACGGGCGACAATGGTAGTGTCACCTGCATCGCCCGTAGCGGCGCTGCGCGCGACAATGGACACGCCGCAGGCGCACGCCCGTCGCTGCTTGACGTAGCCGCTGCTGCAGGCCGGCGCTGTCCACCTGCGGGACACGCCCGGCCCGCCGCCACCGGCTGACCGCCGAGCACCTCCTGCGTACGCCGCGAGCCCATGGAGTCTCCGGTGCTGCCGATCAAGCGGGTTGACCATGTGTCTTTCGCGACGCACTCGATTGATGCGTCGCTCAAGTGGTTCGAAACGATCTTCGGGGCCAGAGAAACGCAGCGGATGCGCGTGGAATCCGAGGGGTACACCTTCGCCACATTGCAGTTCCCGGGCGGGCAGCTTGAGTGGGAGCTGATTGAGCCGCTAGGCGACAATAGCTTTGTGGCTAAGTTCCTGCGCGACCGCGGACCCGGCGTTCACCACATCACCGTGCAGGTTGAGGATGTGCAGCGCTCCGCCGAGATGCTTCGGGCCAACGGCATCGAGCCGTTCGGCGGCGTCAGTGGCGCGGACGGCTGGCGCGAGACCTTCATCCACCCGCGCGACAGCGGCGGCATCTTGTTCCAGTTGTTTGAGGGGCACGAGTGACGGGCCAGTAAGCAGCCGGGAACGGCGGACCGCAGCCAGGATACGTGTGGTGCTGCGGTCCTCGCGTTCCCATCCTGAGCATCCGCTCTCGGCGCCCTCCGGCTGCCACTCCCTAATCCGGCGGCATATCGCCGGTAATGCCGAGGCTAACCAGATCCTCGTACTCCTCGTCACCGATACCCAGCAGCTCGGCCAGTACTTCGCGGCTGTGCTGGCCCATCATCGGCGCGGGGCGGGTGACGGCAGCGGGGGTGCGCGACAGCTGCCAGGGGACGCCGGGTACCGGAAAGGCGCCCGCCTCCGGGTGCTCCGGAGCGACGAACAGCCCGCGGGCGTTGAGGTGCGTATCCTGTACCACCGAGCGCACGGAGTTGACCGGTGCGGCGCTCACCCCGGCAGCCAGGAGCGTAGCAGCAGCTTCGTCAGCGTCCTGCTCGCGCGTCCAACCTTCGATCAGCGCGTCCAGCGCCGCTTCGTTCGCCTTGCGTGCCGCCATGGTGGCGAAGCGCGGGTGCTCTGCCACCGGCAGGCCCGTTGCACGGCATAGGGCACGCCAGGCATCTTCGCTATCCGCAGCCAGGGCCAGCCAGCGACCGTCGCGGGCGGGATAGATGTTGTGCGGGGCGATGCGCTGATGATGATTGCCCATCCGCGGACGAACCGTGCCGTTGGCGGCGTACTCCAGCAGGGCGTCGCCGATGAACGTGGCGCAGGCTTCCATCATGCCCAGGTCGATATACACCGGCGCGCCGGTACGGTCGCGCTCGCGCAGCGCCATGATCATCGCGGCAGCGAAGTAGGCGCCGGAGACGGGGTCCGGATACATCTGGCCGGAATTCTGCGGCCGCCCGCCGTCATAGCCGAGCAGGCCGCTCATGCCGCTCATCGGCTCAATCGTGCCGCCGATACCCGGCACGTTGGCGTACGGCCCGGTCGCCCCGTAGGCCGACAGCGAGGCGAGGATGATATCCGGCTTGATCGTACGCAGGTCATCGAAAGCCAGCCCGAGATTGCCCATCACGCGCGGGGTGAAGTTCTCCGCGACGATGTCGGTGAACGGGATCAGACTGCGATAGATCTCCATGCCGCGCGGGTGGGAGAGATCGAGCGTCATGCCGCGCTTGTTCATGTTGACGGAGTTGAACAATCCGTTGACGTTCCAGGGCCGCTGGCGGCGACGGTCATCGCGGACGCCGGCGCCGACCGGGGCCCGGTAGTCCCCCCGCCAGCTATCCGGCCGCCGGCGCGCCTCAATCTGGACGATGTCCGCCCCAAGGAAGCCCAGCAGCTCGGTGGAGAAGGTACCGCTCCACGCCTGGGTGAGCAGGATGGCGCGCGTGCCGGACAGCGGGCCGGTGTGGGGATGCGGGCGGGGGCCACGCGAGCCGCCGGGCACGGCCGGGCCGGCCGGCTGACCGATGCGCATCTTGAACGGCGCGCCCGGAAAAGCGACAGCACGGCCATCCGGCAAGGTCCGCTGCTCGAAGAAGCCGCGAGCCGCCAGATGCGGGCTCTGCACCACGTCGCTGGTCTCCTGCACCACTCCGGCTACGCAGCGCACGGTGGCGAGCGCATCAAACAGTTCCCACCGGTTCCACTCACGGATGCACGCCTCCACGCGGGCGGAGTAGTGCTCGCGCTGCGCCTGGCGGAAGTGCGAGGCGGCGTAGCGCGGGTCCTCGGCCAGGTCATGCAGTCCCAGCACGTTCATCGCGTCCCGCCAGAACTGGGCCCGGCTGATGGTGAGGGAGAAGTGACCGTCCTTGCACGCCACCGGGCCGCGCAGCAGGTCCGGCTCGTGCCGGTCACGCGTGATACCGGAGTAGGCCGAGACGAGGATGGCGGGCCCGGTGATCACCGTCCGCGCCTCCAGTTCGCTGACGTCGATGAGCTGGCCGCCGGCGCCCGGCCCGCGGCTCTCACGCTCACGCAGCGCGGCCAGCGTGGCGACAAACGCCAGCAACCCGGCGAGATAGCCGGTCTGGTGGGCGCTGCTGGCCAGCGGCGGCATCCCCGGGTCACCGCCAAGGCTGGACCAACCAGCCCGGGCGTCGGCGGTGAGATCGGTCCCCGGCCGGCCGGCCAGCGGGCCGGTGAGCCCGTACGGCGTGACCGACACATGGAGCAGGTGGGGGTTGTCCGAGGCGATCTCCGGCGCGGGCGGAAGCGGGCTGGTGGTCACCACAATATCGGCGCCGTTCAGCAGTGCGCGCAGGCCGGCGTGATCGTCCGGCGCCAGCGTCTGACTGTGCTTGCCATCGTTGGCGTATAAGTGGAGCAAGGAGCGATCCGGGCCGGGCACGCCATCCAGAAACGGCGGCTCTGCCCGTAACGGATGGCCGGCGGGCGGCTCGGCCAATGTCACCGCCGCGCCGAAGTCGGCCAGGAGCCGGGCGCAGAACGCACCGGATAGCCGGTCTGACAGATCGACAACGCGAATCCCCTGGAGCAACGCCGGTCGAGTACTCATACGCGGCATCCTACCCGGATGCGCACGGTGGCGAAAGCGGGGCAACTGCGGCAGGCACGTCCAGCATCACGCATATCGCCGCCCCGCGTGGTGCTGCGCGGAGCGGCGATACCCTGGCCGGAGTTACGGAGCGGCTAGGCGACGGGGGTGGCAGCCGGCTCGGCGGCCTCGGCGCCCTTGATGGCGATGCGGCGGGGCTTGACCGCCTCGGCCTTAGGCAGATGGACGGTGAGGATCCCGGCCTCATAGGTGGCTTCGGCCCGGTCCGCGTCGATGGCGCTGGGCAGCGCGACGGTGAAGCGGAAGTCACCCTCGCTCAGGCCGCGGGCGTGCCAGATATAGCCCTTCTCCTGGTCACCGTTGTACAGGCTGCGCTGGCCCTTGATCGTCAGCACACCCTTGGCGATCTCGAGGTTGATGGCGCCGGCGTCCGCGCCCGGGACGGCGATACGCACGCCGATCTCCTCGCGGGTCTCGTACAGGTCAAACGGCACGGAGCCGAGCGCGGCCGGAGCGGTGAGGGCATGACGGTGCGGTGGGCCATCGGCCAGCAGGCTTTTCATCGTCTCGCGCATCCAGCCCAACTCAGCGAGCGGATCAAAACGGGTCATCATGGGTCATTGCCTCCCTGGCGGCGGTCGTGACCGCGCACGGGCCCGTCCGCCTGACTTAGCACTCGTAATCGCTGAGTGCTAGTAATGGTATATCAAGCTTCAGCAACGTTATCAAGTCATCTGCTGGCGCTCCGCAGGGGTGCGGTAGTGTTCCGCTTGCGGGTGATCCGCAGGCCCATCACCCGCGCCGGTGTGGTAGCATGGCCGGGTGCGCGGGACATCCTCCACCACCTCGCCGGCCGCATCCACCACGGCCCGCACGCCCGCCGGACTGCGCAGCGGGCGGCTGTTCTACGGCTGGCTGATCGTCGCGGCCGGCATGGGCATCCAGGGACTGGGCTCGGCCCTGCTCTCCACGTCGTACGGCGCCTATGTCGTGTTGCTGCAGGCCGACTACGCCTGGAGCAAGACGGTCTTCTCCATCGGCTTCTCGTTACAGCAGGTGGAAAGCGGCATTCTCGGCCCGATTCAAGGCTGGCTGCTCGACCGGTTCGGCCCGCGCGCCGTGATGCGCACCGGTATCGTCGTCTTCGGCTGTGGCTTCTTCCTGCTCTCGCGGGTCAATAGCATCACCACCTTCTATCTGGCGCTGATCGTGATGGCGATCGGCACCGGCCTCTCCGGCTTCCTGCCGCTCACGGTCACGGTCGTCAACTGGTTCGTGCGCCGCCGAGCGACGGCGCTGGGGATCATGGCCACCGGCTCCGGTATCGGCGGGCTGATGGCGCCGGTGGTGGCGTGGTCGCTCAATACCCACGGCTGGCGGGCCACGGCGCTGGGCTCGGGGGTGTTGTTGATAGCGCTCGGGTTGCCGCTGGTCTCGCTGGTGCGCCAGCGCCCGGAAGATCACGGACTGCTGCCCGATGGCGACCCGCCGGCCACCGTTGCCACACCAGGCATGCCCGCTGCCGCGCTCACCGGCTTCTCGCTGCGCGAGGCGATGCACACCCGTGCCTTCTGGATGATCTCCTTTGGCCATGGCTCTGCATTACTCGTGGTCTCGGCGGTGATGGTGCACCTGGTCTCACATCTCAAAGAGAGCCTGGGACTGTCCGTCACGCAGGGCGCGGCGATCGTGGCGCTGATGACCGCCTCGCAGATGGTGGGCATGGTTAGTGGTGGGGTGCTGGGCGACCGTTTTAGCAAGCGGGCGATTGTCACGATGTGCATGATCGTGCATATGGCGGCGCTGCTGACGCTGGCCTTCGCCTCGGCGGTGTGGATGGCAGCATTGTTCGCCGTGGCGCACGGGCTGGCCTGGGGCATTCGCGGCCCGCTGATGCAGGCGATCCGCGCCGATTACTTCGGCCGCGCCTCCTTTGGCAAGATCGCCGGCGTCTCCTCCATGATTGTCACGGCCGGCATGATCACCGGCCCGCTGGTTGCCGGCATCATGGCAGACCGTCTGGGTGACTACCGCGCCGGCTTCACCGTGCTGGCGGTGCTGGCCGGCGCCGGCTCCCTCTTCTGGCTGCTGGCCGCCCGTCCCACACAGCCGGCCCGCTGACGGGTCGTACACTCGCCCTTGGCGGAGCGCCGGTCTATGCTAGGGCCGCCGCGCACCGGGACGCGGCCAGCAGGAGGCAGATGATGCCCGCCGCGATTGATATCCACGTCCACGCTCCCAACCGGCCGGCCGAGGGGCGCACCGAGCGCCAGGAGCAGATGCGCCGCTACTTCGGCGCCGAGGCCACCCCCGAGGACCCGGACGAGTTCTACCAGTACTACAAAGACCGCGACCAGATGGCTGTGATCTTCACCGTCGACGGGCGGGAGACGTTCACGGGCGAGAGCCCCAACGACTGGGTAGCAGAACTGGCGCGCCGCTTTCCCGACCAGTTCATCGGCTTCGGTACCGTCAACCCCAACCACGGCGCGGCGGCGGTGCGTGAGGCGCGGCGCTGCGTGGAGGAGTTGGGCCTGCGCGGCTTCAAGTTCCACCCCATCACCCAGCGGTTTGAAGCCAACGATCCGGCGTACTTCGATCTGTGGGGCGCCATCCAGGAGATGGGCGTCCCGGCGCTGTTCCATACCGGCCAGACCGGTGTCGGCGCGCGGTTGCCCGGCCAAGGCGGCTACAAGAACAAGTACGGCAAGCCCTATCCCTACTTCGATGACCTGGCGGCGGACTTCCCCAACCTAACCGTGATCATGGCTCACCCCTCGTTCCCGTGGATCGATGAGCAGCTGTCCATCGCTAACGTCAAGAGCAACGTGTACCTGGACCTGTCCGGCTGGTCGCCCAAGTACTTCAGCCCCAACCTGATCCAGTACTGCAACTCGCTGCTGCAGGATAAGGCGCTGTACGGCAGCGACTTTCCGATGATCACCCCTGACCGCTGGATGCGTGATTTCGCCACCATCGCTATCCGCGACGAGGTCCGGCCCAAGATCCTGCTGGAGAACGCCAAGAAGCTGCTGAAGTTGTGAGCGCGCTCAGCTTTCGGTGAGGGCCTGGCTGAGCGCGGTGAGCTGTCCCGGCCCAAATCCCAGCGGCAACAGTGAGCGCAGCGGGTGCACCTCCGGCCCGGCGGCGCCGGAGAGGATGACGGTGAGATCGGGCGAGAATTCGTATAGCACCTGGCGGCAGGCGCCGCACGGGGGACAGGGATCCACGCTGCCGCTGACCGCAATCGCGGTGAAGGCGCGGACGCCCGCCGCAACGGCGGTCAACAGTGCCACCCGCTCGGCACAGACGGTCAGCCCGTAGGAGGCATTCTCGACATTGGCACCCGTCCATACCCTGCCCGTGCCGTCGCGCAGCGCCGCACCCACCAGAAAGCCGGAGTAAGGAGCGTACGCGCCGGCCATCGCCCGCCGTGCCCGCGCGAGTAGGGACGTTTGCTGCCGCACCGGCAGCGCCGCAGGACGGCGTTCTGCCATCACACATCCCTTTGGTCTCTGCCGGCCGCCGCTACCCGCCCAGCAGCCGCAACAGCATCTGGGCAGCGCCGGCGGCCACGGCGATAGCGTTGTGCTCCGCCGCGCGCACGCCCTCGGCGTTGATCGCCTCGGTGGTGGTGCGGTTGATCACCGCGCCGCAGACGGCGCCGGCGTGCAGCCCCAGCGCTGACGCGGTGACGAGCAACGTGGCCGCCTCCATCTCATAGTTGAGCACGCCCAGCCGCCGCCACTCCTCCATGCTGCCCTGGAAGCGGCGGATGATATAGCCGGTGTGGGTGTCGTAGCGCTCCTGTCCTGGATAGAAGGTGTCGCTGCTGGCGGTGATGCCGGTATGGTACGGCACCCGGGCGGCGGTGGCCGCCTCCACCAGTGTGCGCGTCACCTGAAAGCCGGCGACGGCCGGGTACTCCGGCGGGGCGTAATGACCGGAGGCGCCATCCAGCCGGACCGCACCGGTGGTGATGATCGCGTCGCCAACATTGATATGCGGCTGGATAGCGCCGCATGTCCCCACCCGGATCAGGTGGCTCACCCCCAACCGCGCCAGCTCCTCGACGGCGATAGCGGTGGACGGTCCGCCGATACCGGTCGACGTCACCAACACGCTGCCATCCGGGCTGCTCACCAAGTAGGTATGGTACTCGCGGTTGGACCCCAAATCCTCTGCCCGGCCGGGCAGCGCCGCCGCGATCTGGGCCACCCGGCCGGGATCGCCCGGCAACAGCGCGATGCGCGCTCCGCTGGTCTGGGCATCGCTGAGGTCAAGATGATGCACATGCATGCTTGTACTCTCTGATATCGGAGGGTCCGGCATCCGGCGGGAACATGGGCTGCGAGGTCAGGGGCAAGCGCGGCCCATGATGCCCTCCGCAGGCCGGGCGCTACCCGGCGGCCTTCTCTGGCGTCGCGCCGGCCATCAGCACCCCCAGTTCGGTGGCCGTGGCAGTGGGGCCGTCCACCACGGCAGCGATACGCCCTTTGAAGATCACGGCGATGCGGTCAGACAGCGACAGAATCTCATCCAGCTCGGCGGAGACAAGCAGCACGGCCATGCCCTGGTCGCGCGCCGCGATCAGCTGCTTGTGGATGAACTCAATCGAGCCGATATCCAGCCCGCGGGTGGGCTGGGCGGCGATCAGCAAGCCGGCCGGGCGGTTCATCTCCCGCGCCACGACCGCCTTCTGCTGGTTGCCGCCGGAGAGCGCACCGGCCGGCAGCGCCGGGCTGGGGGTACGGACATCGAACGCTTGCACCAGCCGAACGGCGTTGTCCCACACTGCCGAGAACACCCGCCGCAGTCCCCTGGCGAACGGCGGCTGGTAGTAGGTCGATAGCACGAAGTTGTCGGCGATGCTCTGCTCCAGCACCAGGCCATACTTGTGCCGGTCGGCCGGGATGTGCGCCACACCGCGCTCCACAAACCGGCGGGGGGCGGCGTTGGTGAGGTCATGCCCGCCGACCATGATCTGGCCGCGCTCCGCGTGGCGCAGCCCGGTCAGCGCCTCCACCAGCTCGTTCTGGCCGTTTCCCTCTACCCCGGCCAGCCCCAGAATTTCACCAGCGTGGATCGCCAGCGTCACCCCGTCCACGGCGCGCTGGCGGCGGTCTCCCAGTACTGCCAGGTCGTACACCTCCAGCACCGGCTCGCCCGGATGGCCGGGGCCCTTCTCCACGTGCAGCAGGACTGGCCGCCCCACCATCAACGCCGCCAGGCTGGCCTGGGTGGCGGTCTTGGGGTCAGCGGTCCCCGCCACCCTGCCGCCGCGCAGCACCGTGATGTGATCGGCCACGGCCAGCACTTCGCGCAGTTTGTGGGTGATGAAGATGATCGCCTTGCCCTGCGCCGCTAGCCCGCGCATGATCGCGAGCAGCTCATCCGCCTCCTGCGGCGTGAGCACAGCGGTCGGCTCATCCAGTATCAGCAAGTCGGCGCCGCGGTACAGCGCCTTGATGATCTCCACCCGCTGCTGCATGCCGACGGATAGGTCACGCACGTGCGCCGTCGGGTCCACATCCAGCCCGTACTGCTCGGACAGGCGTCGCACTTCGGCTTCGGCCCGCTCGCGGTCCAGCAGCGGGCCGCGCCGCTGCTCGTGCCCGAGCATCACATTCTCGGCGACGGTGAGTGGCGGCACGAGCATGAAGTGTTGATGGACCATGCCGATCCGCCGGGCGATGGCCTCGCGCGGGCCGGAGAAGCGCACCGGCTCGCCGTCCAGCAGGATCTGGCCGTCGTCCGGCTGGTACAGCCCGTACAGGATGTTCATCAGCGTGGACTTGCCGGCGCCGTTCTCTCCCAATAGCGCATGCACCTGCCCCGGCTCCACCCGCAGGTCGATGGCGTCGTTCGCCACGACGCCGGGAAAGCGCTTGGTGATGCCGCGGAGTTCAAGGGTAGGTGCGGTCATGGGCTCGCTGCGCTCGTGTGCACCGGCATCCGGCAGAGTATTGCGTCCATCGTATTGCGCAGGCGCCGTACAGATCATCGTTGCTCCGCTATCAGCGGATGCCGCCCGTACAGCGCCCTTATGGTGTCTTCCCCCGTAATCGCACGTTCGCACGAATCCCGAAACCGGTGAGACGCCATTCACCGCTCCGGCTCCCGGCTGCCCGCGCGCATCACGCCTTCCGCGTATACGGCTGGCCGACAGCCGCCGGGGGAACGGCGCGGCCGACCGCGCCAGCCAGCACGAGGATGGTGAGCACATACGGCAACAAACCAAACACCTGGTAGGGGATCGCCACGTCGAAGAGCGTGGTGCCTGCCACCTCCAGGGCAATGGAGTGCACCCCCTGGATTTGCAGGGTCGAGGGGATGGTCTCGGCGATGGCGAAGAACAGCGCCGCGCCCAGCACGCCGAACGGCGTCCATTTGCCAAATATCAGTGCCGCCAGGGCGATGAAGCCGCGGCCGTTGGTCATCAGCGGCTGGAACTGGGGGATGGACTGGAGCGTGAAGTAGGCGCCGCCCAGCCCTGCCAGCGCGCCGCCAGCGATGACACTGGCGTAGCGCACGGCGTAGACACTGATGCCAGCCGTCTCCGCCGCCAACGGGTGCTCGCCCACGGCGCGGACCCGCAGCCCCCAGCGAGTGCGATACAGCACCACCGCCGCCACCACGACAGCGACAAAGGCAGCGTACACAATCACGCCATGGCGAAAGAGGATCTCCCCAAAGAACGGGATATCAGACAGCAGCGGAATCTCAATTTCCGGCAGCGTGCGCTGACCGGCGGGCGCACCAGAGGGGTACAGCTTGCGGTCCAGGTAGCCAGTCAGGCCGATAGCCAGCACATTGATCACCGTGCCGGAGATGATCTGGTCTACGCGGAAGGCGATGGAGAGGACGGCGTGCAGCGAGGCCATCACCATGCCCGTCACGACCGCCCCGCCCAGCGCCAGACCGAGATTGCCGGTGCGCACCCCGACGATGAAGCCGAAGAAGGCAGCGGCCAGCATCATCCCTTCGATGGCGATGTTGACCACGCCCGAGCGCTCGCTAAACAGGCCGGAAAGGCCGCCGAAGATCAGCGGCGTGGCCGCCGGCAGCGCCACCACCAGCATCGACTGGATAACATCCAGCATCGTCGGCCTACCCTTACACCGAAGCCGCCGGCTCCGGTCGCTCCTCGATCACGGTGTGCGGGCGCTGACGGACGCGGTACAGCCAGCGCACGATGGCCGGCGCGGCGACGAACAGCAGCACCAGCGCCTGAATCACCTGGATAATGTCTACCGGGATCTGGGTGAGGAACTGCATCCGGCTGGAGCCACCGCGCAGCGCGCCGAAGAGCAGTGCCGCCGGAATCACGCCGACCGGGTGCGCCCGCCCCAACAGCGCAATTGCGATACTGTCAAACCCGTAGCCCACGCTGAACCCCGGCGTGTGGTAGTAGTTGACGCCCGTCACCTCAATCGCACCGGCCATCCCGGCCAGACCTCCGGCCACCGCCATCGTCAGCGCCACCGTACGCGCCACACTCATACCGGCGTAGCGGGCGGCGTGGGGGTTGGCCCCCACCGTCCGAACCTCGTAGCCAATGGTGGTACGCTGCAACACCCACCACAGCCCGATGGCGGTGAGCACGGCAAACACCGCCCCCAGGTGCAGCATCTCCGGGCCGGGCCACACGTCCGGCAGGCGGGCAGCGGTGTCGATGTAGGGTGTGCGTGCCACGGCGCCGCTGCGCGGGTCCTTCATCACGCCGGACAGCAGGTAGCTGGTCATGGTGCCGGCGACATAGTTGAGCATGATCGTGACGATCACCTCATGCGCGCCGGTGTAGGCTTTGAGCAGCCCCGGGATCGCCCCATAGACCGCACCGGCCGCAATCCCCGCCGCCAGCGCCAGGGTGATATGGAGCGCGGCGGGTAGCCCGTCCAGCTTGTACCCCACCAGCACGGTCGCCAGCGAGCCAGCCAGCAGTTGCCCCTCGACACCGATGTTGAACAGCCCGCCCTTGAAGGCGAAGGCCACCGCCAGTCCCGCGATCACAAATGGCGTCGCGGTGATCAGCGTGTCGGTGACGGAGGAGGCGCACACCAGGCGCGTCACCTGGATGCCCGCGTCGCCGGAGAGCGCGCCGGGACAGCCGATGGAGCCCTCGTACAACCCCTCGTAGGCGCGGACGGGGTTGCCACCGGAGACCAGGATGATCACCGCCCCCACCAGCAGGGCGGTGATCACAGCCAAGAGCGGCACGAGGATCGACTGACCGAGGCCGGGCAGCCGCACGCGCCGCATCCGGTCGATGAGCGCGTGGCGGCGCGCCGGTGGCAGCGGTGGAGGCGCCGGCATCAGCGCGCCTTTCGCGGCCCGCTTGGCGGGGCCGGCGCCCGTTACACCTTGACGTTGGTCTTGATCGAGCCGTCCTTCAGGCCGGCGTCAATCTGCTTGAGCTTGTCTTTCACCGCCTGCGACACCTGGCTCTCCAGGTCGTGGAAGGGAGCAAGGCCGACCTGGCCGGTGAAGTTGCCGCCCTTGAAGCTGTTCTCCTGCACGCCTTTGATGATGTCGAACACGCCGGGCGTGATCAGCTTCATGGCGCTAGAGACCAGCACCTTCTGCGCCTGCGGCAGCGTCAGGTACTGATCGGTGTCCACGCCGATGGCCAGCACGTTCTTCTCGGCGCAGCCCAGGAGCGCGCCGTTTCCGGTGTTGCCGCCCGCGCCGAAGATGACATCCGCGCCCTGGGAGATCATCTGCAGCGCCTGCTTCTTGCCCTCCTCGGGGTCAGAGAAACCCTTGGCCAGGCCGCCGGGGTGGTACCAGGTCAACACCTTGATCTCGGGCTTGACCGCCTTGGCGCCAGCCTCGTAGCCCTTGCCGAACTTCACTACCGGCGGCACCACATCCGTGCCCAGCACCTGGCCGATGGTGCCGCTCTTGCTCATCTGCGCCGCCAGCGCCCCCGCCAGATAGCCCGCCTTATCCTCATCGAAGATCAGGCCGGCGATGTTGGTGACGCTCTCTGCCTGGAACTGGTCCACGCCAATGAACTTGATGTTCGGGTACTTCTTCGCCGCGGCGGCCGTCGCTTCACCAAGGCCGAAGCCGACGGTGACGATCACGTCGTACTTTTCGTTGGCGAAGGTCTCGATGTTCTTGGCGTAGTCCTTGGGGTCGGTGGTCTCGATGAACTTGACATCCGCGCCCAGCTCCTTCTGCGCACGCTGGACGCCCTCCCAGGCCGACTGGTTGAAGCTCTTGTCATCGACCTTGCCCACGTCGGTGACGAGGCCGACCTTAAGCTTCTTGCCGCCCGATGCGCTGGTGCTCGCGCCACCGGCAGGCTTGGATCCGCCCGAGTCTTCCTTCTTGTCATCACCGCACGCGCCCAGCAGCAGCGCGCACGCCGCGATGACCGCGAGGATCGCGCCGAAGCGCCCTCTAATCATGCTGCGCCCTCCTCAGCAACCCGGCGTGCAGCGCGGCTGCCGTGTCGCGCGCGTCCTGCAAGCGGGCCGGGATACAGCTTAACCTGCCACCTGCCCCAAAGAACACATCACAAATTCGGCCACACTGTGACACGGTGACCGCACTACCGTCACCGGAATTACGCCTTTCCGCGTCGATTGCCTCCACTTCACCAATTGGTTACGAACTCCCCCTACGGTCCAGGACACGGGAGGTTATACTGCCAGCGCACGAGCACGAGCCTGGAGGTGAAGCGATGACAGTGGCGAAACCACGTCCGGAAGACTGCCTTTCCCCGGCCGGTGGCGAAACGCGGCTCCGCGGGCTGGATGGCCCGGCGCGGATCGTGCTGGACCGCTGGGGCATCCCGCACATCCAGGCGGCCAGCGCCCGTGATGCCTTCTTCGCCCAGGGATTCGCCATCGGCCGCGACCGGCTGTTTCAACTGGAGCTACGCCGGCAGATGGCGCGGGGCACGGCGGCGGGCTTCCTCAACAAGGGCTTACTGGCGGCGGACCGCACCAGCCGCCGCACCGGCTACGCCCGCCACGCCGAGGCCGAGCAGGCCGTGCAGTCCGCCGAGGCACGCATGATCCTCACCGCCTACGCGGATGGGGTCAATGCCGCAATCCAGGCCATGCCCGCGCCTTATGAGTTCCATCTGCTTGGTTGGGAGATGGAGCCGTGGTCGCCGGTGGACACGCTGGCGATTATGAAGATGGTGGCGGCCGGCAACCAGTGGGCGAGCAAGCTGCGCTATGCCAAGGTCGCGGCCGCGCTGGGTCGGGAGGCGGTGCTCAATCTGTTGCCGGACCACGTGCCCGGCATGGCCGTGATCACCCCCTCCGGCGCCCGGTGGACGCGGGAGGCGCACCCCTACGCCAATGCCGTACTGGACGGCATCGAAGAGCCAGAAGGGACAGTGGCGGCGGGCGGTGGCTCTAACTGCTGGGTGATCCACGGTGCACGAAGCAGCACCGGCGCGCCGATCGTCTGCGGTGACCCGCACCTCAACATCCGCATCCCGGCCGAGTGGCACGTGATGCACATGGAGTGCCCCGAGTTTACCGTCGCCGGGCCGTGCACTCCCGGCGCCCCTGGCCCGCTGTACTACGGCCATAACACCCGCGTCGCCTGGACCATGACGCACGCCGGCGGCGACCGCTGGGACGTCTATCGCGAGCGCATCCGGCGTGGCCCAGGCGGCCCCGAGGCGCTGTACATGGGCGCCTGGGAGCCACTCACCCGCATCGATGCGACCTACCCGGTGCGTGACGGTGAGCCTATCACCGAACCCATCTGGGAGACACGCCACGGCTGGGTAGCGATGGGCAATCCCGAGACCGATGACGAGGTGGCAGCCGCCCGCTGGGGGCTGGTAGAGCCGGGGCACGATTTCGACGCGCTGCTGGCGCTGTACACCGCTACCGATATCCACCAAGCCCGCGCCGCCTTCCGCACCTACGACAGCATCAGCGGCAACTTCTGCTTTGCCGATACGGCCGGCAACATCGGCTACCAGTACACCGGCCGTATCCCCAAGCGGCCGGCGTGGGTGACGCCCGTCCCCGGCTGGGACGGCGCACACGAGTGGGACGGCTCTGTGCCCAAGGACGAGCTGCCCATCGATGAGAATCCGGCCAACGGCTACATCGCCACCGCCAACAACCGCACCACGCCCGAGGAATACCCACACTACCTCACCTTCGGCGGCTCGCCCTGGCGGGCAGACCGGCTGGCAGAGATGTTCGCCGAGCGCCGGAGCTTCTCGCCGGATGATATGCCGGCGATGCATGGCGATCTCGTGAGCCTTACCGCCCGCGAGTTGAGCGCCCGCTACCTATCCGCGCCCGCCCGCGACCGGGACACCCAAGCGATGCAGGCCCTGCTGCGCGGCTGGGACGCGCATACCGATGTCGACAGCCGCGCCGCGCTGGTCTACATGGAGACCACCGAGCAGCTGATCGCGCTGACGGTGACCGCCTATTACGGACAGGCATCCTTCAACGCCCAGATGCCGGAGACGGAACAGCGGGTGGTGCTGCTGCGGGCGCTGCGCCGCGACGACCGCACGATGCTCGCCCCGGGCGGCTTCGCCACGTGGGAGGCAGCGATCGCGCGGGCGCTGGCGCAGGCGGCCGGCGTGCTGCGGGGGAAGTTTGGGGAGGACACTGACAGGTGGCGCTGGGGCGCGGCCCATTGGATGACCTGGCGGCACAATCTCGGCCGCGACGCGGAGCAGGCGGCCATCCTCAACCTGCCGGATACGGAGGTGGGCGGCGACGGCGCCACGTTGTGGGCCACCCAGGCGCGCTACGGCCGCGGCTCTGACCACGGCGTCTCCTACCGCCAGATCTTCGATTTGACCGACCTTAACGCCGCCCGCATCGTCATTCCCCCCGGTAACTCCGGACGGCCAGGCTCTCCCCACTACGGCGACAATATCTCCCGCTGGCGCGACCTCGAATACCACCCGCTGTACATTCACTGGGCGGACATCGAGGCAAACGCCGAAGGCGAGTACCGGCTACTGCCTGAGGAATAGCCCGGAGGATTCGTGCAGGGGCAACGATCCCAGCGAGACGCGCACGAAGCACCGGCCGCGGCATCGAGATGGCGGAGTTCCCGACCCGGATGGTGCAGCTTGGCCGCGGTGCCAGCTACGGGAGCCAGCCCCCGCCTGGCCGCCACCACCCGTGCCGGCCCGCTCCGCCCTTCTCGACCCGCCGGTCCGTTCCTGCGTTGTGCGTGGTGGATAGCAAGCCGATGGAGCAGCTGAGAGCTCTGAGGTGAGCGGCCGTGATGGGACGGCGCGGGGTGGTGGCACTGATGCTCGCCGGGCTGGCGCTGCTGGGCGGCCGGCCGGCCGGGGCGCAACATGGCGGCGCGCCCATCGTTGCGGTACCCGGCGGACAGTGCGCGCTGTTCCCGCCGGACCATATCTGGAACACACCGGTCGATGACCTGCCGCTGGACCCGCAGTCGGCGGCCTATGTGAGCAGCATCGGCGCGGCCGTGGGGCTCAAGGCCGATTTCGGTAGTGGCACGTGGGACGGCGGGCCAACCGGCATCCCGTACGATGCCGTGCCCGCCGGGCAGCCACGTGTGCCGGTCAGTCTTGACTACGATGACGAGTCCGACCCCGGCCCCTATCCTATCCCGCCAAACGCGCACATCGAGGGCGGAGCCAGCAGCTCCGGCGACCGTCATATCCTCGTCGTAGAGGCGGGAGACTGCACGCTGTTCGAGACATGGAATACCTGGCCGGACAGTGGCGGCTGGCAGGCAGGCTCTGGCGCGGTGCACGACCTGCGCTCCCACGCCTTACGCCCAGCCGGTTGGACCTCAGCCGATGCAGCCGGACTGCCGATCCTGCCCGGACTTGTGCGCTACGACGAGGTGGCAGCCGGGGAGATCCGCCACGCGCTGCGCTTCACCGTGCCCCGCACCCGCCGCGCCTTTGTGTGGCCGGCGCGCCACTTCGCCTCCAACAGCATCGACCCCAACCAGCCGCCGATGGGCCAGCGCTTCCGCCTGCGCGCGGACTTCGACATCAC
The DNA here is from genome assembly GCA_963170165.1 of Chloroflexota bacterium. Taxonomy (GTDB): domain Bacteria; phylum Chloroflexota; class Dehalococcoidia; order CAUJGQ01; family CAUJGQ01; genus CAUJGQ01. The sequence goes on along the minus strand of CAUJGQ010000003.1, from coordinate 4,918 downwards.
CGGCTTCTCCCCGCGCAACCAGGTGATTCTGCGGGCGCTCCAGCGCTACGGCATGTTCCTGGCCGACAACGGCTCCGCCTGGTACCTCTCCGGCGTCCCCGATGAGCGCTGGAACAATACCGAGCTGCGCCAGCTGCTCACCGGTGTGCATGGCGCGGACTTTGAGGCGGTTGATAGCTCGTCGCTGATGCTCCACCCGGACTCCGGGCAGGTGCGCCCCCGGCAGGCGGTCCCCGCGCCGGCGCCGGTGGCGGCCGCTACCCCCAAGCGGCCGGTACTGGGGCGCTAACGCAGCGCGACGGTCGAGCCGCACCTGCTCCCCACCACCAGCGACCTGACGGCTATCCCCGCTTGCGCGTGACCGGGCGGTGGCCTGATCTTCGCGCCGATACATCGCGGTCACCGCCGCGTACATTTGCCTCGACGTTTCCGGCTCAGCCTAGCATCGAACAAGGATGGGAATTGGTTATGACAATTAAGCCGGGACGGGACCTGCTCGACGCGTTGCGCCACGGTGACAGAGGCGCCGCCCGCGCTCAGGGGCGGCTGCTGGCCCAGCGCGAGCTGACGCGCGCCGCTTGCGCCGCCAGCCGGGTGCTGGTGCGGTCGTGGCCGGACCGGCAGGCGTATCACACGCTGGTATTCGGCGGTCCGCTGCGCGGCTGCCGGCTGGCGATGCCGGCGCTGGAATGCCCGGCCTATCCGCGCGGCACATACGAGCCGCACGTAGCCCGCACCCTGCGCACGCACGTGCGCCCCGGTGATGTGGTGTACGACGTGGGGGCGCACATCGGCTATCTCACGCTGCTGGCTGCTCGGCTGGCAGCCGCCGAGGGTCATGTCTACGCCTTTGAGGCGCATCCCCGCAATCGTGCGCTGCTGGAGCGGAATATCCAGATGAACCGGGCCGGTAACGTGACCGTTGTCCCGGCCGCCGTCAGCGACCACGGCGGCGAGGTGGAGTTCGCCCTGTTCAGCTACTCCTTCGTCGGCCGGATCGTCGACGCGGAGACGCCGGCCGATGGCGAACGGGTGCGCGTGCCGGCGCTGACGCTGGATGAGTTCCTCACCACAGGCGCCCGCCCACCGCAGGTGCTGAAGATCGATGTAGAGGGAGCCGAAGCCCGCGTGCTGGCGGGGGCGCTCAAGCTGATCGAGCAGCACCGGCCGGTGATCATCGCTGAGGTACGCGAGGGCGAGTGTGAACGGGTGGTGCGCGCGGAGGTGCTGGCGCGCGGCTACCGGCTGCAGCCCTTGCGCGCCGCCAATCGCACCTTCGAGGGCATTCCCCTTACGGACGTACTGTTGCTTCCCGAGCACGGGCGCTGACGGGGCCGCGCGCCGGGGCAATCTCCTCACCCCTGGTCAGCGCCTCCTCCAACCTCCGGTCGAAGCGCGGGCGCATTGCGTCCTCGTCGTTCGTGGGGGAGAGCCGCTTCACGCGCATGCCGTGTTCGTACACCATGTGACCACCGTACCAGGAGGAGACCGCTATCCCTGCCGTGCCCAGTGCACTGAGCAGCACGGGCACGACACCGGGAGACCGCCGCCCGCGGCGAAGCAGCAGGTTGACGCCGTATAGCGCCAGCATGCCGGTGTTGAGGGCGGCGTGCGTGTTGGCGCTCTGTTTGACGGGCGTGTCCTCCTTGATCTCCAGGTAATCCATCGCTCCGGCGGCCCCCGCGGCCACGGCGCCCAGGCTGCCGCCCATCATGCTGTAATAGGCAGCATCGGCATAGGCGCGTTTGCCGGTAATCAGGTGTAGCAGATCCAATGCAAAGCTGAACGGCAGCAACCCCGCGGGCAACGGGATGATCTGCGGGTGCACCGGGTGCCCCGCGAACGTGAGCTTGGCCACGGCTCTCTGTCCTTCCCTCAGCGCCCCTGCTGCGGCTCGCGCTCCCCCTCGGCACTGCCGGGGGTGCGCGCCGGCTCTGTCCCCTGCTTGCTTTGCTCCGCGGGGTCGCGCGTCCCTTCCGCCTTGCCCGGCGTCCGCCCCGGCTCCGCTGCCGGCTTATCGGTCATGGCTCCGTCCGCTTCCTTTCCCGCTACGGCGTCAGCACCACTTTGATGCAGCCATCGTCCTTTTCTCGGAACATCCGGTACGCGGCCGGCGCCTCATCCAGCGGCAGCCGGTGGGTAATGACGAACGATGGGTCAATCTCCCCCTCCTCGATGCGGCGCAGCAACGGCTTGAGGAAGCGGGGTACATGCGTCTGGCCCATGCGCAGCGTCAGCCCCTTGTTGAAGGCCGCGCCCATTGGCATCTTGTCGATGAAGCCGCCGTACACCCCCGCCAGCGATACCGTCCCACCCTTGCGGCAGGACTGAATTGCCTCGCGCAGGACGTGGGCGCGGTCGCTCTCCATGCGCACGGCCTGCTTCACCCGGTCATACATCGCGTCCAGCGATGAGCCGCCGTGCGCCTCCATCCCAACGGCGTCGATACAGCAGTCCGGCCCGCGGCCGCCGGTCATCTGCTTGAGCTGTCCGGTCACGTCGCGGTTCGTCTCGAAGTTGATGCTCTCTGCGCGCCCCTCCTGCTCGGCCAGCCGCAGCCGTTCTGCTACGCGGTCGATGGCGATCACCCGGCCAGCGCCGAACATCCAGGCGCTCTTAATGGCGAACTGCCCCACCGGCCCGCAGCCCCACACCGCCACCGTGTCACCCGGCCGAATGCCGGCGTTCTCCGCCGCCATGTAGCCGGTGGGGAAGATGTCGGTGAGGAACAGTAGCCGGTCGTCCGGAATGCCGGCCGGGACCTTTAGCGGACCAACATCGGCGAACGGAACGCGCACATATTCCGCCTGTCCGCCGGCGTAACCGCCGAAGGCATGGGAGTAGCCGAACAACCCGGCGGGCGAGTAGCCGTAGGTCTGCTCCGCCATCCAGGCGTTCGGGTTCGTGTTATCGCACAGTGACCACAGTTCGTTCTTGCAGAAGAAGCAGGCGCCGCAGGAGATCGTGAAGGGCACAACCACCCGGTCGCCGGGACGCAGGCTGCGCACCTCCGGCCCCACCTCCACGATCTCCCCCATGAACTCATGGCCGAGGATGTCCCCAGCCTGCATGCTGGGGATGTAGCCGTCGTAGATGTGCAGGTCCGAGCCACAGATGGCAGTGGATGTCACTCTGACGATAGCGTCATGTGGATTGACGATTCCGGGGTCGGGCACGCTCTCCACGCGGACGTTGTTTCTGCCATACCAGCGCAGCGCCTTCATGGTGCACCTGCTTCTGAGAGGACCTGCTCGTTGGTGGCGATCTCGCCCGTCTCTATCACCTGCTTGAAGCGGCGCAGATCATCGGCGACCTGCCGGGCCGGCTCCTCGCCCAATAGCCGCGCTACCGCCGCCCCCAGCGGACCGGCGGGCGGATCATACGCCAGCGACACGGCGACCACGGCGCCGCGGCCGCCGGTGGCAGGAGCAAAGCGCACCGAACCAGCGGTGGCAACCTCGGAACCGGGCAGCGAGCGCCAGCCGATTAGCTCGTTCTCCCGCTCGCTGATGATCTCTGCCTCCCACTCCACGGTGCGGCCTGCCGGGGCCTTCGCCACCCAGCGCGAGCGGTGTCCGTCCAGCTCGTGCACGGATACCAGGTGCTCCATGAAGCGGGGGAGGTGCTCTAGCCGCCGCCAATAGCGATACAGTTCCTCGACCGGCCGGTCCACGGTGACGCTATGCTCGACCTTGATGCTCTCACGGTGGCGCATCACCGCCCGCCGTCCGGCGCCGGTGCGGGCGGTGTTGACGCCAAGCAGCCGGTAGCACCAGCAATTGCCGCTCAGCCCGCGCCACAGCAGATCGCCACCGGCCAGCGCCAGCGCCACGCCGGTCCAGCCCCGCCGCCACAGCGCCAGCCCCGACAGCGCCGCTCCCGCCGCCACCGAGGCAGCCCGCTCCCACTGATGCACGTTCTTGTCGCTGGTCCGCCCCAACCAGCCCCCCGGTCCGCGCCGGTCCGCTGCCGCCATCGTCGCGCTCCTCCTGCGTGCGGGGACGCAATCGGATGGTAGCCAGCAATGAGCGCGTCCGTATTGTCCGTTTGAGTAAGAGTGGGTGACCTGCGCCGGTTTCTGGGAACGAGGTCTGCCCCCGTATCCCGTTCATCCCTCGCTCAGCCGCAGGCCCAGAATTCCGCCGATGAGCAGGCCGAGGGAGATGAGCTTGAGGGCGTCGCGCGGCTCTCCCAGCCAGACCATGCCAAAGATGGCAGCCCCGGCAGCGCCGATGCCCGTCCACACGGCGTAGGCCGTGCCTACCGGCAGGGTACGGAGCGCCTGGCCCAGCAACACCATGCTGATGGTCAGGCAGACCACGAAGGCCACGGTGTACCACGGCCGGCTGAGCCCGTCACTCTCCTTGAGCAACAGCGCCCACGCCGTCTCAAACACTCCAGCGATGACCAGAATGAGCCAGGCCACGGCGTTACCGCCTGTCCGCGGGTCAACCGGCCGTATCGGGCGTTCCGCCGCGCCCGGCCGCTCTCGCGCGCGGCGGGCCGGGGGTGCGGGAGAGCGGGCAGGCCGGCCGAGCGCCGCTATTCCCTATTCCCTTTCCCCCGTTGCCCGTTCATCCTTGCACAGAAAGGTTGAGGCTGTGATGAGTGATGCCGGGCAGGAACCGCTGGTGTTCGCTTCGCGCCATCCGATCGTGCAGGAGAAGCTGACGGAGCTGCGCGAGCGCACGACACCGCCGCCGCGCTTTCGGGCGCTGGTGCGCGAGCTGTCGTGGCTGCTGGCCTACGAGGCACTGGCCGACGCTCGCACCGAGGGCCGCACGGTGAAGACGCCGGTCGGTACGGCGACCGGGCATGTACTGGCGGATCGCATTGGCCTGGTGCCGATCCTGCGTGCGGGAATCGGTATGGCCGAGGCGGCGCTGGAGCTGCTGCCCGCTGCACCTGTCTGGCACCT
>CAUJGQ010000002.1 GCA_963170165.1 Chloroflexota bacterium | reverse complement strand
CCGGTGAAACCGGAATCCTGCCCGTTCGGGATCAGGTTCTTCACCTTGCTCTTGACCACGACGTTGGCCGTGGTGTTCTCAACATTGACGCGCGCGAAGTCGTCCATCAGGATCTTATGACCCTGGCGGTAGAGATCGATGCGCTTCTCGTTGTTGAGCTCGAACTTCGCCTGCTTCATCAGGTCGTCGAACTTCGAATTTGAGTACTTGTCCTGGTTGTTGCCGCCGCCGGTACCGAACAGCTCGGGGAGCCAGTTCTCCGGATCGTGATAGTCCTCGTGCCAGCCGCCGTAGAACAGCTCAAACTGGCTGTTGGAGTACCGCGACGAGCGGGTCTTGGAGTCAACCAGCTCAATGTCGATGTCGATGTTCAGGTTGTCCTTCAGCTGCTTCTGGAAGAACTCGGCCTGATTCTTGCCGGTAGCCGTGTTGCTGGCCAGGAACTTCAGCTTCGGGAATCCCTGGCCGTTGGGGAAGCCGGCATCTGCCAGCGCCTTCTTAGCCGAGGCAACATCGTACTTCTGGGCCGCGCAGTCCGCCTCCACCGAGCCGGGCACGCCCGCGGGCATCCAGCACAGCGTAGGCTTGTTTACGCCGGCGCGGATAACCTTGACGTAGGCGTCGCGGTCGATGGCCTGAGCAAACGCCTGCCGCACCTTGACGTTGTCCAGCGGCTTGACCGAGTGGTTGAACTCGATACCGATGGTGGTCGGCTCGGCAGCGCGGATGTTGAGCTTCTTGAGGTTGGCGTCAGCGTCGACCACCGGCACCTTCGAGGCGGGCACGTTGCTGTAATCCAGCTCGCCCGTCTGGAAGGCGTTGAAGGCGATCTCAGCGTCATCGATCAGGCGGAACTCGACGCGGCTCAGCTTGGGCTTCGGCTCAAGCGTGTACTGAGGATTGGCCTCGATGATAATGCGGTCCTTCTCTTTGTACTCCTTGAGCACAAAGGGACCGTTGCCGATCAGCTTGCCGGGCTTGGCCCAGTCGCTGTTCTCCGGGCCGCCGCTGGCCTCGACCACCGACTGCTTCACCGGATAGGTGTTCCACAGGCCCAGCAGGATCAGGATGGTGCCCTGGGGCTCCTTCAGGTTGACCTGCAAGGTCTTGTCGTCCACCGCCTTGACACCGACGGCGTCGCGCAGCTTATTCAGCTCGTCATTCGAGGGAGTCTTCGGCTTGTCCTTGGTGCCCAGCGCGCCGTAATACTCCTCTGCTCCAACGATGTTGAACAGGAACGAGGCATACGGGCCGGCGAGCTTAGGGTTGAAGGTGCGCTTGAGCGAATACTCGAAGTCCTTGGCGGTCAGCGCGGAGCCGTCGCTCCACTTCTGGCCGTCCTTGATCTTGATGGTGACGGTCTTGCCATCAGCAGAGAAACCGCCGTTCTCCTTGGTGGGCAGCTGCGCCGCCACCTCGGCGGTCGGGTTGCCCTTGTCATCGGTGGCGAACAGCGGGCGGAACAGGTGCCGCTGCACACCGATATCCTGGGAGAACTGCGACTTGTGCGGGTCGAAGAAGTCCGGCTCCGCGTACTGGACGCGCAGCACCTGCTGATCCTTCGCCGCCGGCGTGTAGGCAGCCGCCTGCGTGGCGGCGGGTGACGCCTGCCCGGCGGCCTGCGTCGCGCCGGCCGCGGCCGTTGCCGCAGCCTGACCACCGCCGGTGGTGGTCGTCGCCTTCGACTTGTCGTCATCGCTGCTACCGCACGCGACGGCAAACAGCACCGTGAGCGCGAGGACTGCCGTCAGCAGCCCACCCCTCCGGTTTGGCCACATGGTTGGGCCCCTCCTCAAATCAGTGCGCCGCCTGGCTGGAGCGATCCATCCAGCGGCATGGGTGAAGTCCAGCGCCCTCCGGCGCGATTTCGGTACCACCCATCGAACGGAAACGGGTGTGTGGCGCTCCACTGAGCGCTGCTCGCTGGTTTATGTTCCGCTGGAAGCAGGACGGCCGGCTACCCAATCGCCGCGCTGCCGCCTGCAACCACGCCACCTCCCCTCCCGGCGCAGGTGTGTCTGCGCCTGCTCCACACGGTACGACCGCCTGTGTGGCTACCGTATCGCGGACAGGGGATCAACTGTCAAGAAGGAAGCATACTACGCACGGTCAGTCCTGCAAGATTCCGAAATCGAGTTTACCGCTCGGAAGACGGTTATGTCAGCACGCCCTGCCAGAGCCGCAATCGCTCACCAATGCACTCGCCCGGCCGCCACGCGGGCAGCCGGGCGCCGTCCTGGCTACGACGGGCGGCTGTTGCTCCTCGCCGTCACTCCTCACGCCGGGCCGCCAGCGCTACAGCCGGGTCCTCGCCGGCTGGCGCCGATACCGCTGCGGTGCCAGCAGCCGGACCGAAGCTGATCGCGTCGATGTACAGCACCGGCTGCGGCGCGCCGTTGCGGTCCTGGATCTGGATGCCGCTGATCTGCTTGCCCGTGGCCCCCAGCGCTGACAGCGGGATGCTGTACAGCTTCCATGACCCGGCCACCGGATCGCCGCCGTGATCCTCCAGGGCGACGCTCGTCAACTTCTGGTAGCTGCTATCCACCAGCGCTACCCTGAAGCGCTGCCCCGCTGCCGACCCCCGTGCGGCGAACTGAAGATGCGTCAGCCCGGCTGTGTTGACGTTGGTGTTGCTGTGCAGATTAAGCGCCCCCCACGCGGACGTGACCGTCAGTGCGATAGCGCGGTTGCCCGAGTAGACAGGGGCTGTCGCCGCGAAGTCCACCGTGCTACCCCAGCTCCAGTTGACCCAACCGCTGGCCAGTGCATCGGCATAGACGCTGCCACCGGCTCCGCCACCGCCACCGGCTTGGAACGTGGCGGTGTAGGTGGTGTTGACGGCCGGCGTGTTGATGTCATGCGAGATCGCGCCACCGTCCGACCACGAGGCAAAGGCGTAGCTCGTTCCTCCTTGAGTCTGCGGGGACGCCACGCCGATGGTGCGCGTCACGCCCTCCACACTCGAGACGGTGTATGGCGCCGTGTGCGGGCTGCCGTCAAGCGTGATTTGCAGTCCGCCAGGGTTGGTGGTGATGGTGAGTGAGCGCACTCGAGGCTGGATGTCACGGTAAACCGTGGTGGTGCGCCCGCCGCTGTCACGCACGCGCAGATACAGGCGATACCAGACGTTCGTGGATGACTCTCCCGCCCGCGGGATGACGAATGAGCCCGACGTCGCACCGGATCGTTCCGGCATGAACGGGTGATGGTGCGTGTCGTGGTGGAAGTCCGCCCACCAGGTGAATGCACTCGCGCCCAGTGTGCCATCCTCGGGGTCGCTGGCTGAGCCGGCGTAGTTGATCGTGTCGCCGCCGGCATAGGTCGTGCTCGCGCCCGGTGCCGAGATCGTCGCCGATGGTGGCTGGTTCGATGTCACCGTCAACGTGGCTGCGTTGCTGGTGACGTTGCTCACGCTGTTCGTCACCTTCACCCGGAACTGGGCGCCGTTGTCGCTGAGCGTGGTGGCGGGTGTGGTGTAGCTGGCGCTGATGGCGCCGGAGATATCCGCGCCGTTCCGCTGCCACTGGTAGCTGAGCGGCGCGGTTCCGTTTGCGGTCACTGAGAACGTCGCGGTCTGACCCACCGAGACAGTCTGGTTCTGTGGATGCGTGGCGATACTGGGCGCTTGACTACCGGTAAAGCGAATGCGCTCCACCGAATTGGTTTGTCGCGCGAGATACAGGAGCGAGCCATCTGGCGCCAGCCGCAGATCAATCGGCAGGTAGTATACGGTCGCAAATGGGTGAACGGTGTTGGTGGCCGTGTCAATCCGCCGGATCCAGCCGCTGCAGTAATCCGCGAAGAAGTAGTCACCGACGTACTCAGACGGGAATTGCTGCACTGCCGGGTTGTAGAACACACCACCCGTCACAGCGCACCCTGTCTCGGCGCCGCCGGTGCCATGACCGTAGGCGTAGATCGGGCTGCGGTATGCCGGATTAGTGGTGTAACCCTCGGTCGCAGGCCAGCCGTAGTTGCCGCCTCTGATGACGTCATTCACCTCCTCGGCGGTCTGATAGCCGACGTCGTTGGCGAACAGACGGCCGGTGCCCGGCTGAAAGGCGATGGTGAAGGGATTACGGAATCCGTAGGCCCAGATGGCGCGGTTCTTCCCGGTGGTGCTGCCGTAGAAGGGGTTATCGGCCGGAATGCTGCCGTCCTTGTTGATGCGCAGGATCTTCCCCAACTGGCTGTTGAGCGACTGTGCCTCGTTTGGCCGGGTGTTGTCGCCCACGGCTGCGTAGAGCTTGCCGTCCGACCCGAAGTGAATCGCACCACCGTTATGGTTGCCCGCCGCCCCTAGTGGATCCAGCGCGAAGATCAGCACTTCGCTTCCCGGCACGGCCACATCACCATTGGCGGTCCAGCGGGTGATGCGGTTGTGGGTATTGGGGCTGGTGGCCGTGTAATAGATATACACCCACTGGTTGCTGGCGAAGTCGGGGTCGAAGGTCACTCCCAGCAGCCCCCGCTCGACGGTGGAATCGACGGTCACGGTGACGAAGGGCGTCGCCAGCAACGAGCCGTTCTTGATGACGCGCAGCCGGCCGCCCTGCTCGCTCACGAAGATCCGGCCGTCCGGCGCCACCGCCATCGCCGTCGGGTCAGCCATGCCGCTGGCGACGCGCGACAGCGCGAAACCGGGCAGCAGTGTGGCGGCCTCCGCAGCCGGTGTTGGATGCGTCAGCGCCAGAGCAAGCAGCACACAGGCGCTCATCAGCAGGCGAACACGCTTCCCAAATCCGGACGGTTTCGCGGACACCGCCGGCGTCGCTGAAGCAGCCATGGTCAACTCCCCCAAACATCGAGTGTGCCGCAGCCGTGCAAGTTTCTATGGCTCCGGGTCAGCAGGCAGACCGGTCTCCGTGCGGCCGGCGCCGGCCGGTCCGCCGGCCACGCCGCTCATCCCCGCGCTGCCGCTGCCCAGCGACACCGCATCCACGTACAGCGCCGCCTGCGCTCCCCCACTGCCGTCCTTGATCCGCACCCCCACCAGCGTCACCCCGGCCCCTCCCAGGTCCGCCAGGGGGATCGTGTACACCCGCCAGCTCCCCACCACCGGTTGCCCGCCGTAGTCCGCAAGGCTCAGCGCCGGCATCGCACGCCCGTCCGCGGCCCGCAGCTCCACCCGGTACACCTGCCCGCTGGTGCTCGCCCGGGCCGCAAACCGCAGGTGGGTGTAGCCGTCCGTCGCCACCGGCCCCGGCGCCCGCAGGTACAGACCGCCCCAGGCCGCCGTCACCGTCAGCGACAGCGCCCGCGTGCCGCTGTACACCGGCGCGGTCACCCCCAGGTTGACCGTGCTGCCCCATGACCAGTTGGCCCAACCCGCCGCCAGCCCGTCACCGTAGATCCCCAGCACCGGCGCCGGCGCCGCCCCCACAAACGCCACCGCATCCACGTACACTTCCGGCTGCGCCCCGCCCGTCCGGTCCTTGAGCTGGATACCGGTGATGCGCTTACCGCTTGCGCCGAGAGTGGCCAGCGGGATCGTGTACGTGGTCCATTGCCCTGCCACCGGGTCACCACCCAGATCGGCAAGCGCCAGCGGCGTGAGCTGTTGGTAAGCGTCATCAATCAGCGAGATGCGGAAGCGCTGGCCGGCCGCGCTGGCCCGCGCCGAGAACTGCAGGTGGGTAAACTGCGCAGCGTTGACCGGGGTGGCGGTGTGGAGGTTGAGCGCACCCCAGCCCGCCATGATCGTGACACCGATGGCGCGGCTGCCGGACTGCACCGGCGCCGGAACATCGAAGTCGACAATCGCGTCGTATGACCAGTCCTCCCAACCCGCTGCCAGCGCATCGCCATACACAGTTAGCGAACCGCCGCCACCGCCGCCGCCGGGCGTCAACGTAGCGGTGTAGGTGGTATCCGCCGTGGGGAAGATGATCTCGTGGGCAACCGCGCCGCCGTCTGACCAGGAGGAGAAGACATGGCTCGTGCCACCGATGCTCTGCGGGCTGGGCACACCGATGGTGCGTCGCATGCCCTCCACGCCCTGGAACGTGTACGGGCTCGTGCGCGGCTGGCCGTCGATCGTGATCTGGCCACCCGCCGGCTGCGTCCGAAGCGTCACAGTGCTGATGCGCGGGCGCACGTCCCTGGTTGAGGTGTGCGTCAGCCCGGCGGGGTCTCGCACCGTCAGCGTGATGCGATACCAGACGTTGGCAGCGGTCTCGCCAGTGCGCGGAATCGTGAACGTGCCGCTGGTCGCCCCCGTGGTCGGGTCTATGAACGGATGGGAATGGTCGTCATGGTGGAAATCGATGCGCCAGGTAAAGGCCGAACCACCGAGGCTGCCGGTTTCGGGATCGGTGGCCGTGCCGGCGTAGGCGATCGTGTCGCCACCGGAGTAGAGGGTGCTGCTCGATGGCGCGGTGATGGTGCCGGTTGGAGGTTGATTCGCCGTAACTGTCAACGTGGCAGCGTTGGAGGTAACGGTGCCGGAGTTGTTCTGGACCCTGACACGGAACTGGGCGCCGTTGTCGGACATGGCAACGGCGTTGATGTGGTAGCTGGCAGACGTTGCACCACTGATATCGGCGCCGTTGCGCTGCCATTGGTAGGTTAGCGGCGCCGTGCCATTGGCGGTCACCGTGAAGGTCACCGGCTGCCCTACCGTAATGGTCTGACTCTCCGGGTGCGTGGCGATGCTCGGTCCCTGGCTAGCGGTATAGCGTACCCGCTCAACCGAGTTGGTCTTGGAGGCGAGGATATACAGGCTGCCATCGCCACCGACATCAAGATCCACCGGCAGCAGATCGAGCACTGCGAAGCTGGAGGTCTGCTTTGTTGCCGGGTCCAGCCGCCGGATCCACCCGGCAGAATAGTCGGAGAACAGGTACTTTCCGACGAAGTCAGACGGGAACTGCTGCTGAGCCGGGTTATAGAACACGCCACCGACGATGGCGAAGCCCTGGTCCGGACCCGTTCCATGGGCATAGGCGTAGACCGGGCTCTTGAAGCGCGGGTCCGTGGTATACCCTTCGGTGTCCGGCCAGCCGTAGTTGCCACCCTTGACGATCTCGTTCACTTCCTCCCAGGCGGCCTGGCCAACGTCATTGGCGTAAATGCGGCCGGTTCCCGGCTGGACGGCGAACGTGAACGGATTGCGTAGCCCCACCGCCCAGATCGCCCGATTACGACCAGATGCGGTGTTGTAGTACGGGTTGTCCGAGGGAATAGTGCCGTCCTTGTTGATCCGCAGGTACTTCCCAAGGAGATTGGTGGTGCTTTGCACGATGGTGTTGCGCGTATTGTCGCCGGTGCCGATGTACAACTTCCCATCTGTGCCGAAGTGGATGGCGCCGCCGTTGTGATGGCCGTTATCGATGAGGTTCTCCAGCTCGAAGATGATCGTTTCGCTGCCGGCCACGGCAACATCCCCGTTCGCAGTGAACCGGCTAATGCGGTTGTGCGGTTGCGGGGTGGGCGACGTGTAGTGGATGTACACCCATCGGTTCTGAGCGAAATCGGGGTCCAGCGTGATACCGATCAGCCCGCGCTCGACCCATGAATCGACGGTGATCGTCAGAAACGGTGTAGCGAGCAAGGCGCCGTTCTTGATAATGCGCACCTTGCCGGCCTTTTCGCAGACAAAGATGCGCCCATCCGGCGCAATCGCCATCTGCGTAGGAGAGGTGAGGCCGCCGGCGACGCGGGTCACCTCGAATCCTGCCGGAAGGATATCGGCGGCGCCCGCCACCGGTGTGTGGCCGGCCCGCGCTCCGGCGATGAGCGCGACAAGCACCATTGCGACAACGGCTTGCGGTACGCGCCGGCGGATTCTCCGGGCCGGTCCGGCTTGGTGGTTCGGTTCGCGCTGCATTGCGAATCTCCTTGCGGCATGCCGCTATCACTGCGGCATATCCGCGTGGCACGGCACGAATCGATCGGCGTGATTGCGCTGAGACCAGCGGGTGTGCCCGCCGGACGGACGCCGTCGCCGCGGCACGCCGGGTACGTGCGGATAGCGGGGAGATGCAACTGTGCGCGCGCGTTTGAGACGCGCCTGTGATTCCGCATGCCCCACACTCCAGCAGCAATCGCCTAGGGTGTAGGGAGGGAGCATGGTCATCCTGACCGAATGACGTGGACCGAAGGTTGCCCTTCGGTTCTCCGCAGGTTGACCGCGAGCAGCGGCTGGCGGTGCTCCAAACGCCAGTCCCGATGGCGGTGTCCGTCCGTGGAGTGTCGCGGCTGGGCGCGTACTCAGCGCACTCGTGAGCGAGCGCCTGCCCAAGCGAAATGGAGGTGAAACCAAGACGTGACCACACACGCCCGGCTGCTTGCTGCGTTGCTCGCCGTGGCAACTACTCCTTGACACGCCTTCGCACAGCCGCTAACTCTATACAGGACCACGCGCGCGGGATGTACTTTTCGTAACGTCCCCGGCGCGGCCTCGCGGATCGTCATCTCCCCCAACGCTGCGATCCGCCACCACGTACCAGCGGGCTCTGTCTGCGCCCCAAGGTCGTCCTGCGGGCCGGTCTATCTCCGAGCGCACCAGCCACTGCCGGGCTGGTCGTTGCCCGCATATTCCATCAGCAGGAAGGATCTGCAATCGGTATGAGCATGCTTCATCGCGCCCGCTTGCATGACGCAGCACCACCAGCCGGTCAACAGCCCGGCCGGCGCGTCAGCCGCCGCCTTCGCGCGCTCACGGCTCTCCTGGCCGTAACCGTTCTCCTGACTCTCACCTCCTCGCCGCTCGGCCGGCCCGCTCTGGCGGCGACCGACGAGGCCGTCTATTACGATTCCCTGGCCAGCGGTTGGGAGAACTGGTCGTGGGGCAGCACCGTCAGCCTGAATAGCACGACCGAGTACAGCGGCTCGTATGCGATTGCCTGGAAGGCGACCAGCTCCTGGGGAGCACTCTATTTCCACACGGATGACAGCGTTCCGACGAACTCCACGACCTCGCTGCGCTTTGTGCTGCGGGCAACCCAGACGGATCAGCGCTTGCGGGTCAGCCTGCGCGGCTCGTCAGATGAACAGATTGCCGCACCGGTGCAGCTGGCCGAGGTCGGCGGCATCCCGCCGGCGAACTCCTGGAAGATCTACAACATCCCGCTGGCCGAGTTGGGTGGCGCCGGCAAGTCGATCTCCGGCATCGTTATCCAGGATGGTGAGGGCACAGCCCAGCCGACGGTCTATGTTGACGACGTCCGCCTGCTGGGCATCGGTTCCACTTCATCGGGCACATCCAATTATTTCTCGACCCTGCCGGTAGGCGCGAAGCTGCCCTCCAGCGCGGAGTGTGCAACCCGCGTGCGCCGTTCGTCCTGGGAGCCACGGCCGGAGAACTACACCCCGAACCATAAGAAGCCAAGCTCCGTCTCGCTGCCGGCGTGGACAGGGGTGGACTCCCGCGCCAACACCGTGATCAAGTCCCGCATCGACGGCCAGTTCACCGGCACCACCGACGAGATTTTGCAG
>CAUJGQ010000001.1 GCA_963170165.1 Chloroflexota bacterium | reverse complement strand
TGGGCGTGCCGGCGCCGGCGCTACTGCCGCTGCCGCTATCGCTCTTGCTGCTCTTGCTGCCGCCGCAGGCGATTGCCAGCGCGGCTACGCCTGCTGGGAGCCCCGTGGCCAGCAACCGCCGCCGGCCTACCCGCGTCCCCGTCTGTCCGGAATGCATGGTTGTTCTCCCTCCGCCTTGGGCCGTCCGCGCTGGGCCGGTCCATCAGACTCGGATATACGTCTATCGCGTCATCGCTATGGCGATGAGTGTATTTCGGATTTCCCGCCCACTCTTATTGCGCCAGTGGGGCGGGCCTGTCAAGTAGGGAGTCTGCTTGCGCCCTATCCGTTGCACCGGCGCTGATCTATCTGCCAGGCGCTTGGGGCACGAAGGGGTATCCCGGCAGCCGCGCGGGCGCGACACTAGAGGAAGCGGTCTGCAGGAGGGGTACGTGCGCCGGCTGCTGGTGCTCAGCCTGGAAGTCTTCTTGATGATGTGCCTGCCCGCCCCCCAGGCAGCCTACGCGGCTGTGGGGCTGGGCCATGCCGCCGGGCTCGATACGCTGGCGATGTTCGGTCTGTATGTCGTCTCCGATATCGTCGCCTTCCTGGTCGTTGTCAGCATTGGCCGCCGCTACGGGCTGCCGGGGCTGGAGCGGCTGGCGGCGCGGCTGCCGCGCTGGATGGGCGCCCGCCTGCTGCGCATGACCGAGCAGCACCGCCCCTCACTGGCGCTGCCCGCCATGTTTCTCACCGGCTATCTCAATCTCTACCTCGCCGCCGTTACCGTCGGCCTCAGCCGGATGCGCATCGTCCCCGCCTCTGCCTTTGGCATCCTGGGCGATGTCATCCAGTTCACCAGCACGGTGCTGCTCGCCGGGCTGCTGGCCCGGCTCTTGCCGCTGCCCGGCGCCGAGTGGATCGTGCTGTTCACCCTCCCGGCGCTGCTGGCTGTCCTCCCTGTGGCCGCCCGCTGGCTGTCGCTGCGGCTGGCACGCACCGCCCGGCCCCGCGGCGTGCGCCGTGCCCAGCCCCATGGCCCGCCGCTGCCGGTGTCCGTCCTTGCGGATGACGCGCATGATTAACCTGGTCGTGGTGGACCTGGCCGGTACGGCCGTCGATGACGGCGGCGCCGTGCTGTCTGCCTTCCGCGGTGCGCTGGGGCGGTTTTCCGTGCCCTTCACGGAGGAGGACCTCCAGGATATCCGCGGCGCGAACAAGCTCCAGGCGTTCCGGCAGCTCGCTGCGCGCGCGCTGGGCTCCGGGCCGGAGACGGTGCGGGTGGCGCGCGAGGCGCACCTCGCCTTTACCGAAGAGCTGTTGCATGAGTTCCGCAGCGGGCCGCTTGTCCCCATCGAGGGGGCAGAAGCGGCCTTCGCCGCGCTGCGCGAGCAGGGTGTGAAGATCGCCACCAACACCGGTTTCGGCCGCGACCTGGCAGACGCCGTTCTTACCCGCCTGGGCTGGCACCACTGGTTCGCCGCCGAAGTCTGCGGCGACGATGTCCCCGCCGGCCGCCCGGCGCCATACATGATCTTCCTGGCGATGGAGCGTGCCGGCGCCATCGACGTCCGCCGCGTAGCCGCCGTGGGCGATACGCCGCTGGACCTAGAAGCCGGCGCCAACGCCGGCTGCGGCGCCGTGATCGGCGTCCTCACCGGCGCCGGCACCCTTGCCAGCCTCGGCGGCGCCCGCCACACGCACCTGCTGCCCTCCATCGCCGAACTGCCGGCGTTGCTGGGAAGGCTGCGGGAGAACGGCTAGGGGGCGGCTCTCACCCCCGGCCCGCCTTGCCCTCATCCGGCTCGGCAGCCAGCCCCACGCTCACCGTAACGGGATGCCCAGCCGTGCGCGGAGGCGGCCTTCTTCGACGCGGATGGAGGTAACGTGTGACGGGATGACGAACGTCAGCGCCTGCTCGATCTCGTCGCGCGCGCCGGCCCGGTCGATCAGCCGGTCCACCACCGCGCCCACCGGCAGATGGCCGGCGTGGACGTCACGAAAGCCCACGCGCACGCGGCCACCCTGCACCGAGAAGTTCAGCGCGCTGGAGACGGTGACGGCCAGCGGCCCGGCATCGCCGGTGGCGTAGGCGCGGGCGCCGTCCGCCGTGAGCCGCACGAAGGGGTGGCGGACACCGGTGACGCCGCGGGCGGCCAGCTCCTCCGCCAGCCGCGAGTTCAGTTCCTCCTCGGTGATGGGTACGCCGCCGGTGGCCGCCCCCACCAGATCGGCGGCGGACAGCTGGCCTGCCATCTTGGCATCGAACCGGCGCGCCGCTTCGGTGCTGAGCCGTACTTCCCGCCGTTGCCCGTCGCTTTCGTAGACGTATGCCCCGTTCTCGAACGCCGGCCCCACATGGCGCGTCGCCAGCAGGCAGCCGCCGGCCAGCAGCAGCAGCCCCACCACAAACCCCAGCGCCACCAACCGTCCCAAACAACGCATGTCGGGAAGGGTACAGGGAAGGGGAAACAGGGGCGATACTCCCCCACTTGGTTGCGGGGCTGGGAGCGAGTCAATCCCCCGGATGCCGGTCGCCACGCTAAGCTACGTATATGAACCTACGCGGAACGCTGTACGCGGCGTTGGTGACGGCGCGTGGACGGCGGTGGCCGGGGCTGTACCGGGCGTATCTGCGGCATGACCGGCCGGAAGAGGCGGCGGCAATCACGCGGACGGCGCTGCGCCGCCTGCTGCTGCACGCCCGCAGCCATGTGCCCCACTACGCGGCGCTGCTGGCAGATGTACCCGAGACGGCGATCCGGCGCGACCCGCTGGCTGTGCTCGCCCGCCTGCCCGTGCTCAGCCGCGATGACCTGCGCGAACGGTTCGCGGCGCTGACCGCCACGGTAGGGGACCGGGCAACGTGGACGCTCAACCGCTCCGGCGGCTCTACCGGTGAGCCTGTCCGCTTGTGGCAGGACCGCGGCTTCACCGAGCGGGCCAACGCCACCTCGCTGTTCTTCAGCCATCTGGCCGGGCGCGAGTTCGGCCGGCGCGAGCTGCGGCTGTGGGGCTCGGAGCGCGACCTGCTGGAAGGGACGGCCGGCCGGCGGGTGGCGCTGGCGAACTGGGCGACCGGCACGCGCTATCTCAACGCCTTCCGCATGACCACTGCCGGTATGCGCGCCTACCTGGAGGAGATCGACCGGCGCCCGCCCCGGTTGCTGATCGCCTATGCGCAGGCGCTGTATGAGCTGGCCCGCTTCGCCCAGAGCGAGGGGATTGCGGTACGGCCGCCGGGGGCGATCATCACCTCCGCCGGCACGCTCTACCCGGTGATGCGTGAGACCATCACTGCGGTCTTCCGCTGCCCGGTGTACAACCGCTACGGCTCGCGCGAGGTGGGGGACATCGCCTGTGAGCGGCCCGGCGCCGCGGGGCTGTGGGTGGCGCCCTGGGCGGCTGTGGTGGAGGTGGTGGATGCGGCGGGCCGCCCCGTGCCCCCCGGCGTGGAGGGTGAGCTGCTCGTGACGAGCCTGATGAATGACGCGATGCCGTTGCTGCGCTACCGTATCGGCGACCGCGGCACACTCGCTCCCTCCGGCCGGAGCACGGACGCCCAGGTGCTGGCGCATGTCAGTGGCCGCAGCACCGACAACTTCCGCACCCGTGACGGCCGCATCGTGCCGGGCGAGTACTTCATCCACATGATCGGCGTGGTGCTCAATCAGGGCGATCTGCGCCGGGTCCAGGTGGTGCAGCGCGCCTATGACGATGTGCTGATTCGCCTGATCCCCGGCACAACCCCACCGGATACCGCCGCCCTGGTGCGTGCCGTGCATACCGTCATGGGCGAGGACTGCGCTGTGACGGTGGAGCACGTCGCCGATATTCCGCCCTCTCCCTCGGGCAAGTATCGGTACACGGTGTCCGAGCTTGGCGATCCGGCATCCGAGCCGGTGACAGATCGATGAAGCGATGAACACGAAGCCTGCCCGGGTCGCCCTGCGGACACTGCCACCGGCGTATCCGGATGCACCACCGTTTGCCCCCGGAGCCGCCTACCCCGAGTCGCCCATTTCCGGGGAGGGCGCCGCCCCGGAGAATCGCGTCTATGCCGCATTCCGCCTGCTGCTGGCAGACCTGGGGCTAGATGCGGAGCGCTTCGGCACGGCGCAATGGAACCCGCTAGGGGTGCTGGCCCCGCGCGGGGGGACGGTGCTGATCAAGCCGAACCTGGTCGTAAGCGAGCACGACCAGGGCCTGGCCGGGCTGCATGGCACCGTCTGCCATCCCGCCGTTATCCGTGCCGCTATCGACTATGCCTTCCTTGCCGTTGGGCCCCAGGGGCAGATCATCGTTGGGGACTGCCCGATCAAAGAGGTGGATTTCGAGCGGCTGGCAGAGATCTCCGGGCTGCGGGCCACCGTCGATACGCTGCAGAAGCACGGCGTACCCGTGACGCTGGAGGACTTCCGCGACCTGGCAGCCACACGCGACCGCCACGGCGTGATTGTGGACAGCCGCCCGCTGCCTGGTGACCGGCGGGGGGTGGTGGCGTATGACCTGGGCAGCGCCTCACTGTTCGGGCAGCTCTCCGCCGCCGTCTGCCGCCGGCTGCGCTCCACCGCTGCCGTCTATGAGGAGGCCGCCAGCAGCGCCCACACCCCCACGCTCAACCGCTACACCCTCACCGGCTCCGTCCTGGCGGCGGACCTGGTGCTGTCGCTGGCCAAGCTGAAGACGCACCGCAAGACGGGTATGACCGGCGCGCTCAAGAATGTCATTGGCATGACCAACGAAAAGCGCCTGCTGCCGCATCACCGCGCGGGCACACCCGCTCAGGGCGGGGATATCTGCCCGGATGCCGCCCCTGCTACCCGCAAACTGGCGGAGGGACTGCGCCAGCGCGCGAATGCCTCCCGCCATGGCCGGCTGCTCTACGCCGGCATGGTGCCTGCCTTCGCCCTCGCCCGCCGTCTGCGTCGCCTGCTGCACGGGGAGCGCCGCTCGCCCGCTGATATCGGCGAGGGCAGCTGGTGGGGAAACGATACGATCTGGCGCACCACGCTCGATATGAACGTGCTGGTGCGCTACGGCACGCGCGCTGGGCAGGTGGCCGCCGAGCCACAGCGGGCGGTGCTGGCCGTCATCGATGCGGTGCTGGCCGGCGATGGCGAAGGGCCGCTGTATCCCACGCCCAAGCCGGTGGGAGCGCTGCTGGCCGGCTCCGACCCGGTGGCCTGCGATATCGCCGCCTCCTACCTGGCCGGGTTCGACCCGGTGCGTATTCCCATGCTCGCCCGCGCCGGTGAGGCCGCCCGCCACCTGGGCGAGAGCGATCCTGCCCGCATTACGGTCTGCTACGACGGTGCGGCCCGCACTCCGGCAGAGCTACCCAACCACCACTTCCGCCCCAGCAGCGGTTGGGCCGGGCAGATCGAGCGTCCTGAGTCCGCCCCACGCGCTGCCCGGTAGCGGCGGGACAACCGCACCGTCGCTTGCCCGGCGCAATGTTCCACACCTCGCCGGACAGACAACCGGCCACCACCGCTCGATAGTCGAGATGGTGGAATCTGCCCAATCCACCAGGAGGTGTGTGATGGGCGAGAAGAATGGAGCGGTGGCCGTTACCGACAAGACGGAGAAGGCTGAGAAGCGGGCGGTTACGCCGTTTGAGCAGATGGAGCGTGACTTCGGCGAGATGCGGCGGCGCATGTATGAGCTGTTCCGGCGGCCGTTTGGCGCGGCGCCGGTGTGGACGCCAACGGCGACAGCGGCAGCCTGGACGCCCACTGCCGACGCCTATGCGCTCGACGGCAAGCTGATGGTGAAGGCGGAACTGCCGGGTGTGAAGACGGAGGACATCACCGTTACGGTCGAGCACGGGATGCTGACGCTGACCGGCACGCGCCACACCGAAGAGAAGGTGGAGAAGGCGAAGTACTACACCTGGGAGCGCTTTGCCGGTAGCTTCACCCGCAGCTTTACCCTGCCCGACGGTGTGGACCCAGCCGCCATTACCGCCGAGTACAAGGACGGCGTGCTAGAGGTCACCATCCCCCTGCCGGCCACCGTCAAGGCAGAGGCACACCAGGTACCGATCAAATAGGGAGCGCAGGGGGCCGGGGCCAGGCCGGCTGCCCCGCGCCCCCTACCACGCCCGAGGATTGCCCGCGTCTCCCAGGCGGCAGGCCCTGCCCCCCGGCGGGCTCCCTTCCCCCTGTTCGCCTCCCCATGTACTCTGCCCCCACCAAGGGGGAGGATGGATGGACCCGGTCATCACCGCCGTGCATGAGCTGATCAAGGACAACGCCGCCGAACTGCGGGCGGTGGTGCAGGGCTTGCCGCCTGAGGCGCTCAACTGGCAGCCCGCGCCGGACACCAGCACCCTGGCCGTGCTGATGGCGCATGCGGTCACCGCCACGGTCCGGCTGGTCGATTCGGCGCTGACGGGCACGTTTGACCGCCCGCGCTACCTGGCCGAGGAGCGGATTCCAGCCTTTGCCACCCACGCTGTTGATACCGCGCACCTGGCCACCATGGTGGACCGCCTGGACGCGCTGCTTGCCCGGCTGGAAAGCGATGGCAGCGACAGTGTGCTGGCCGGGCCAGTGAGCTACATCGGCGATGCGCCCGCCCCGCGCACCCGCGCCTGGAACCTGATCCACGCCGTCGAGCACCTGCGCGAGCATATCGGCCACGCCCAGCTTACCCGCCAGTTGTGGGAGAGCCGCCAGGGGCGTGCACCATAGGCAGTTCCAGATAGCGAGCGTGCTCGACCTCAATCACCAGCGTCACCTGCCGGCCCTGGCGCAGCGGAAACGGCACGCCAAGGTACTGGTGGCTGATGGGGTCCATATCGCGCAGGTCCGGGTCGGGGCGGATAGCCACCACCCGGCCGCGCAGCATGGCCGAGCGGTATGGCTGCCCGAGGTCAGTCACGGACAGGGCGACGCGGGGATCGCGCCGCACTGCCGCCACCTTGGGCGAGTCCTGGCTGCTGCTGATGATGACGTGCTCTCCCTCGAGGGCGCACCACACCGCCATGCTCATCGGCGCGCCGTCGCGCAGCAGCACGGCCAGGTGCACGTAGTTGGGCGCCTCCAGCAGTGCCCGGATCTCCGGCGGAATCGCAGCCATCGTCTGTCTCCCCTTGCGCGGCTTACCCGCGCACTATTGACGCGCTATGCTGTGCGCGCACAGGGCGCCGGTGGCCGGCGCGCCGCCCCCAGGCTGACCGGGGAAGGGACAGCATGTCAAACCTCACCGGCACCACCGTCGTACTCGGCATCACCGGCTCCATCGCCGCCTATAAGGCTGCCGATATCGCCTCCAAGCTTACCCAGGCCGGCGTGCGCGTGGAGACGTGCATGACGCCCGCCGCCACCAGGTTCATCACCCCGCTGGCGTTGCGTTCGCTCACCGGCCGGCCGGTGTACGTCGACATGTTCGACCCCGAGGCAGAGACCGCTGAGGTGCATGTCGCCCTTGCCCGCCGCGCCGATGCCGTGCTCGTCGCCCCCGCCACCGCTACCACGCTGGCGCGCCTGGCCCGCGGCCTGGCCGAGGACATGGTCTCGCTCACCGTGCTCGCCACCCGCGCCCCGGTGCTGATCGCCCCCGCCATGGACAACCAGATGTGGGAGCACCCGGCCACTGCCGCCAACGTTGCGCTGCTGCGCGAGCGGGGAGCCGCCTTTGCCGGGCCGGCCATCGGGCGGCTGGCCAGCGGCCACAGCGGCGCCGGCCGGCTGGAGAGCACCGAGCGTATCCTCGGCGCGCTGCGCCAGACCCTGGGCCGGAGCGGCCCGCTGGCCGGGCGGCACATCGTCGTCTCCGCCGGCGGCACCCAGGAGCCGATTGACCCGGTGCGCTACGTCTCCAACCACTCCACCGGCAAGATGGGCTTTGCCGTGGCGGAGGCGGCGCGGGACCGGGGTGCGCGCGTGACGCTTGTCGCCACGCCCAGCACCGCCGCGCTGGAGACGCCCTACGGCGTGGAGCGGGTCACCGCCGTCCGCACGGTAGACCTGCGTGACGCCGTACTGGCTGCCTGCGCGGACGCCGACGCGCTGATCATGTCCGCCGCGCCGGCCGACTTTACTCCCGCCGCCAGCGCTGAGCACAAGATCAAGAAAGACGGCTCCGGCCGCCTGCTCCTGGCGCTGGAGGAGACACCGGATATCCTCCAGGCAGTGCGTGACAGCGGCCTGCCCGTGCTGCGCGTGGGCTTTGCCGCTGAAAGCCGTGACCTGGAACAGTACGCCCGAGAGAAGGTGGCGCGCAAGGGACTGGCGCTGATTGTCGCCAATGACATCACCGCCACCGATGCCGGCTTTGGCACCGACACCAATCGCGTCTCGATCTTCGACGCGACGGGCGGCGCCGAGCACCTCCCTCTCCTCTCCAAGTACGACGTCGCCTGCCGCATCCTCGACCGGGTGGCGGCGCTGCTGCCCTGACCTCCGGCCGCCGGGCGCTATTGCCTCGGCTCAGGCATACCAGAGCGCAGCTGCATGCCCCAGTGGCCGGCCTGCTGGGTGAAGATGTACAGCACGTTGCCGCCGCCGTAGCGGGCGCCGTCCGGATGGTAGCGGCTGAAGGTCACCTGGCAGTGGACCTTGGTGGGGGCGCTTGCCACGGGTGTGTAGCTGTCAACGGTGCTGGAGCCCCAGCCCTCCCGCGCCCGCAGGGCGTCGAAGTCCGTATCGAAGTCCGCCGCTGTCTGGGCGACGATCACCTGCCCGGCCGGGCCAATGGTGACAAAGGGGAAGTGCATCGTCTGCCGTAGCGCATCGATATCGGCAGCGTTCCAGGCGACGAAGTAATCATCCAGCGCCTGCCTGGCGGCGCGCTCGGCATCAGTCATGGCGACACTCCAGGGAAACGGGGGACACGAACGGACCGGGATGAACCAGATGGCCAGGACGGAGCAAGGGGGAACCTGGCCGGCGCCTGTGTTGCTCGGGCAGACGGGCTGGCATCAGCCCCGGATCCTTGCCCCCTGTTCCCGCTGCTACTTTCTGGGGTCCAGCGCGTCGCGCAGGCCATCGCCGATGAAGTTGATGGAGAGCACGGTCAGGAAGATCATCATCCCGGGGAACATGACGACGTGCGGCGCCAGCTGCATGAAATCCTTGCCGTCAAACAGCAGCCGGCCCCAGGTAGGCTTATCCGGAGGGAAGCCAAAGCCCAGGAACGACAGCGACGACTCGGCCAGGATGGCGGCGGCGATTGC